>JAZUGU010000138.1:0-66303 GCA_045641325.1 Candidatus Avispirillum sp.
TCACAAACAGAATTCTTGCGGAAGTAAATGGCGTAAACCGTGTCCTCTACGATCTCTCGCCCAAGCCGGTGGCAACTATCGAGTGGGAATAAGTTTCCGACGGCTTAAATGAAAATAATCCTATCCGGCGGCAGGGAGAAACCCCTCCCGCCTTTGAATTCTGCTGTACCGCACGTCTTTGTTGACAAATCTTCCCGCCTCGGTTAAAATTGATAATGAAAAAGAACGATTACGTTCTTGAAATAAAGCAGCGCTTGAAAGGGAAAGCAATGAAGCAAATTAAGAAAATCTCATCAGTTCACCTTGATGCCGGTACGTTCGCGGTGGACAATACCGACGGCGGCGAGGAGAAATCCCTGCCGCCGTTACACATTTTACTCGTTATTTAACTGAAAATGTGAGTTTATTTTCATGACCACAAATAGGACATTTCCCGGTCAATTCAGAGGTTACAGTTATTTTCACAGAGTTTTTACAAGAATCGCATGTGATTTCAAATTCTTTTCCGGCAACTTTCCTTGATAAAAAATCTTTATCAGATACCAATTTTTCGACCTTATTCATGACAGAATCCATATTGACATTGCTGTCGGCTGAGTCATCACATACGGTCGTTTCTTCAGCAGGATCATCAAGTAATCGCTCATCAATGACTCGTTGGGCAGCTTTTCGTGCCGTTTCTAAGATGATATGGACTCCGCTTGCCCCAAGCCCTTTCGGAGTAAACTGTTTGTCAAATTCCTCTCCAAGTAAAATCATCATTGAACACAGTGTTTTTGTGAAATCCATATCTGCGCCGGTTTGACCGCTTTTATGAACGGCTACTGTAATTAAAGAATAAATTTCGTCTAATGCCTTTTGTAAGGTTTCGGTTAAATCACTATGGTGTTCCAAGAACAACATATCTCCGGTAAAATCGCTGTGAATACAACACCAACACATTGCAAGATCAAAGGTAGCAGATTTTTGTTTTGAGGTTATTTTGCAATCTTTAATCGCAAAATAAAGTATGAATGTCAAAAGGTTTTCGATGATTTCCCGATTGTAAGATGGCTCGTTTATATCACAAGTTTTATCTGCTTCATCAAACAGAGTTTTTGCTTTTTTGAAGACTGAATTTATTGCGGTGCAAAAATCTGTTGTGCCTGCGTAATTCCGAAGTGCTTCAAATTCTTTTTTGGCAACTTCCCGTTTTCTTTTTGCCTCTTCCTCTTGCCTTTTCTTTTTACAAGATTCCGAATACTCTTTTTCAATTTTTTCAAGGTTTTGATTCTTTTGATTGCAGAAATAATAGACTCCCCATCCTAAAACGGCAAATGCAACCAAACATACGATTCCAAAAGAATCGGAATCTTCTCCGATTCCCGAAATCAAGCCTATAAATATTCCAATTGCCGCAATAGCAATGAGCCAAATGGATGTCTTGAAGTTTGAATTTGCATCCTGTTTCTTCCGTTCATATTCAGCTTCGCTCATATAACTGGCTGTGCCGGTAGTGTATCTTGAAGTTGTAACCGGTACGGAAATATCATCAAAATCGTTTGAAATGTTGTCATTGTCAAATGCACCTTCTGCACCCAGAAATCCGGCAAGTGTTGCCATTTCATCGTCGGAGGTATGACCAAGCCCCATTGCGAGACCTGTGGCTGCCCATTTGTCCACCTTACCGTTTTCGTCACGGGTGGCTTCCACTGCACCTTTGATTTCAATGGTGTTACATATATCTTCAACTAACCAATCCATAAATCCTTGTTCATCTTTTGCCATATCCTTATCCTCCATCAGCTTGCTTGTATCAAAGCAACGCACTTATCAAAATCATAATCCAATTTCTTAAACGCCACACATACTCCTATGCTACGGTAAATTTCCTCTATGTACTCCTCAAACGAATAATCATTTGTTATCGTAACAAAAAATGCCGTATAATGGTTAAGTAGAGTACCGCTTTCCACACGCAATACCCTTACGCCTTCATTTTTGGCGGAAATCTGTTTTACAAGAGATAATATTAACGAAGATCGGTCTTGCGTTTCTTGAAGTGTCGATTTTTCTTTTTTAGGTTTACTGATATAGTGAAAACATTGTTTTTCGATGCAATTATGCTGCTTGCGAAGCTTTTCTGTGAGAAACCCCGGATGCTCTTTACATTGGCAATAGCCGCAACATTTACTACATCCAACGATTTTCCCGTCTATGCAATGTCGTTCATACAAGGAATGTTCTGCTTTTTCGTATAGAATATATTGGTTGATTTCTGTCGAATATAAAACATTATTCATCTTGCACACCTCAATGCGAAGCGTGCATCAGAAAGACAGTGTTTCTATGTTCACGACAGCATTTACACCTTTTAGGCACATTCCACCCTTGCTTATCAAAATATTTTTGAGATTTTGCCGAAAATACAAACTCTTTACCACAATCTTTACAAATAATGTTGAAATCAGAATAATCTTCAAAATCATTGCAGTCTTGCTTCGCTGCAACCTGAATTTTGGGGATTTCAAAATGTACTTCAATTTTTACTTCGGTGTCAATGTTTGCTTTACTCAGCAATGTAATTCTTTCAGAGATCAATTCGTTAATATCTTCAGTATATTTTGCCCAGCCCATATAACACACTCCTTTGGCTTTTGTTTTCTGAGTATATTATAAGGGATGGGCATTCAAAGGTGTTAGGACAAGATTTGTCGTATTCTAAATTGCTCTGAAAAAATCAGTAAATGAGACATCAAAATAATCGGCAAGAGCTTGTATATCCATAATATTTGTGAGTTTTTCTTCGTTTATCCAACGGCTAACCGTACGTAATTCCAAACCGTAATCATCAGCAAATGATTGTTGAGTCATATTATTTTCTTTTAGGAGACGGCGCAAATTCTTGCCGGTTATTTTTCCTGTGTAATTCTCGTTAGCCATTGTTACTCCCTCCGAGCCTTGCCGTAATGCGCTTATCCATACGCTCAAAGCCACCGTTATAAAGGGTAAATGGCAAACGGATCGGAACCTCAATTCCTCCTTTGGAAACCGGTCCACATGTTTTTTTGAGTGTCTTTATATAGTTTCCCCAACCATATAGTTCACTTCTGTTCTTATTAACGTAAATATATGTTCGTTCTTTTGCACGTTCTTCTACAGGAATCGATTTAAGACCACATATTTGATCAACTGCCGCCATTTCTTGCTCATCTTCATCAGAATATTGAATCGGTTTGGCATCAGACCAAACAAACTCGCAAGAAAAATTCGTCAACTCCATGCCAAATTCTCGCATCTTTGCTTTTGTCTGTGGAAAGACTGTGACAAATTTTTGCAAAAGAGATGCATCACTAAAGAATTCTTGACAGCGCCACGGATTGCTGTCAACAAACGCTTTAATTTTTGCGTACTCAAAGAAATCATCTAAATTTTCTTCTTTATAAATTTTGTGATAGCATCTTACATTCTCATATGTAATCAATGTATCCGATGTAACTATGTCACAGGCTCGCAACCAACTTGCAAGAAAGTTCATTTCATTTATTTCGTCTGAAAGAAGTTCCGTTTCTATTGCTTTGTAGAACAATTCTTGAAGTCTGTCTGTCATATCGAGAAAAGATTGAATCATAGTTGGGCATTCCGGAAAAGAAATCATAGTTTGAGTAGAAATTCGTAAATCAGTGATTTCTGCGCCTTCGTGATATACGCCCGGCATAACAGCGTTGTATTCCTTTAATTGCCGAACAAGTCTTTCCTTGATAGACCGGATATCATATCTGTATCTAACCGAAATACCCTTATTAACTGCAAAAATAGCATTGAATAGTAATTCTTCGGCGGTCGGCTCGGGATCCTTATATTTTTGATTCCATTCAATTAAATGCAGATATTGCTTATACAATTTGAAAAAGGGATATTTGTTCCAGTAGCGCATAGCCGCACAATCGTCGATATTTAAAATTTCATCTGGAGTGATGCCAAAATTGATACTGATTTTTGCAATAGTATCTTTATCAACTTTTCCAAGCTGAAATAGCGGAACTTCAATCGTTTGATCGGTATCTTCATCATAATCATGAAAGAATCCATAATCATTCATAGAATACAGATCAAATAATTTTGAAACATATTTTGTTATTTTTTCGGTCTTCTTCATATGTGCTTGTCTCCTTTTCTGTTGAGATGATTTAATTATAACAACAGAAATGCAATTATGTTAGGACAACTTTTGTCGTATTGATGTTTTAGAACCTTTTGGATATACAAGCCTTTTTCATTTATATTTTCAACCATTTTTGATATGCTTCTCCTCGTTTTAGAGAAAATTGTGATTGCAGTCCTTTTTCCAAAGCCTTTTTTTCGTTTTCCAACTCAACTTCGGTTTTGTTATGACAAGTACCATGATTTTGAGCATATTCTATATCTCCAATTAGGATATTGCATTTTTCAGCAGTCTGTATGATGTTGTTTCGTAATTTGCCATATTCTTCATTAAAAAGTGCGACCACTTCCTGTTCTGAGTACTTTGTAATATGTTTCATTTCTCCTTGCCAACCCCAACAAGGTAGTATTTCAAAAACAAATTTCTCAAAATCATCTAATGTTTTCGCTCTCCTATCAAACAAGGCTATTCTTTCCTGGCGATGATAAATACGTATAGCCGTAATTATAGCGCCAACTGCACCAAGTCCAGAGAGTGCAGTGAATATCATTATAAAGCAATCATACATATACTTAATTCTCCTTACTTACTGCTGCATTGTACGGCTCCGTCAAAAACTCTTTGATCGTTCTCAGCACCGTATCGTAATCATCGGTCTTTGTATCAATCTTCCGGCAGAATGCTTTCCATTTCTTCTGCATCGCATCATCGCTGCCGTAATTATCAGTGCCGACCATTCAGCAGCACCTCCATTACATTCATCATTTTTTTGTAAACGCCCATTTCCTTTGCGTATTTGGAAAGGTTAGCAAGGTTTTTCTTTTCGTCCGAAACATAAGCGTTGACCGCTTTGTTGAATATCTCATTATCGAGTTTTGTGCGGTATTTGAAACAGTCACAGATCGTGCGCTCCCGGTCATATACGGGAAGCATTACACCGTTGAACGTGCCGGTCGTTTCGCCCAAGTGGTACATATCGTTCTGAACATAATACGCCTTGACCGGGACTTCTTCCCGTATTACTTTCACTGTTCTGGAAAAAGAATACGGAACGGCAATCGTCCATTCGCGTGGTGCAAAATCGCTGTAGCCATAATAGAACAGCGCCGATTCAACACAGACGATACCTTGTTTGATCAATCCGGCAAGGATGTATTCCTCTTTGGGTGCATCGTTGTTTGCCAGCTTATAATAACCGTACCTTACTCTCTCTATATATCCCCGCTTAATTAGTGAAACGACATCTTTTTCTTGCAATCCTGCTTTTAGCAGGTCCGACTTTTTGGCAATTTCACCGATCGTGTGAAATACTTTATCTGCTATATCGTACGGTGTCAAACGATTCACCTACCTCTCGACAGAATAGTAGCATCATACTCGTTCATATTGTACTACATATTTTCCTAAAAAATCAATAGCTACGCACGAACTCATAAAAATAATCGTGCATTTTTGTGAAAATCTCTTGCAATCATTCTGAAAGTGTGCTATACTATCATCAGCGAACAGAAAGTTTTATGCGATTACCCGGTGATATGATTTTGATACTAAACTTCGTACAATCCGATACAGTTCGAACAGATGTTCGCGTATTTCCCCTGAAAATACGGGAAAATGAACAGCCGCAAGCTATGAATAAATGTGAATTTGGCGAGTGGGAATAAGTTTCCGACGGCTTAAATGAAAATAATCCTATCCGGCGGCAGGGAGAAATCCCTGCCGCCTTTAAATTCTGCTGTACCACACGTCTTTGTTGACAAATCGTCCCGCCTCGGTTAAAATTGATAATGAAAAATAACGATTACATTCTTGAAATAAAGCAGCGCTTGAAAGGGAAAGCAATGAAGCAAATTAAGAAAATCTCATCAGTTCACCTTGATGCTGGTACGTTCGCGGTGGACAATGCCGACGGCGGCGATGGAAGGCTTCTTGTAGGAGTGCAGGGAGTCGGCTCAAAATACGGGATTTATTCCGAGGACGGCGGCGAAAGCTGGAAGCGAATAGACGGGCGTTTCGATACCCCGCGCATGATAAGGCTGCAGGACGGCACGTATTTCGGTATGGGTATCGACACGCCGATCAAGTATCATGTGAACATTAAGAAACAAAAGAAATTTCCGCACGTGCTTCAAATGAAATACGCTGAGAGCTTTGACGCCATTCTCGACGAGGATATTCAGACAGACTTTTTCTGTGTCGACATTCCGGACCTCAATTTCGGATACGGTGACGGACTGGACCCGAAGGAGTATCAGCTTGGCTACGTAAGCCTTTTCAACCAGCTGGATAACGGCGACATTTTGGGCGCTATGTACGGGCAGTTCAAGGCAGATAAGTCAAAGCTTGACTATTTCAAGGATTACTACGATATGTACCAGTACCGTACGTGGATGATCGTCTCTCACGATAACGGACATACTTTCAGTTATCTTTCAACTGTCGCCGACTGCATGACCTATCCGGGACTGGCAGGTGAAGGCGAGGGCTTCTGCGAGCCGGACATTCTTGATCTCGGCGGCGGCGAGGTCATTTGCGTAATGCGTACACAGGGCCACGAGGTATATACACCCATGTATATCTGCCGCTCATACGACTACGGTAAAACGTGGGATGCACCGCAGAAAATTTGTGATTACGGTGTATATCCCAGACTTCTGAAACTGTCTGACGGCACTCTGGTATGTGCTTCGGGAAAATGGGACTCTTTCCTGCTCTTCTCCGAGGACAAAGGAAAAACTTGGTCTGCGCCTTATGTCTTTAAGGAGAATAAAGGGCAGTGGGAACGTGGTCCGTCGGGCTATTGCTCAATTTTCGAGACAGCGCCGAATGAGCTTCTCGTAGTCTATGATGACGCTGAAAAAGAAGTATCGCCCGGCTTCTGGCGTACAGTATACGCGGAAAAATTCAAAATTGAATAAAAGTATTACTGCAGCGCAAAATCACAAAAATGATTTGATCATTTCAAAACACTAAGGCGGCGGGGAAGTTTCCCCCCCGCCTTTATATTCATAGAGTTGCCGCCATGACGGCTTTTATTGTGTGCATACGGTTTTCGGCTTCGTCAAAGACGATGGACTGTTCGCTTTCGAACACTTCGTGTGTGACTTCCATACAAGTTATACCGAACTTATCGTATATCTCTTTTCCCACCTTGGTATTAAGGTCATGGAATGCGGGCAGACAATGCATGAATCTGCATTGAGATCCTGCGTTGTCCATCAGCGCTTTGTTGACCTGATAGGGGGACAGCTCTCCGATCCTTTCCTCCCATACGCTGTCGGGCTCTCCCATGGACACCCAAACATCTGTATATATAACGTCGGCGTTCTTTGTAGCATCCATGGGATCTTCAATGAACTCGAGAACTGCGCCTGTATCTGCGGCTATCTTTTCACATTCCGAGATCAGCTCCGGCGCGGGGAAATACTTTTTCGGAGCACATGCAACGAAATTCATACCCATTTTTGCACATCCGACCATAAGTGAATTGCCCATGTTATAGCGGGCGTCGCCCATATATACCAGTTTTTTTCCTGCAAGTGTGCCGAAATGCTCACAGATCGTCAGAAAATCCGCAAGGATCTGTGTGGGATGAAATTCATTGGTGAGGCCGTTCCATACGGGAACGCCCGCATATTTTGCGAGCTCTTCAACTATTTCCTGTCCGAATCCTCTGTATTCGATACCGTCAAACATTCTGCCGAGCACGCGCGCGGTATCCGCTATACTTTCCTTTTTGCCTATCTGTGAGCCGGAGGGATCAAGATAGGTGGGATGCATGCCGAGATCGGTAGCCGCTACCTCAAAGGAACAGCGTGTTCTGGTACTCGTTTTTTCAAATATGAGTGCTATGTTTTTGCCCTCGCAGATCCTATGAGGGATACCAGCTTTTTTCTTTGCTTTCAGATCAGCCGCAAGATCAAGTAATCCCGAAATTTCCTCGGGTGTGAAATCAAGAAGCTTTAAAAAATTTTTGCCTTTAAGATCCATAATTACACCTCAATTACTGTGCGCATACTTCCTTTATGACGGAAGCGGCTTTTTTCAGAACGCTCATGGGGATGTTCAGCGCAGGAAGAAGACCTACTTTATCCTTTGCCGTCAGGCACAGAACGCCGTTTTCAATACATTTTGCCACGACCTCCGCGGAGGGCTTTTTTGTTTTCAGACCGATCATAAGACCCATTCCGCTGACGGATTCGATGCCGTCGGCGCCGTTGAAAGTGTCAAACAGATATTTGCTCTTTTCATTGACCTCCGCCATAAGCTGGTCGTCAATACGGTCAAGAATGGATATAGCACCTGCACAGCACACTGGATTTCCTCCGAAGGTGGAGCCGTGATCACCGTGGCCGAGTACGTCTTTTACCTTTTCGCCGAGAATGGTCGCACCGAGGGGGAGACCTCCCGCAAGTCCTTTTGCGGTAGTAATGATATCGGGCTTGAAACCGTAATTCATGTATGAATACAGCTTGCCGGTCCTGCCGTTGCCGGTCTGAACTTCGTCTACGATAATGAGCACGTCGTGTGCCTGAGCATACTCTACGACTTCGTTTACGAAGGATTTTTTGAGATCGATAACTCCGCCCTCACCCTGGATACATTCGATGATGATAGCTGCCAGTTTATTCGACGAACCGACAACTTCAAGCTCATAAATGTTATGGGAATCTATATTAATAAAACCGGGTGTCAGTGGCTGATACAGCTCGTGGTAATGATCCTGACCGGTTGCGGCGAGCGTTGTCAGCGTTCTTCCGTGGAAGCTGTTTTTAAGCGTTGCGATCGTGCTGTATTCCGGTCCCTTCTTTTCTGCTGCATATTTTCTTGCGACCTTTATCGCACATTCGTTTGCTTCCGCGCCGGAATTTGAGAAAAACACTTTGCTCATCCCGGTTCTTTCGCAGAGCTTTTCGGCAAGTACGGCGCAGGGCTCGGTGTAGTACAGGTTTGAAGCATGCTGGAGCTTTGAAGCCTGCCCCGAAACTGCTGCCTGCCATATATCGTCGGCATAGCCGAATGATGTAACGCCGATACCGGAACCCATATCAATATATTCCTTGCCGTTTTCGTCCCATACAAGTGATCCTTTTCCATGGGAGAGAACGACAGGGAAGCGGTTGTACGTACCGGCGATATAATTTGAATCTTTTTCTTTTATCGTCATATCTCTTTTCTCCTTAAACATGGTGCCGGCGCCTTCATCCGTGAGGAGCTCCATAAGAATTGAATGAGGAACTCTTCCGTCCATGATGACCACGTTTTTAACGCCTTTTTTCAGTGCTTCTATACAGCAGTTCACTTTGGGTATCATGCCGTCTGATATCATACCGTCACGATACAGCTTTTCAGCTTCGCTGATGCTGATCTCGGGAATCAGAGAATCCGGATCGTTTTTATCCATAAGGATTCCGGCGATATCCGTCATCATTATAAGACGCTCTGCGCCGAGTGCTCCGGCGATCGAAGCTGCTGCCGTGTCTCCGTTGATATTGTAGGTATTACCGGCGTCATCGCATCCGAGAGAAGATATAACGGGAATATAACCTTTTTCGAGGATGTCAGTTACGGGTTCTATATGGACTTTCGTGACTTCGCCCACATATCCGAGCTTCTCATCTTTTACGGCGGCTTCAATGAGCTTTCCGTCCATGCCGGAAATACCTATAGCCTTTCCGCCGTACATTTCGATGAGACTTACGAGAGATTTGTTGACCTTTCCCGCAAGGACCATCTGGACTATATCAACTGTTTCTTTGTCTGTCACTCTGAGACCGTCGATAAACTCCGGCTTTTTGCCGAGCTTATCCATAAGTTCGCTTATTTCAGGGCCGCCTCCGTGAACGAGAACAATCTTCACGCCGATGAGCCAAAGAAGAACGATGTCCTCCATGACCTGCTTTTTCAGCTGTTCGTCGATCATTGCATTTCCGCCGTATTTGATCACGATAGTTTTTCCGGTGTAGCGCTTTATGTAGGGAAGTGCCTGCGTCAGCACTTCTGCACGTTCCGTATTAGTGAATTTGTCAAGCATAAATACCTCCGTCAGGTGCGGTAATCTCCGTTGATTTTTACGTAATCGTATGTAAGATCGCATCCCCATGCAACGGCTGATGCGCTTCCGGAATTAAGTCCGACGAGTATCTCGATCTCTTTTTCAAGCAGGACCTCTTTTGCTTTCTCCTCGGAAAAGTCGATTCCGGCTCCTCCTTTGCAGACGTCCACCGTGCCCTTACAGCTTTTGAACGAAACGTCCACAAGGTTAACGTCAACGTCTGCGCCGCTGTAACCGATCGCACATAGCACTCGGCCCCAGTTTGCATCTGCCCCGAACATGGCGGCTTTCAGAAGACTGGAACAAATAACGCTCTTCGCAACTGTTTTTGCACAAGTGATGTCCTTTGCTCCGGTAACGGAACATTCAAGGAGCTTTGTCGCGCCTTCACCGTCACCTGCTATCATTCTGCAAAGATAAACGGTCACGGTGTTTAGTGCTTTCATAAATGCCGTGAAGTCTTCGCCATCTGAGACAATTTCGCTGTTTCCCGCCATTCCGTTGGCGATAACGGTCACCATATCGTTAGTGGATGTATCACCGTCAACGCTGACCATATTGAAGGTATCGGCTATATCAGAGGAGAGCGCGTTCTGTAGCATTTGAGAAGAAATTGCAGCGTCAGTCGTGATGAATACGAGCATGGTAGCCATGTTGGGATGTATCATGCCGCTTCCTTTTGCGATACCGCCGATATGGCAGGTCTTTCCGTCAAGAGTAAACTCAACGGCTATCTCCTTCAAAGCGGTGTCAGTCGTCATGATTCCCTCGGCGGCATCGGCACTTCCGTTTTCCGATATGGAAGCAGCAAGGACGGGGATGCCTGCGGCGATTGGAGTGATGTCGAGAGGCTGACCAATAACTCCCGTTGAAGCAACTATCACGTCGTCAGACCTTATACCGAGCGTTTCTGCGGTAAGTGCGCTCATTTTTTCGGCTATTTCTATACCGTTTGCATTACATGTATTTGCATTTCCGCTGTTGCATATGACAGCCTGCGCTTTGCCATCGGAAATATGATTTTTCGTAACTGTGAGAGGTGCGCCCTTTACCAGGTTCGTAGTATATACCGCCGCCGCATTTGCTCTGACCTCGCTGAAAATTATTGAAAGGTCTTTCTTTGTTCTGTTCTTGCGGATGCCGCAATGGACACCTCCCGCTTTGAAACCTTTTGCGGCGCATATACCGCCTTTGATTACATTCATTTTTAACCTCCTATGTTCAGCCCGGTCGTTTCATCAACGCCGAGCACTATGTTCATGTTCTGTATCGCGGCACCGGATGCGCCTTTGCCGAGATTGTCAAATCTTGAAACAAGAGTAATGCGTTCATCGTTGCCGAACACGCTGATCTGCATCGAATCAAGGCCTGACAGCGATCCTGCGGAAGCAAATCCGTCCGGATCCGGGTTGTCATTATAAGTGACGACAGGACCTTTGTAATACTCTTTATAAAACTGTTTTAGTTCTTCGACACTAACGTTTAGCTGATCTGCAAACAGGGGAACAGTCACTTCCATTCCTGAGTAGTACGACGATACTATCGGAGAAAATACGGGATCATGGCTAAGACTGCAGATCTTTTTCATTTCTCCGAGATGCTTGTGATTTTGTGTCAGCCCGTACATTCTGGGCGCTGTAAGTTTTTCTTTCTCATCGCCCTCATAATCTGCTATCATCTTTTTGCCGCCGCCCGAGTATCCGGTAACCGAAAAGCAGGTGAGCTTTACTTCTTTACTGATCAGCCCATTGGCGGCGAGGGGCGCTATAAGAGATATGAAACCGCTGGCATGACAACCGGGATTGGAAATATATTTTGAATTTTTGATTTTTTCTTTAAGACATCCTATTTCAGGGAATCCGTACGTCCAGTTATCGTCAGTCCTGTGAGCGGTTGATGTGTCAATAACTACTGTATGCGGGTTATTTACCATTTCTGCCGATTCAATTGCCGCCGCATCCGGCAGACAAAGGAAGACTATGTCGGAACTGTTGATTGCATCACTGCGTGCCGCTGCATCTTTTCTGTACTCATCGGGGAGCCTGATAAGCTCTATATCATCTCTTGCTTCGAGCCGATTGACGATTTTCAGCCCGGTAGTACCGGCACTGCCGTCAACAAAAACTTTTGTCATACGTATTACCCCATGCACTGTATAAATATGCATATATTATAAACCCTGCAACCCATATTTGTCAATGGTTTACTGCAAATTTGATGAATAAATATTATAAAAATTCTGCGAATATACGGAATATATTCACAATGAATAATCACAGGCGGATATAATTCCGATTTGTTATACAAAATGATGAATCAAATACGGTAAACGTGTCGGATTTTTCAGTTCGGGATTGAATATATTCGCAAAGTATGATAAAATGCTGACATAAGAATAAACGAAAGGACGTGATTCAGTGATCGATATAACACCGGAGAATTATATGCAGAAGCGCCGTGAACTGTCCGAGGCAAATTCAAATCTTATCGGCGTTGTCATGAAAGAAAAAGAGATCAGACTGAACGGCGTTCTGTCTGAACTCAAAAAAGAATATAAGGAAAGCTGCGGAGGAGAGGTGCATTACAGCGTTCCGGTGCTCACGGACCGGAACCTTTGTGAGAGCAGGCTTTACCGCTTCTGTACTCTTATGCCCAAAGGAGCAGATCTGCACGTTCACGATCTGACCGAGCTTCCGGTACGGGAACTGTGCAGGGTGCTTTCAGATCGCCCGGAAATATATATTAATACTGACCGCAAAAGCTATGACCTGAAACGTTTCGTGCCCGGAGAAACGGTACCGGACGGATATATTATGTTCTCTGAGGCTCTTAATGAAGGTATAGTATCCGAAGATGAACTTATAGAAAACTGGACTGTACTTGGGGCAGAAAAGAATTCTGTGGGGATCTGGCAATGGTTTGAGGAACTGTTCTGTAAGCATGCGGTGCTTTCCGATAACAGAGAATTTGCCGAGGCTTTTTATGAAAAAGCATTCAGATATTATGTGTCACGCGGCATATATCATATAGAAATACATCTTCTTCTCACCGAAGACCTTGATGCCTGTGCGGAATATATCAAAACCGTGAGGGACGTCTATTATCGGGTTAAGGACGAATTTCCGTTCTTCTCCGTAAAGATCATTGGTGCAGGGGTAAAAGCGGATACAGATAGACTTGAATATTCAAAAAAGTGTTTTTTGAACACTCTTTATGCGAAAGAGAATATCAAGGATTGTTACGATCCGGAGCATATTTCCGATTTTGTTATCGGCTTTGATCTCGTAAATGAAGAGGATACCAATCTTCCGCTGAAGGATTTTGCTCCGATGCTGTTGAAGGCGAGAAAACTGTATCCCGATATGAAGCTGTTCATTCACAGCGGAGAGAGTCTTGACGCAAATAATGATAATTTGATAGATGCATATCTGCTCGGCGTGGCCCGCGTGGGTCACGGACTGAATCTCTACAGATTTCCGGATCTGCTCGAGAGATATGCAAAGTCCGAAATTTGTCTTGAGGTCTGCGTTATAAGTAATCAGACACTCGGTTATACACGGGATATACGCAATCATCCTGCGGCAGAATATCTGCGGCGAGGTGTCCCTGTGGCACTTTGCTCCGATGATCCTCTGTACCAGGAAAATGAAACGCTGACGGACGATTTCTTCGCTGCGGCGCTCTGCTGGGATCTCAGCATAGCCGATCTCAAACAGCTTGCCATCAATTCAATAATGTACAGCGGACTTGATAATTATGAAAAGCACAAACTGATGACAACATTCAACGAAAAGTGGAATGAATTTGTAGACCTCGCTTTGAATATATTTTGAGAAATATAAAAAGCCCCTGCAAAGGGGCGCTCACTTAGGGAGAGAGGCGCCGCTGATTGTTCGTTCTGAATACAGTCGCCTTACAAAAGTACGGCAGGTGTTCAGAACGGACAAAGGAAAGATATAACAAAATGACCGAAACGAAAGTTTCGGTCATTTTTTCATTAGATATTCGGAAAATCTCCCACCATTCGTGACCTAACAGAGTATTTCTTCTTTCCGGTCAGTGGTGAAAAAATCCCTAAGTGAAGCCCCGTAAGGGGGCTTTTTCTTTGATCAGAATGTTACTTCACCATCGTGAGCGATTACGGAGGCAGATATAACCCCTTCGATTTTCATTATCTCACGTGTAAGTTCGGCATCATCTGCACCGGCAACTTCAATTATTATATCAAGTTGCTCCTGAGTCATGGAACGGGATCTTACGGTAGCCCTGCGGCAGAATTCTCCTGCTTTTTTGAGAATTGTTTCCTCAGAGTCGATGTCCGTTGTGCTTACAAGCAGAAGCTTGGGCGCTTTGCCTACAGGCAGAGCATTGAACAGTATAAGTATCAGCGCCATAATAATGCTGAGTGCAACTGCAATCACGGCAAGACCCGCGCCTGCGATTATTCCGCAGCTGATGGACCAGAACAGGAAAATCAGATCAAGAGGATCTTTTATTGCCGTTCTGAAACGAATTATTGAAAGAGCTCCGACCATACCGAGTGAGATCACCACACTCGACTGAACCGTCAGAATGATTGCGGCTGTTATTACGGATATGGCAATAAGGGATATGCTGAAATTCTTATTGAAGAAAGCTTTTCTGCACATGATACGGTACATAACGAATATGAAAATACCGATAATGCATGCTACAAGAAGGCAGGATGCAATACTTGCCATGTTGATTTCCGATGAAGAATATCCCTCGATGAAAGATTTCTTGAATATGTCCTTGAATGTCATAAGGAAATACCTCCGAGATTATAATTCCTGCAAAGATAGTACTTTGAAAATGCGGTCCATTGCATCTGCTCGAGCTGCAGAGTGTCATATATGTATGACGGAAGAAACTGATCCCATTTTACCTCAAGAAGACACTTGTTTTCCGGAAGGATCTTTCTGAGCGGGATATCTTTTTCAAAGAATCGGTCAAAAGCCTGAGAGGATGCGATCTGCGTATCAAGAGTCACTCTTGTGTTTCCTGATTTTTCAACATACGGAAGTCTGACGTACTGTACGATGACCGCCGGGTGCATAGCGCGTTCAGTCATATCCGAAAGCATCCTTTTCAAAAGTGTCGGCATATCATCAGACACAACCGGTATATGTCCGCTCATAAAGCACAGAGCTTGTTCACGTGTGACCAGGGCTGCATCCTTGTGTGTCATTGAGCGCATTTTTGCCTTGCGTTCCAAAGAGATAAAACTGTCGTCACAGTTATAAATCCGCAGTCTGTATTTTGCCCGTGGATCAGCGCCGTCTTCATTATCGTAGAAACAGGAATCATAGGGATCATCGAAATAGATGCTTCTGATCAGGTATGATCCGTCTCCGACGATATGAGAGTCATGTTTCATCAATGCATCTAATCGCGACTTCAGTATAACGGACTGTGAAAGACTGCACAGATATTTATATTCATGTCTGAATTCAGTACTCATAATACTCTTTATGGTTCTGTCGTTTGCTCATTTC
Organism: Candidatus Avispirillum sp.; assembly: GCA_045641325.1. GTDB lineage: Bacteria > Bacillota > Clostridia > Oscillospirales > CAG-272 > Avispirillum. Next base: position 15,716 of record JAZUGU010000138.1, read on the forward strand.
AGCCCGTCACAGTAACGGACGGTTTCCATGGCATCCGACGCATAGAAATCAGCCCCGATCGACTTTGCATATTCCTCAGTCAGAACGGCGCCGCCTACGACGATTTTTACATCCGGTGCTTTTTCACGTAACAGTTTGATGGTTTCCTCCATCGCCGGAACGGTGGTCGTCATCAATGCGCTTAAACCTACTACCGGAGATGAGGTGGCAATAACTGCTTCAAGTACTTTTTCCGGAGGAACGTCGCGGCCGAGATCGGTCACGGCAAATCCGTAGTTCTCAAGAAGAAGTTTAACTATATTCTTGCCTATATCGTGAATGTCGCCCTTGACTGTTGCAAGTACAACAGGGAATTTGACGGCTGCAGATCTCGAGAGGCGGCTTTTTACTGCATCAAATGCGGATTTTGCCGCTTCAGCCGACATAAGCAGCTGAGGCAGATATATCTTTTTATCTTCAAATCCGCGGCCTACCTCATCAAGTGCGGGAATGATATGCTCATTTACGACGGCAAGAGGATCGTTCGTTCCGAGGAGTTGTTCGCACAGAGATGCCGAACGCTCCTTCATTCCTTTTTCAATGGCAGTTCTCAAGGTGTAGTCAAATGATACTGTCTTTTCGTCTTTTTTGTTCTTTTCGGAAAAAGAGATATAATCCGCGCAGTTTTCGTCAAGACCGTGGAGCACACGGAAAGAGTGATAAGTGCGCATCATTCCTTCGGAATACGGATTCATTATAGCAGCACACAGCCCCGATTCGAGGCACTCTGCGAAGAAGGTGCAGTTGACAAAGTCACGGTCCGGCAAGCCGAATGATACGTTGGAAATGCCGAGAGAGGTGGGACAGCCGGTCGCGGCTGATATAAGTTTGATAGATTCTATTGTTGTTTCCGCCGCACTTCTGTCCGCACTGACTGCCATGCACAGAGGGTCAAAAATTATATCTTTTTTCCGAATGCCGTATTCTGCGGCACTTTCGATTATTTTTTCAGCTATTTTCAGTCTGCCTTCCGCGGTTGCGGGTATTCCGTTTTCATCAAGTGTCAGGGCGACGAGAACGCCTCCGTACTTTTTGGCAATAGGGAAGATCTTACGCATGCTTTCTTCTTTGCCGTTTACGGAATTTATGAGGGGTTTTCCGTTGTAGATACGAAGCGCGGCTTCCATTGCAGACGGATCTGACGTATCAATCTGAAGAGGCAGATCGCATACGGACTGAACTGCACAGACGGATTTCTTAAGGACATCTGTTTCGTTGATCCCGGGAAGACCGACGTTCACGTCGAGAACGTGCGCTCCGTGTTCCGTCTGACCGATAGCCTCGGAAAGAATATAGCCGGAATCGCCGGAAAGGAGGGCTTCTTTCATAGCCTTTTTACCGGTGGGATTAAGACGTTCTCCTATCAGCACGGGGGAATTACCGAAGTCAACTGCGTGAGTGTAGGATGAAACACATGTGATTTCTTTATCAGTTATCACATCCGGAATATAATCACCGATAATACTCTTGAGAGCTTTGATATATTCGGGTGTAGTCCCGCAGCATCCGCCGACGATACGAACGCCCTTTTTGATTTGAGAGAATACTTCTTCTGCAAATTCATCGGGGGTTACGTCATACACGGTTTTACCGTCAACGATGCAGGGAAGCCCTGCATTGGGCTTGAATATTAAGGGTGCTGACGATCTTTCAATGAGTTTTTCGGCAACGGGGAAAAGCGCACGCGGACCGAGCGAACAGTTCGCTCCTATGGCATCGGCTCCCAAGCCTTCAAGCATGGCGGCCATGGCAACTGCATCGGCACCGGTCATCAGTTTGCCGTCTTCGCCGTATGCGTTTGTAACAAAAACGGGAAGATCGGAGTTTTCTTTTGCCGCAAGAAGAGCAGCTTTTGTTTCATATGAGTCATTCATCGTTTCGATGACGATGAGATCAACACCGTATTTCACGCCGAGCTTTACAGTTTCAGCAAAGATCGAAACGGCATCCTCAAAATCAAGATCGCCGAGGGGCTTGATAAGCTTACCCGTGGGACCTATATCAAGAGCGATGAACTTTTCACCGTCGGCCGTACTTTCATTGCGCGCCGTATCTGCACAGAACACTGCACATTTAACTATTTCGTCAAGTTCTTCTTTGGAAAATTTGAGAAGATTTGCACCGAAAGTGTTGGTGTATACCACATTTGAGCCGGCATCGAAATAGTCACGGTGTATCTTTGTGACAACATCCTTATGGGTGATGTTCCATCTTTCCGGCAGTTCTCCTGACGGCAGACCTGCATTTTGCAGAAGTGTTCCGGAGCCGCCATCCAGCAGCAGTATTCTGTTTTTCAGAAATTCCAATACGTTCATTTTATACCTATTATCGCAGTAACTGATTTTGTGGGAGACATTAATAAACTTTCGTTCAATGTGAGACCTATTTTCCGCGGGCAATCCAGCAAAGCGAATATATCGCGCTGTAATTCGAGGGGGAGATCGCCGTATCCCGGACTGAAACGGGGACGTGCATTATCATATTCCGAGGAAACGATATCGCAGAGCGCTTCGATCCTTTCCGCCCCTATTGCCTGAAACAGAAGTGCCTTTGCAGGTGATACCGCACCGTATTTCATGACCATCCTGTCGGGGAACGGGCCTACCGTTGCGGCAAATATAACTGCTTTGCTGCAACCGGACAGGTTTTTCGAAAGATCACTTGAGATGATCTTTGCGAAAGACATGTCCACTGAATTCCCGCAGATAACAACGGGAACTTCCGTGCGGCAAACCTTGTAGGAGAGACGGCCCTCAGCTTCTGTGAGACATTCCGAAAGAAGCTCGCAGACCGTATCATCACCGCCGCCGGCGTATCTCAGTATTTCCTTTTCTGACACCGGAGGCGCATTATAAATTTTATATGTTACATTCATTTTCCGAGAATATCAGAAAGATTCTCCTGTATTTTTGAAGCGACCTCCGGCTTGTTCATGGAGTAAACGTGTACTAAGGGAAGGCCGTTTGCATACAGATCTATTATCTGGTCGGTAGCATATGCTATTCCGGCTTGCTTCATAGCCGCAGGATCCGAGCCGAAACGGTCTACAAGGCTCATAAAACGCCGAGGAACGAACGATCCGGAAAGCTTTATGGCTCGTTCAAGCTGTTTTGCATTGGTAATAGGCATGATCCCGGGTACCACGGGCACGGTTATTCCTGTTTCACGTATCCTGTACAGAAAGCTGTACAGGAGACTGTTGTCAAAAAACATCTGTGTGGTAAGGAACTGTGCGCCTGCATCGACCTTGTCTTTCAGATGCTTTATGTCTTCTACGCTGTTTGCACTTTCCGGATGGACTTCCGGATAGCAAGCAGCACCGATACAGAAATCGGCTCCGCTCTCACGAAGTTCGCAAATCAGATCAGAGGCATGGGAATATGCCCATCCGGAACGGTCACTGTTTTCAAGTTCGGGAGTGAGGTCACCTCTCAATGCCATCACGTTTTCGATGCCGCGTGCTTTCATATCTTCTATGCGTGCTTTGACAGTTTCCCGTGTGGATGAAACGCAGGTGAGGTGGGCGAGAGTCGGCACGGAATACAGATTCTCGATATTCTGTGCTATGTCAAGGGTATATTTGCTCGTTCCGCCGCCTGCACCGTATGTAACACTCATAAATGCCGGACGGAGTTCGGCGATCTTTTCTGTTGCTTCCTTTACGCTGTCGAATGACGAATCCGTTTTGGGAGGGAATACCTCAAAAGAGAGAGCAGGTGAACCGGATTTTAAGATTTCTGTGATTTTCATGTTTATGTTATTCCTTTATAAGATCTTTGATGATTTCTCCCGCCATGATCATTCCCATAACACCGGGAGTGAATGAGTTTGATCCGACAGTTCTGCCCGGATTGATCGGTTCTTCTTTTGAATAGACGACTTTCAAAGAGTCAATACCCAGTTTGCGAAGATTCGTTCTGATCGTTTTCGCAAGCGGACACACGGATGTTTTACTGATGTCTGTTACCTCAAAACGTGTCGGATCAGCCTTGTTTCCCGCACCCATTGCGGATATTATCGGGATCCCGGCGGCTTTTGCCGTGTAGATGAGCGACAGCTTGTCCCGGACGGAGTCAATCGCGTCCAGAACATAATCATAAGATGAAAAATCAAAGCTGTCGGAGCTTCCGGAAGAATAGAAACGGTTGATGATGTTCAGCCTGCAGTCCGGGTTTATTTCGGAGATCCTTTCGGCAAATGCATCACCTTTGTACATGCCGACGGTTTTCCGAGTTGCTATCAGTTGTCTGTTTATATTTGAACGTGAAACCTTATCACCGTCGACTAAAGTCAGACTGCCGATCCCGGCACGCACAAGTGCTTCAACGGCATGTCCTCCGACGCCTCCGAGACCGAAAACGGCAACGTGAGCACCGGACAGTTTGCCGAAAGCATCTTCGCCGAACATCAGGGCTGTCCTTTCAAATTCTTCCTTCATCCGTCTACCTCATAAAAAATTCCTAACATACATATTACCACTAATTGTCAGAAAAATCAATATTGGAGCAAATAAACAATAAATATCATAAATTTAAATAATTTATTGACAAATTTATAAAGAAATGTTATCATAAATTATAAAATAAACCGATTGTCGGTATTTGTATCAGGAGGTTTTACGTGAAAAAAACGACTAAAAGATTGCTTGAAGTTCTGACAGTTGCAGTGCTTCTGTGCGTTTTGCTCGTAGGCGTGTTCTCGGCATCTGCTGTGTCCGATGATCCCGCCGACAGCTATGTTAAGCAGAACGCGGCAAACGAGGATTCAAGCCTTTCAATGTGGTTTGACCACTCATTCCGCAAGACGTTCACTTCTGATGTGACGTCCACCGGAAAGGAAACTTACTCTATCTACATGGCGAAGAACGAGATAGAATCGGCCCAGGTAGTGCTTTATTCCGCAACCGATAGAACCGGAATGAACATCGAAGTTACCGATTTTACCGACGGCAACGGTAATACAGTTCCCGCAGAACTGTATTACGAAATGTATGTCACTACTTCAAAGCTGAACTCCGCCTATGTGCTGGGAGCAACGGCAAATGACACTATCATCCGCTCCGGCGAGACCCCCGACCCCGTGCTCCCCTACTCGGCTCTCGGAACAAAAAGCAAACCCGCGACTTTCAAACTCAACGCAGGCAAGTCTCAGGCGTTCCTTATCCGTGCAACGTCCGCTGAGGATACTCCTGCCGGCTGGTATTCCGCACAGCTCAACGTGTATGATTCAAACGGCAACCAGGTAAAGACCGCTACCGTTTATCTGCACGTCTGGGATTTTGTTATTTCTGATGAGACCGCACTGCAGACTGCGTTCTTTATGGGAAATAATACTTCATACGGCGGCTCATATCAGGCCTTCTACGATTATTTCCTTGAGAACAGACTCAACGCTATGGACGTTCCCGGCGGAAAAATCACCTCTTCCAATCCTTATCTGACCAATCCCCGTGTAACGGCAGTCCGTATGTCCACGACAGGTCTTGGTTCAGTATCCGGTTCTACGTATATGGATGGCACTAACCAGTATGGTCAGTATCTTCCCATGTATTACGATTTGTCTGCTTCCCCCAACTGGGACGAGTTTAAGGATAAGCTGTATTTCTACACTGTTGATGAGCCTACATCCGAGGAACAGCACGATGCAATAAGACTGTCACAGCCTAATTTCACCGGTGTTACCATCGACAATGTAAAAAGCGCCAGCGCTTATCTCAGCCGCTTCTGGCCCGATGCAAATACGGTAGTTCCTTATCATGAGGATCATCCTTATCCTTATTACAGATATCCCAACAATCCCGCAACATATTCCTACGGCGAGAGACGTGATGCAACTGAAGAACTGCTGATAACAGGCTCCGTTACCACATGGTGTCCTCAGATTTACGCATTCACTCCCAAATATGAGCTTGATGCGGTAAACTACATTGGCGGCGAAGACACTTATATTCGTGAGCTGGGATGCACAATTTCCGGCATATACTGCGCAGGACCCAAGGGAACAACTGTATTCGGTTCTCCCTATGTTGACTGGACCGAGCAGTTCGGTGAATTCCACGACAGAGTAATGTCCCATCAGATAGTTGAAAACGCCAAGGGCGGCAATTACAAGCTGTGGGCATACTCCGCAGGCTGGAATAAGGGCTATACTTATTGTAACCACCTTATCGAGAACACCGGACTGCAGACAAAACTTCTGTTCTGGCAGCTCTTCCAGAACGACGTTACCGGTTATCTCTACTACGGCACGAATAACTGGGATGAATACAAGACAGGTCACGATTCCACCACAACCGGTGCAAAATCCACCTGTACATGGTTTGTAAACCGTCACGACTACGGCACCGGATATTCCATCTTCGGTAACGGTACTCTGTTCTACGGTAAGAACATGGCAAGAGTATCTGCTGTTGATGTTGTCGGTACTCTCCGTATCGAAATTCTCCGCGACGGCGTTGAAGAATATCAGATGCTGAAAATGCTGTCCGATATGAAGGGCAACAATGCTGCAAAGGACGTTGTATCCGAAGTATCCGCCAACGTTGTAAATTACCTGTCCCTCAATAATTTCTCAACCTCCGCCTGGGGCAATATGGATGATTACGACATTATGGAAACCGTCAGACGCAACCTTGGTGCCGCTGTTGAAGAGGCATCAGCTGACGTTTGCGAGCATAACTGGGACGACGGCGTTGAGACCAAGGCAGCTACATGCAAGGTCATGGGCGAAACCACTTATACATGTACTGAGTGCGGTGCCGTTAAGACCGAGTATATCCCCGCAAGACATTCCATTCAGGAGAACTTTACTGAAATCGGCGGAACTCCTGCAACTTGTACTGAAAACGGAAATATCGTTTACAGATGTAATTTCTGCGACTATGAAAAGTCAGTTGATATTATTGCATTCCATAACGACGAGTTTTCATGGGCCTATGAAATGAAGAGCGACAGCGCTCACGTCATTAAATGCTCCGTGTGCGGTACGACTCTCGTTTCCTCTGAAGCTCACGACATGCGTCATGAGAACAGGGAACCTACCTGCACCGAGGCGGGCGTTGAAAGAGATTACTGTCGCGTATGCGATTATGAGGCCAATGTTATTGAGGGCGATCCCGCAACCGGACACAACTATGTTGACGGTGTATGTACTGCTTGCGGCGAGCCCGATCCTTCGTACAACCCCGAACCTCCCGCACCGGAATTTATTCCCGGAGATCTTGACGGCGACAATAAAGTCACCGCAAAGGACATCAACCTCATGAAAAAGATGATGACCGGCGTTGTGGCTTATGTTGACGCAGCTGACTTGAACGGAGACAACAAGCTGACTGTTGCCGACGTTAACCAGCTGAAGAAAATCGTTACCGGTTCATAATCTATCAGACTTAAATCAAAATGACCGAAACTTATGTTTCGGTCATTTTTTTATATGCTGTTTTCAGTGCCGCATACTCTTGATCTTCTTGATTGTTTTTCTCGGATACAGGAGAATTTCGGGAACGATGAGAAGCTTCATGATGTACGCCACAACGAAGGGAATGGCTATTCCTGAGGCGACACCGCAAATGAAATGCACCCACGGATTGTACACCGAAAGCTTTATGAGAATTGCTCTGATTGCAGGAGCTGACAAAGTATGCATAAGAAATACGGGCAGGGTGTAACCGGCGGCGAATGATATGAATTTAAGCGTATGCCTTCTGCAGATGAGATATGAAGGCGTGATGACAAGTATACACCCGAGAACGCCCATTACTGTGCTCGCCAGCGGGAATTCGATACTGTATCTTTGTATGAGTAATGCTAAAGGTATAAACGAAACACCGAGCAAAGAAAACAAAACTGTAAATGATTTTTTGCGGAGCAGGGATAACAGATCATATGAACAAACGACACTTCCCGCCGCAAACCACATCCAATCCTCAAATATACATTTGAGGAAATACGGCATCGGTGCGCCGTCGAGAAACAAGGCGTAAATAATATGCGCTATGGCTGATAGAGCGAATATTATGAGATTTGATCTTTTGTTCTTGATCGGAGGTGAAATCAGGAATATGAAAAACAATGCATACAGGTACCAGTACGGTGCCTCCGGACGAAGAAACAGCGTTTCGACGTAAGAGTATTTGCTTGCATTGTTAACGCTGGATTCAAATAACTGCTTCAGTATATAACCTGCTGTCAAAAAAACGACATACGGTATTCCCAGGTCTATAAGCTTTTTTGAGATTCCTGCAAGATAACCCTTCGGTGAAGGTGTGCTCCGCTTCGTGAAGAGCCAACCGCTGCAGAAGAAGAACAGATTGACATGGAAATAATAAATTACAGTTATGAATGTGCGGGCAGTTCCGTCCGGAGAGATGATTCCTGCTGAAATCAGGCCCCGGAGAACGTGTCCTACAACTACCAGAAGACAGGCTGTGACCTTTACAAGGTCAATCCATCTTTCTCTTTTGTAAATATCCATTACGGACTCCTTATATCAGCTTCTTTAACCGATCAAGGAAAGAATCGACTTCACATTCTTTTGTGCCGTATGACGTTACGAGCCTTATAGGTATCAATCCGTTTTCCTCTTCGCCCCATACGGTGAAGAAAAAGTCCTTTTCAAGCTTTGATACTACATGTGACGGAAGAACGGGGAAAACCTGGTTCGTGGGCGAATTTCCCATAAATGATATTCCCAGCTCTTTTATTCCGGAACGCAGTTTGTCCGCCATTTCATTGGCGTATGATGCGATCCTGTAATAAAGGCTGTTTTCTCCGCCGGAAAGAAGTGCCTCGAACTGAACTCCGATGAGCCTGCCTTTTGCCAGCATACCGCAATGCTGTTTTATCATCCATCTGAAATGGTCGTCCATGAGAGGATTTTTAATTACAAGGGCTTCGCCCATCATAGCGCCGTTTTTTGTTCCGCCTATGTAGAATGCATCACATAGGGAAGCGAGTGTACGGATATCAAGATCGTTTTCACGGCATGTAAGAGCTGATCCGAGTCTTGCACCGTCAACGTAAAGGAAAAGACCTTTTTCGCGGCACTTGTCGGACAAAGCCTGCATTTCTGCTTTTGAATATATAGTACCTATCTCCGTAGGCTGGGAGATATATACAAGACGTGCACTGAGGGTGTGCTCATCGGAGCATTCAAGAAGTGCCTCGTCGATCATTTCCGGATATACTTTGCCATCTTTTCCGGTGACTGTTATTACACGGTGGCCCGTGGCTTCAACGCCTCCGGTTTCATGTGCGTATATATGACCGGATTTTGCACATATTACCGCCTCGTAGGGACGGAGCGCCGAGGAGATCGTTATTATGTTGCAGGGCGTTCCGCCGATCATCATATATACGCGGCAATCATCAATGCCTATGAGATCGCGGATGATCCTTGCGGCATTTTCGCAGTGAGGATCGATCCCGTAACCGTCTGTATGCTCATCATTTGTTTTTGTTAATGCATCAAGCACCAGGGGGTGTGCACCCTGGCTGTAATCGGAACGGAAAAATATCATAAATATCACCTCTTTTAACGACAGTATAACACAAAATGCGTACAATGTAAATAATAATAATTGCACGGTAACGGTGTGTATTACAAAATATTAACAGTTTATTTATTACAAATTTATATATCAAGTGTACAATAAAAAAATAAAATCGGGGGGGATCGTATGTTCGGCTATATAAAACCATATATCCCGGATATGAAGGTGCGCGAGCATGAGATGTATCGCGGGCTTTACTGCGGTCTTTGCCGTTCAATGGGAAAACACACAGGAACGCTCTCAAGAATGTTTCTGAGCTACGATTTTGTTTTTCTTGCCGCGGTGCGTTCCGTGCTTGAAAAAGATACGGTTTGTCCGTCGCTGAAACGGTGTATGGTGCATCCGCTGAAAAAACGCTGCTGTGTGTGTGACAATAATTCGCTGCGTTACTGTGCCGCATCTGCCGCGCTCCTGACGTCAGCGAAGCTTATGGACGATGTCAATGATTCTTCCGGTGTCAAGCGAATAATATCACGATTGCTTCACGCTTTGATCCGTCCTTCTGAGAAAAGAGCGGTCAAAAACAATTCCGTGCCGGAAAAAGAGATATATGAATTTCTCAGGAAGCTTTCGGAACTCGAGGGAAGTAAGTGCTCGTCTGTTGACGATCCTGCCGATATTTTCGGAGATCTCCTTTCTGCGGTATTTTCATACGGGCTCCCCGAAAAGGAAGCACGAATAGCTTCTGTTATCGGGAAATCAGCCGGCAGGTTAATATATGTTCTTGATGCGGCTGATGATAAGTTAAAAGACGAAAAAACCGGAAGCTATAACCCGCTTAATATAGAGCATGTCGACGTCAATGATCTTTCACTTGCCGTCAGACTTGAGCTTGAAAGAATGGCTGCGGCAGTTGAACTGATGGATTTCAATGGCATGCCGGAGCTTGAAGGAATTATCAAAAATACCGTATATGAAGGTTTGCCGAAAAATGCGGATGGCGTATTCGGCGGAAAGGAGAAGAAATGACCGATCCCTATAAAGTCCTCGGCGTATCAAGAAGCGCTACGGACGAGGAGATTAAAAAAGCATACAGAGCGCTTGCCAGAAAATATCACCCCGATAATTATACTGATTCCAACCTTGCTGATCTTGCTGAAGAAAAAATGAAAGAGATCAATGAGGCATATGATACCATTCAGTCCGAACGTTCCGGAAAGGGAAGCGGTTCATCCGGCAATTCATATAATTACGGCGGCGGCACAACTTCTGATGTCCGTTTTGCGGAAATCAGAAGCCTTATCAATCAGCGCAGATATTCAGAAGCTGAAATCAGGCTGGACTCTATGTCCGCATCGGACAGAAACGCCGAATGGAACTTTTTGAAGGCATGTGTCCTTATTCAGAGAGGTCATTTCTTTGACGCACAGAAATATATAGAAACTGCCTGCTATATGGATCCGGGTAATATGGAATACAGAAACGTCAGAGACCAGATGTCTTCACGTGCCGGCAGCTTCGGCTCGGGTTACAATACGGGATATAATACGAGCAATCCGTCTGATTGCGATATCTGCTCAATATGTCAGACCATTTACTGCATGGACTGCTGCTGCGAGCTGATGGGCGGCGACTGTATACGCTGCTGCTGACATGGGAAACAAAAACACCAAAAAAACGGCTGTTGCCGCGATGCTTGCGGCTCTCAGCTTCGTTCTTATGTACCTCGGTGCTTTGTCGGGAGTCTTTGATCTCTGTGCGGTGACTGTCGGAGCTCTCGGATGTGCCTTCGCAGTCATTGAACTGGGCGGCATATGGCCGTGGCTCGTTGCCGCGGTATGCGGGACTCTTTCCATCATTCTCCTTCCGGATAAATTCGCGGCTCTCGAGTATATAGTCCTCGGCGGTATATATCCTATTGTCAAGTCATATGTGGAAAGACTCCCGAAAATACCTGCATGGCTGCTGAAATTAATATATTTCAACGTAATGCTAACCCTTTGCCTTCTTGCCGCCAGATTTCTTATCGGGACGGAGGAAGACTGGGTCACCTTTAATCTGATTGTCTACGGCGCCGCAAACATATTTTTTATAATATTCGACGTTGCACTGACTATGTTCATATCGGTTTATGTTTTAAGACTGAGAAAAAAGTTTAAATTCAAGATTTGATCGAAAAAAATGACGGAGGCGTAAAGTGTCTGCTATCAACAAAGAAAATTATCAGTTATTTACTTATACCAATGAGAATCTCCTTACGGGAACTCCCCGCGGTATTTGTATAGAATTCCACGGTCTCAACCTCACGGGGCCTTATTGGGAGCCTGAAGAGCGTGCAAAAAAATTTGCAGACGCAGGCGTGATACTTGTAAAGCCTATGACTAACCCCTGGTCCTGGATGAATCCCCAGGCATTTGAAATTACAGAGAGAATCGTTGAAATATTAGGAGAAAAATATCCTAATGTTGACAAAAATCTGTGCGTAGCAGGCGGAAGCATGGGCGGATATGAATCGCTGATGTATTCTGTATATACTGACAGAAAGTTGCTGTCCTGTACGGTCAACTGTCCTCTCTGCGACTGCGAGATTTTTGAACAGGATGATCCCTGGAGAGCGAAGACCATTAAAGAAGCCTTTTATAACGAGGGAGATTTCGCAAAATCTCTTTCCGTTCATTCTCCTATAAACCGTATTTCCGATATGCCCGATATCCCGTACTATGTTTTTCAGTGCACCGGTGATCAGATCATAAAAAAAGACCATCAATCAGATCCTTTCGTCGAAAAGGCGAAGGCATCACATAACGTAACCTACTTTATATCCGAAACTCCCGAGCATTGTGAACTCTCTCCCGAGCTTTGGATCAAGTACGACGAATGTATTCTTTCTTCATTCGATAACTGATATATAATATTTGTCACTTTTTTGTCGAATGTACTTGAAAAAGAACGTGAACGGGTTTATAATTAATTAATAAAATATGCGTATACGCAGAAAGAGGATATTATGAGTCGTTTACACGTGCTTGATCATCCCATGATTACTCATAAGCTGACACTTATGAGAAAGAAAGAGACCGGAGCCAAGGATTTCCGTCAGCTTCTGAATGAGATCTCAATGCTTATGGGATACGAGATCACAAGAGATCTTCCTCTTGAAGACGTAGAGATAGAAACTCCCGTTTCCAAGATGACCGCCAAGATTATTTCCGGTAAAAAGCTTGCAGTAGTTCCGATCCTCCGTGCCGGGCTCGGTATGGTAGACGGTATTCTCAGCCTTGTTCCCGTTGCGAAAGTAGGTCATATTGGTCTTTACCGTGACCCTGAAACACACCTTCCCGTTGAGTATTACTGCAAGATGCCTCCCGATATCAACGACCGTATCGTTATTGTTGTCGATCCCATGCTTGCGACCGGCGGCAGCGCATCTGATGCCATTTCCATGCTGAAGAAACGCGGATGTACCAACATTAAGCTTATGTGTCTTGTAGGTGCTCCTGAGGGCGCGGAAAAGGTCATGGCAGATCATCCCGATGTTGATATTTACATTGCTGCAATGGATGAGAAGCTTAACGAGAACAAATATATCATTCCCGGCCTCGGCGATGCAGGCGACAGACTTTTCGGCACGAAATAACAGAATTACTGAATCATACGAGAAAACGTGGGCATGCCCACGTTTTCTCCGTAATAGTTTGTTTTTAAAATTATGATAAGATTGGTGCTCAATAAAAACGACGGCGGACAGCGTCTTGATAAATACCTTACCAAGGCGCTTTGCGGTATTCCCGCACCGCTTATGTATAAGTATATCCGAAAGAAGCGTATCAAGGTCAACGGAAAACGTGCAAAAGAAAATGATATTCTGTCCGAAGGGGACGTTATAGAGCTTTATATCCCGGATGAATTTTCGGTGAATTCTGCTGACACCTCGGAATTCGACAGAATCAACGTTAACCTTGATGTAGTATATGAAGACGGGAACATCATAATATGTGAAAAACGTCCCGGTGTTCTTTCACATACAGGAGATAAAGGCGAAAACGGTACTGCCGCTATTCCCGAGCGCGATACGCTGATTTTCATGATTTGGGCATACCTTTATAAGAAGGGCGAATACGATCCCGGTAATGAAACCACTTTTTCTCCCGCGCTTTGTAACCGTATAGACAGAAACACCGGAGGTCTCGTGATAGCCGCAAAAAATGCGGAGAGTCTGCGTGAAATGAACAGACTTATTGCGGGTGGCTTGGTGGATAAAAGATATCTGTGTGCCGTCCATGGCAGAATGACTCCCGCCAAAGGAACGCTTACCGGATATCTTTTCAAGAACTCAAAGACAAAAAAGGTCACGGTATCAAAAGATATGAGGAGGGGTGCCAAGAGCATCGTCACCTCATACATCACCATGAAATACAGCAAAGCAAATGATTTGTCTCTGCTTGAGGTGCACCTTGAAACCGGAAGAACTCACCAGATACGCGCTCACATGGCATCTGTCGGACATCCGCTTCTGGGCGAAGGAAAATATGCCGAAAACAGGGAAGACCGGAAGCTCGGTTATAAGTATCAGGCTCTGTATTCTTATAAGGTAAGCTTCGGTGAGTCGGATGGATGTTTATCGTATCTCGGATCAAAATGCTTTGAAGCAAATCGCAATAATATAGGATTTCTTAAGATATTTGAGGATTAATAATGGAGAAAGCCGGAAACATAAAAACGATTCACCGTATACTGCGGTTTTGTCTTTATGCTGCATCCGGCTTTCTTTGCGCTTTCCCGCTTGTTTTCGGCAGCTGGTGGATAACAGCGTGGATCGCTCCAGTACCTGTACTTTTCTGCGAGTTCTTTTCTGATTTTCCCCGTGAACACAGATTTTTCAAGGCATGGGCGAGAGGACTTCTGTTTTTCTTTTGTTACAGCTTTGTTGCATTTTCATGGTTTGCCAGCATATATCCAATAGATTACCTCGGATATAGCAGAGCAGATGCGATAATCGTAATTGTGCTTGCAATGACGGGGCTGCCGCTTATACAGGCTGCTGTTTCTGCTTTTGTATTTGTATATATTTCCGCTGTTCGCGAAAGAGTGAATAAATATATCGTATTCATAGGATGTGCTTTTCTCTGGGCTGTTGCTGAATGGATGCAGACATTGACGTTTGCAGGCGTTCCATGGGGCAGAATGGCTGTAGGCCAGGCGGAGAACAAGGCCGTCATTCAGAGTGCTTCGTTGTTTGGATCATATTTTGTGACGTTTATCATCATCCTGACAGCTTGCTTTCTTGCGGATTGCGCGCACCGCTTTGTCTTATCGCAGAGGAAAAGATCTCTGATTTCTTTCATTGTTGCGATCGGCATTTTTTCACTCAATCTTGGATACGGAAGTATTAAGATAAATACGAGTGATTATAGCGGCGAAAATGTAAAGGTTGCCGCACTTCAGGGAAATATTCTGTTTGAAGATAAATACTACCTCAAAGAAGATTACATAATGGACACCTACCGCGAATTGACAATGTCTGCCGCAAATGACGGTGCAGGGCTGATCCTGTGGCCTGAAACTGCAATTCCGTGTGATTTTGAAGAAGACGATATGTATGCCGACTATCTGACGGACCTTCAGACTGACGCTGACTGTGTTATAATGGCAGGATTTTTCCGGCAGGACGGTGACAGACTTTATAATTCCGTTTTTCCGGTCACCGAAAAAGGAATATCAAGAGAGTATTACAGCAAACGTCATCTCGTACCGTTCGGTGAATACGTTCCTTATGAAGACTTGATAAATATGATCTGTCCTCCATTAGGCAGATTTGCCGCCATTGATTACCCGTTATCCGCAGGCGATGATGCTTGTGTTTTCGGTATCCCGTGCGGAAGGGTGTCATGTCTTGTTTGCTTCGATTCAATATATGAAGATCTGTCGCTTGAGGCTGTTCGTGACGGTTCACAGCTCCTTCTCGTTTCAACTAACGATTCGTGGTTTTCCGGCAGCCCGGCACTCCGGCAGCATAATCTTCAGACCGCTCTCAGATGCGTTGAAACAGGGCGTTATGCCGTGAGAGCGGCAAATACCGGTATCTCTTCGGTTATTACTCCAAACGGTGAAATAACGTCTTCTCTGGGTGACGGAGAACGCGGATACATTATCGATGAAGTGAAAATGATAACTGATATGACGTTATACGATTCGGTGGGAAATATCATCATACCTATCGGTATCGGTTTTGCATTTCTCACGGTCATTGCCGCCTTATTGAGGAAAAAAGATGGAAATAATAATAAATAAAGAAACGGATGGCAAGACTGTCAAGGACTATCTGTTCCGTGATCTCGGTTATTCGAGCGGCCTTGTAAAGAAACTTAAATTCCGTGACAACGGTATCACGGTAAACGGCGAATTCGTGACTGTGCGCCGAATACTCCACACGGGAGATGTGCTTCGTCTTCGTACAGAGGATGAGGAGGAAGATACATGTCCGTACATGATCCCGGTTGATCTTCCCATCAGGATAGCATATGAGGACGAGTATCTTACTGTTGTGGATAAGCCCCCCATGATGCCAGCTCATCCGTCATATCAGCACAGACTTGACACAGTTGCCAATGCGCTTGCATTCAGATATTCGGATGCCCCGTTCGTTTTTCGCCCTGTCAACAGACTTGATCGTGACACAAGCGGACTTATGCTTACTGCAAGAACGAGAATAGCTGCTTTGAAGCTCTATTCATCCATGGTCGGCGGAGATATTACAAAGCTTTATCTGGCATTGCTTTCCGATACGCCGAAGGAATCATCCGGGATAATCAGAACTTATATGAAAAGAGCGAATGACAGTATAATCATGCGCCGGGTCTGCGACGAAAATGAAGAAAAAGCCCGGCTTGCTCTTACAGCTTATAAAGTGATATATTCAGCGCCCGGTGTATGTGCCGTTATCGCATCACCTGTTACGGGCAGAACACATCAGCTGAGAGTACACTTTTCGCACATAGGATGTCCTCTGCTCGGAGATACCATGTACGGTGGAAATACAGAAAAAATAGAACGGCATGCTCTACATTCGGCGTACTTATCTTTTCCGCACCCGGACGGTACGATCCGTGAGGTGGTATCGCCGATCCCGGATGATATGAGGTCAGTCCTCGGAACTGATGCCCGTCTTGTCAATGAATCATTTTCTGAAGAAATTCACGGTGAAATAGAAGAATTAAGGAAAATATGCACAGAAGTAAAAACAAAAAAATAAGGGCGATCCCCCTCGTATTTATTATCCTTGCGGTTCTTGCCGTTCTTTGTGTATCGGCACAGATATCATTTCTGTATTCCCCTGCATTTGCCGATGGCTTCAATTCATCTGTCGGATTTGCCTATAGATATCTGACAGCGAAACTGACGGATTTTATCCCTTTTTCATTTGCGGAATTTCTTCTGTTTACATCTCCGCTTCTTTTGACGGTTATTATCATAAGCCTTTGCAGATATGCGAGCAAAGGCCGTGTCTGTCTTGTCCGCGGAATATGCTTTTTCCTCTGTCTCCCGATCCTTGTATACTGTATGTTCGTTGCGGGTCTTGCTCCCGGATATCGGGGAACCGGGCTTGATGAAAAGCTCTCTCTTGACAAAAGGGAAGTATCTGCAGGCGATCTTTATCATACTCAGATGATAATTGTGAGCGAACTCAATAACTGTGCTGAAAATGTCACTTTTTCGCCGGACGGTTCTTCGGTTATGCCGTTTGGTTATTCTGAAATGAGTAATAAGCTCTGCCGTGCATATGACAAAGTATGCGGTAATTACGGCTTTATTGACGATTTCAGCTCTGATGTTAAGCCTTTGGTCGTAAGCGAATATATGACGTACACGCATCTCTCCGGTATATATACTTTTTTCACCGGAGAAGCCAACATCAATACTAACTATCCGCAGTACATTGTAGCTTATACTGCCGCACATGAAATGTCCCATCAGCGAGGAATATCAAAAGAAGACGAGGCAAACTTTATCGCTTTTCTTGTTTGTACGTCTTCCGATGATCCGTATATAAGATACAGCGGATATCTGAATATGTACAGCTATGTTGCCAATGCGCTGTATTCTGCGGATCAGACTTTATATTCATCCGCATACAATTCGCTTGATCCGCGTGTCAGAGGGGAACTTAAGGCTTATTCGGAGTTTTTTGATAAATACCGTGACAGTAAAGCATCCGAGGTTTCCGACAAACTTAACGAAGCGTACCTTGAAAGCCAGGGAACTGCCGGTGTCAGGAGCTACGGAATGGTAGTTGATCTTGCTGTTGCTTATTATATGAAATAATAAAGAGCGGCACTTTTAGTGCCGCTCTTTTATGTTATCTTTTGATCGTAATGACAACGTCTTCGCCGTTGATGTTCCAATCCTTGGAAACACCGTCTGCGGGAGCATTTTCATATGCGAGCGAGTCCGCAAGAACAGCCTTTGAGAATTCGTCGGGATTGTTTTTGAGAATATTCTTAATCTTCTCACTTCCGGTGACAGTCACGGAGATGTGATCGGTCACATTGAAATCGGAATCTTTTCTCATTGTCTGTACTTTGGAGATCAGCTCTCTGATGAAGCCCTCTTCGATAAGCTCATCGGTAAGAGTTGTGCAAAGGGCAACTGTGAGTCCGTTATCGGCAACGGAGAACCAGCCTTCCTTCTGTGAAACATCTATAAGAAGATCGTCACGTGTAAGGGTTACGGTATCACCGTTAACGTCAAACGTAAGGGCGCCGGTCGCATCTATCTGTGCCATTGCCGCATTACCGTCAACATTGGCAAGATATTCTTTTATAGCTCCGAGGTATTTGCCGTACTTAGGACCAACCGTACGAAGCTGAGGCTTGAAACTGTACGATGAGATCTGCGAAATATCTGCAGAGAAGGATGCGTATTTTACGTTCAGCTCGTCTTCAACGATTGCCTTATAATAATCGCTGACCTCTCTGTCAGTCTTTATGCAGATTTCAGACAGAGGCTGACGGTTCTTGATGTTCGCGCCGTTTCTTGCTGAACGTCCGAGGACGACCGCATCGAGGATGAATTCCATATCCTCTTCAAGTTTCTTATCGATGAATGATTCATATACTTCGGGATAAGAGCAGAAATGAACTGATTCGGGCGCGGTGGGATCTACCGTGCATACAAGGTTTCTGTATATATCCTCTGCCATGAAGGGTATCATAGGAGCTGCTGCCTTTGCTATGGTGACGAGGCAGGTGTAGAGCGTCATATAAGCGGCGATCTTATCGTCGGTCATGTCGGAAACCCAGAAACGCTCGCGTGAACGTCTTACGTACCAGTTGGAAAGCTCATCCACAAAGGTGGAAAGACACTTAGCTGCCTCGGGAATCTTGTAAGCAGCGAGATTTGCATCAGTATCCTTAACGGTGGAATTGAGGCGAGACAGAATGAATTTGTCCATAACAGTCAGCTTGTCTGCCTCGAGATGATGCTTTGTGGGATCGAAATTGTCGATATTTGCGTACAGTACCCAGAATGCATAGGTGTTCTGGAGAGTACCCATGAATTTTCTCTGGCCCTCGGTGACAGCCTTATCGCTGAAACGTGAGGGAAGCCAGGGAGCGGAGTTGGTGTAGAAATACCAGCGGATAGCATCTGCACCGTGTGTTTCAAGCGCATTGAAGGGATCGACGGCATTTCCTTTGGATTTGGACATTTTCTGTCCGTCCTCATCCTGTACGAGACCAAGAACTATAACGTTTTCGAAAGGTGCTTTGTCAAAGAGAAGTGTGGAGATCGCAAGCAGGGAATAGAACCAGCCTCTTGTCTGGTCTACTGCCTCGGAAATAAACTGTGCGGGGAACTGTTCCTCGAATTTCTCTTTGTTTTCGAAAGGATAGTGATGCTGAGCGAAAGGCATGGAGCCGGAGTCGAACCAGCAGTCAATGACCTCGGGAACTCTCTTCATTTCGCCGCCGCAGTCGGGACATTTGATTGTAACTGTGTCGATATAAGGACGGTGGAGCTCGATCTCATCGGGGCAGTTGTCAGACATCTGTTTCAGTTCTTCGATAGAGCCGATTGCGTGTCTCTTTCCGCACTTACATTCCCATATATTAAGGGGAGTGCCCCAGTAACGGTTACGGGACAGGGCCCAGTCCTGAACGTTTTCAAGCCAGTCACCGAATCTGCCCTTGCCGATAGACTCGGGGATCCAGTTGATGGTATTGTTGTTCTTGATAAGGTCGTCACGGACCTCGGTCATCTTGATGTACCAGCTCTCACGGGCATAGTATATCAGAGGAGTGCCGCAGCGCCAGCAATGAGGATAGCTGTGCTCGAAATTGGGAGCGGAGAACAGTAGGCCAAGCTCCTTAAGGCTCTGAAGAATGAGCTTGTCAGCATCCTTTACGAATACTCCTGCCCAATCCGTTTCTTCGGTCATCTCGCCTTTTTCGTTTACGAGCTGGATAAGGGGAAGTCCGTAAGCTCTGCCTATTCTCGCATCGTCTTCACCGAATGCGGGCGCGATATGAACGATACCGGTACCGTCTTCCATGGTAACGTAATCATCGCAGGTCACGAACCAGCATTTCTCCTTGGGAGAAACAAATCTGTAAAGAGGCTCATATTCACGGCCCTCAAGGTCACGTCCAACGTATCTTTCGATAACTTCGTATGCACCCTCGCCGAGAACTTTATCACAGAGTTTTTCTGCCAGAATATAAACGGCATCCTCGGTTTTTACTTTGACATAAGATTCATCGGGATTTACACACAGAGCGGTGTTGGAGGGAAGAGTCCAGGGCGTGGTAGTCCATGCGAGGAAAAATGCATCCTCGCCGGGGATCTTGAATTTTGCGATAGCGGAACGTTCTTTTACGTCTTTATATCCCTGAGCTACTTCGTGAGAGGACAGAGGTGTACCGCAGCGGGGGCAATAAGGTACTATCTTAAATCCCTTGTAAAGAAGACCTTTATCCCAGATCTTTTTGAGAGCCCACCATTCGGACTCGATATAGCTGTTGTGATAGGTAACGTAGGGATCTTCCATATCAGCCCAGAATCCGACTGTATCGGAGAAGCTTTCCCACATTCCCTTATACTTCCATACGGATTCCTTACACTTTTCTATAAAAGGTGCAATTCCGTAGTATTCGATCTGCTCCTTGCCGTTGATGCCGAGAAGCTTTTCAACTTCAAGCTCAACGGGAAGTCCGTGGGTGTCCCATCCGGCTTTTCTGGGAACGTATGCGCCCTTCATTGCATGGTAACGGGGGATCATATCCTTTATGACACGTGTCAGTACGTGTCCGATATGAGGCTTGCCGTTTGCCGTGGGAGGACCGTCATAAAAAGTATAGGTGGTGTCACCTTTCCTCTCGTGAAGAGCTTTTTTGGTGATACCGCACTCGTTCCAGAACTTGAGCGTCTCTTTCTCGCGCTCGACAAAATTCAGATCTGTCGGAACTTTCTTGTACATTGTAAACTCCTTATATGGTAAATGATTATTATAAAAATAAAATCCCTCTGTCTTACGGACAGAGGGAAAAAACACCTATGTAACCACCGCATACAGATATATGCTCCTCTTATAACGGAGAGGCACCGGCACAGGCTAAAACGTTCGCCCTGCGGCTCAGAAGTGATATTCACGGAAACGCCGTCACCGGGCTTGCACCGTCCCCGGCTCGCTTAGATGCTCATTTCCGCTGTTTGTCTTCGTCACAGCCTTTTGACCTCGAATATTGTATCACGCTGACGTCATTTTGTCAAGGATTTCTTTTCATTCAGATATTTTGCATATCCTGCTTTACCTGCCTCGGTGACAGGTCGTATCCACTTTTCCGAAAGGTAATGCTTAATGCACATAAAAGCTTTGGGAATGTCTTCAAGCAGATACATAAACAGAAAGACAAGGGTGAAGGGAAGCTTGACCCAATATGCAAGGATCGCGGTTATGGGAATTGCTATGCACCAAAGGGGAATAAGATCCACGAGCATGCCGGTCTTTGCATCTCCTCCGGGACGGAAAACGCCTACTATCATCAGATAGGGAAGATTTCTTCCGGGCATTATTGATGCATAAACTGTCAGACATATAATGGCTGATGATATCGCAAGCTGTGAGTAGTTGCCATTCATTGTGAACAGGCTGACAATGGGATGACGGAGAAGAAGCATCATACCGCCGATGGCTACTGTAAATATAGGCATGATGAGATTGAAACGAACTGTGTCGTCCTTGGCGGCTCTGATTTCTCCCGCTCCGATGTTTTTGCCGACCATAATACAGCAGGCGTTGCACAGACCGATAGATGCAACGAATGCAACATCCTCGATCGTACGCAGTATTGTTACACCGGCATAGTAATCGTCACCCATATTGGAAAGAATGGCATTCATAACCGTGGTGCCGAGCGCCCAGATCGTTTCGTTAGCTGTTGCGGGTATGGTTTTCGAAAGAAATTCTTTAACGTGCCTTATTCCGAAGCCGAACAGATCGCGCAGGGGTGCACGGCATATGTTTCTGCTGAAATAACATACCGCTATAAGAACGAAAAGCATGATCCAGTTTGAAACGGAGGTGGCGAGCGCCGCACCTGCTGCACCCATTTTCGGAAAACCGCAATGTCCGCCTATAAGGCAATAGTTAAGAAATACGTTGAGAATTGAGTTGCATCCGGAAATTATCACAGGCAGTTTTACGGATTCGGTTGAACGAAGGACTGCACACAGTACAAAAGTCAGCGAGTTGGGAATATATGACCAGCAGGCAAACCTTATGTAGTCAGCTCCGTACGCTATGACGGCAGGTGTGTCTGTGTATATACCGACAATACCTTCCGCAAATATGTAACCGAAAAGGCAGAACAGGGCGCTGAAAACGGCAGCAAAAACAAGAGCGATTCCTTCAGTGCGGTGTATCGCTTTTCTGTCGCCTGCACCCCAGTACTGAGAAACGAATATGGACGTGCCCGATACTATGCCGAACATGATACCGTTCATCAGCCACGATAGCTGAGTAGCCATTCCGACTGCTGAAAGAACAGTACCGCCGAGCCCCGCGACCATGAACGTATCGACCATGGCGAAAGAAGCGGCGAGCAGGTTCTGCAGGGCGATGGGAACTGCGAGCTTCAAAGTGCGTTTCCAGAAGAGTTTATTCAAATAAATTTGTCTGAGCGTCATATATCCACCTAACAAAAAATCTCTGCTGAGCAGAGATTTTTGTTTTGTAAGCTGAATTACTGGATCTGTTCCTTAACCTTTGCAGCCTTACCTACTCTGTCACGCAGGTAGTACAGCTTTGCACGTCTTACCTTACCGACTCTGACTACATCAACGCCGGCAACGTTGGGAGAGTGGATGGGGAAGGTCTTCTCAACGCCGCAGCCATATGCAACGCGGCGAACGGTGAACGTTTCGGATGCGCCAGCTCCGTGCTTACCGATAACGGTGCCCTCGAAAAGCTGGATTCTCTCTCTTGTACCTTCCTTGATACGGTTGTGAACTCTAACGGTATCACCGATAGAGAACTGAGGAACGGATTCCTTCATCTGCTCGTTAGCAAAAGCCTGAAGTTTTGTCATTGTGACTATCTCCTTTTCTTTTGATATCTGGAACGTTCGTACGGAGCCGCATTGGACCGTTCCGGCGGCCGGAGCCGCATACGTTGGGATTATATCATAACTTCCGCGTGATTGCAATAGTTTTTTTGATATTTTTTTATTTTTTTGCAAATGTCGTCAATTGTTTTTTGATAATGCTTGAAAGTGTGCATCTTATATGTTATCATTAAGAAAATAAAGGTATTTTGAAAGGAATAGTACTATGGCGATACCTGTACCGGAAAAAAGAATAGCTGATTTTGAAAATATGGGATTCGGAATGTTTATCCATTTCGGAATGTACTCCCAGCTCGGACGCGGCGAATGGATTATGAATATTGCCAATATGCCGGTTGAAGAGTATTCTCAGCTGACAAAAACGTTTACCGCAAAGGATTTCGACGGCAGAAAAATTGCTAAGATCGCAAAAGCTGCCGGAATGAAGTACATAACGCTTACAACACGTCACCACGACGGATTCTCTCTCTATGATACTAAGGGCCTCTGCGATTATGACGCACCTCATTCCGCTGCCGGCCGTGACCTTATCCGCGATTTTGTGGACGGCTGTAATGCAGAGGGCATCATGCCCATGTTCTACCATACGACGCTTGACTGGTATCAGCCTTCTTTCAAAAATGATTTCAAAGCATATCTTGAGTATCTGCGCCGCAGCGTTGAAGTGCTTTGTACCAATTACGGCAAAATAGGCGGTCTCTGGTTTGACGGTAACTGGTCCAGACCTGCCGGTGACTGGGACGAAGACGGTCTTTACGCAACCATCAGAAAGCATCAGCCTGAAGCACTCATCATCAACAATACCGGTCTTGATGCGAGAGGAAATACGGGACATCCCGAGATCGACAGCGTTACCTTTGAGCAGGGAAGACCTACTCCTATGTACCGTGACGGTATGAAAAAGTACGTTGCCGCCGAAATGTGCCATACAATGAATGATCACTGGGGCCATGGAGCGGGCGACCTGAATTATAAGAGCCTCCCCGAAATGATAGAAACTCTGTGCGCTTGCAGAAAAGTCGGAGCAAACTATCTTCTCAACGTAGGTCCCGACGGTGACGGTAATATCGTTCCCATGCAGCAGGTACTTCTTGAGGGAATGGGCAAATGGATCAATACCTGCGGCGGGTGTATTTATAAGGGTAAACCCTCTGAGATCAGCGGTGAATACAAGAATTTCGCCCTTGAAGCAGACGGAAAAGCTTACCTTTTCTTCCACGATTTGAGCATCTCCGGAAACGCGAGCGTTACTGTTGCAGGCGGCGGTCTTGGATATAAGTATTTCAGAAACGTAAAGAAAAATGTTAAATCAGTTAAATGGACTGATAACGACGAAGCTCTTGAGTTCGTCCAGAACGGTGAAAATCTTTGGGTCAACGCTACCGGTTATCCTTACGGATGCAATTACATCGTAAGAGTAGCTGAAGTTGAATTCGACAAATAATATAATAAAGGAAACATTATGAAAAACAGAATTACGGCATTATTTCTTGCGGCAGTTCTGATTATATGTCCTGCCGTAACGGTCTTTGCAGACGATGCATCCGAAGCGCCCATTGCCACTGTAATGTTTGCATCAGATTATCAGTTTGACTACGGTACACTTCCCAAAAGAATACTTTTAGATATTTCGGGAACTGTTTTGAAAGATGGAAAATGCCCCGACAGCTTTGTGCTGTGCGGCGATGTTACCAACGAAAGCGGATACAGCAATTATAATGCATCGGTCGAAGGTACGGTCAAGTCAATCGTTGAGTCTGAAGCGGTGATCAAAGACACTTTCGGAGAGGATACCGATTACCACGTTTTCCAAGGCAATCATGATCCGTTCCTTCCCGATTATATGGATGCTACCGGTGCATACGAGTATGAAGATTACATACTTTATGTAATAAACACCGAAGGATATAACCCCTGGGCTCAGGGCGTTACGCAATCGGAAGAAATTGTTCGCAACGCTGCTGAAAAGCTGGATGAATATCTGACGGAAAAAATTGCTGACTGCGACCACCGTCCCGTATTCGTTGCAACGCACGTTCCGCTCCATTTTTCCGGAAGAACGTCTTCACGTTTCGGCGTTGGCGACAATATGTATTCAAGGTATTTCTTTGATGTGCTGAACCGTGCAGGTGAGTTTCTCGATATAGTTTTCATTTTCGGGCATAACCATTCAAAGGGCTTTGATAATTATCTCGGGAACGGAAGTATATTTCTTCCTCGCGGCGGTTTGATACTGATTCCGGATACTACCGGTGTTACCACTCCTTATACCGATAAATATACGAGGGAAACTCTTAATTTCACGTATATGAATGCGGGATATGTGGGCAATATTGCCAACAGCGAAAGTCCGGAAAACGCTGACCTTACTGCAACCGTTGTTGAAATATATGAAGATGATATGGTATTCTCCCGTTACGGTATGTACGGTGTGCACGTACTGTGCGGCGAAGGACACTTCAATACCGTTGAACAGTATCCCGATCTGAACGTCATACCTACGATGCCCGGACAGTCCTTTGTTCTGGGCGTGTTCCCGACCAAACCCGAGGGAGTGCTTTCCGAAAGAGTGGATAGTCCTGTTTCGGTATCGAGGCTCCCCGTACACGTACACGATTTCGTTGACGGCGTTTGTACAGGGTGCGGTATCCCGGAGTCGTATTTTGACGAAGCGATGCCCGGCGACACCGACGGTGACGGTAAAATTACTGCAAAGGATGTCAATATCCTTAAAAAGGTGCTGACAGGTCAGGTCGAGCAAATGCCTGCCGCCGACCTGAACGGTGACGGCAAAATAAGCGTATCCGATGTATCCCTACTTAAGCGAAAATTGTCCGGCTCATTATAAATAAAAAAAGCGACAGATCCTCGGATCTGCCGCTTTTTTTACAAACCAAAGCTAACGCTTATTGCTTCGTTTACAGACTGCATCATGTCTTCATCAAGATGCCCCATTTTTTCTTTGAGCCTCTTTTTGTCTATGGTGCGTATCTGTTCAAGAAGAACTACCGAGTCACGCTGAAGCCCGACCTTATCAGCATATACATCAATATGAGTGGGAAGATTGGTTTTTCCGAGCTTTGATGTAATAGCCGCCGCAATGACGGTAGGACTGTATTTGTTCCCAATGTCGTTCTGCACGATAAGTACAGGCCGAAGCCCGCCTTGTTCACTGCCTACGACAGGGCTGAGATCAGCATAGAATATATCTCCTCTTTTAACTGTCAAAATATCACTCTCCGTTTTTATTAACTTCCGGTTCTGCTTTTAGTATTTCCGTCCGGAGCGTGCATTTAATCACCGTAAGTGAAAAAAGTACATCTGCTCCGTTACCATAATATTCCGAAGAGCTGTAATGTGAGCATCATGAGAAAAGCGGTTAAGGATTATCCTTAACCGCTTTCATTACTTTTTAAACTTGTATATCCAGGTTCCGAAATAGAATTTCGGAAGCTTCATCATTCTGCCTATCCTTTTCGGCTCGCACAGAAGTCTGTAAAACCACTCAAGGTTCAATTTGATAAACAGCTTGGGGGCACGTTTCAGATTTCCGGAATATACGTCGAGGCTTCCGCCTAAAGCGAGGAAAATTTTCACGCCGGGCATTTTTTCTCTGTTTTCGTATATCCACTTTTCCTGCAGGGGAGCACCCAGACAAACGAAAAGAATTTCTGCGCCGGATTCGTTGATCAGACGGAGTGTTTCTTCGTTTTCTTCACCGTCTTTCTTGCAATATCCGTCACGTGTGCCGCAGATATTGATGCATTCGTATTCTTTTTCGAATACTGCTTTGCATTGATCGGCAACGGAAATTCCGCTTTCTGTTCTTGTTGCGTCTTTACTGCCGAATAGAAAAACGGGAATATTGCGCCTTGCGGCCATATCAAGTGTTTTTCTTCCGAGTTCAATTCCCGCTACTTTGCATTTCAGAGGTGTACCGAGAATATTGGACGCTTTTACCACGCCTATACCGTCGGGAATTATGAGCTCTGCCGAATTGATGATATCATAGTTCTTTTCGTCCTCGATACAAAGCTGAACGATCTCCGGATTGGGTGTGTAAACGGCGGTGGTCTCACCTGCATCATATCTTTCCTCAAGATACTGTGCGGCTTCATCCAGAGTCACATTATCAAACATGACTCCGCGTACATCGATTTTTTCTGTTTTCATGATTTCAAATTTAAAGGGGCTTGTTAGCCCCTTTAACCTTTTCTTATTTGTTGCTTTCCAGATATGTAACTACGTCACCAACGGTAACGAATGTTCTGATATCATCGTCGCTGATGGAAACGCCGAATTTATCTTCACACAGAAGAACAAGGTCTGCAAGTTCAAGAGAGTTGATACCCAGATCACCTGAGAGCTGTGCGTCGGCGGTAACGGAATCTGCGGCTACGTCCATTTCGGACACGAGAATGTTCTTGATTTCTTCAAACATGGTTTTGATCCCTTTCGTTTGGTTGATTTATTTAATGAGAAAACGCTTGATCTTTTTGGTGAGGGTCTTTTCAAAATCCTCATGTCTTATTTCGAAACGGTCGATGTGCTTGTATGCGGGAAGTCCGTGGTTGATCTGTGCGATCGCTTCTTTGAAAATGATGCTCGCGGCGGCATCTGTGGTGCCTTCTCCGAGAACTTCATAATCGGGAACTATTATCGCGACTATCTCCTGTCCTTCATCGCTGTCACGGGAAAGAACAATGGATTCGCGGACGGACGGAAGTCTGTTAAGTCTTTCCTCAAGCTCCTCGGGGAATACGTTCTTGCCGTTGGAGGCGATAATAACGTTCTTCAGTCTTCCGGTGATCTTGATATAGCCGTTTTTATCAATTGTACCGATGTCACCGGTGCGGAACCATCCGTCCTCGGTAAATGCGGCTTCGGTAGCTTCGGGGTTGCCGTAGTAGCCGATCATGACGTTATCGCCGCGGACAAGTATCTCGCCGTCTCTGTTTTCGGATCCGTCTTCGAGAACTTCGATCTTGACTTCGCAACAGTCAACAGGCTGGCCTACTGAATCAAACATTACTTTTCCGGGACGGTTTACTGCAACCAGAGGTGAGCACTCGGTGATGCCGTATCCCTGAATAACGGTTATGCCGAATGAATAGAAATCTTTTACGATCTGAGGATCGAGAGGTGCACCGCCCACAACGATACTCTTCAGTCTGCCTCCGAAAACAGCGGTAATATCTGCGAAGAGCTTATCACGGTTGTCGATACCGATCTTCAGAAGAGAATCGCTGAACTTGATAGCTGCGCGGACTTTCTTTTCCATTCCTTTGCGTCGAATCTCTGCCCAGATTTTTTTATGAATGGTTTCGAGGAAGAGAGGAACAAGAACAAGACACGTAGGTCTTTCTTCCTTGAATCTTCTTGTGGCATAACGCACGCCGTCACAAATAAACACGGTAGAGCCGAGATTGGTCGCGGATATCTGAGCGGGCACAAGTTCATAGGTGTGATGAATGGGAAGAACGGATACGTATACGTCATCCACACCGTATTGTGTCGCTCTGCAGGAAGAATTTGCAGCTGCAACGATGTTTTTCTGGGAGAGCATAACGCCCTTGCTGGTTCCGGTAGTTCCGGAAGTGAAGAACAGAGCGCTCATTTTCTCCATGTCGATCTCCACATCGTGGAAGCGTGTGTCGCCTGCGGCAATCGCATTATTACCCTCGGCAATAATATCGCAGAAGGGAAGGACACGCTCGCCGGTGCTGTCGGCAGATACGGGAATGAAATATTCAAGGAAATCGAGCATGGGCTTCGCTTCCTCGATCTTTTTGTTCATTGCCTGCGTATATACAATTGCGGAACAGTTGGCGATCTTGATAAAATTTGCCATCTGCTCAACATCGAGCTCGTGGTCAAGAGGAACTATAACGCCGCCGCTGATAACGGTAGAATGGAAAGCGGTCATCCATGCGGGATGAAGATCGCCTATAACGGCGATATTCTTTCCGTTGAGTCCTCTGCAGAAAAGCCCGGTCGTGAATGCCATTACATCGGCATACATTTCGTTGAAGGTCTTCTCGACTCTTTCGCCGTTTTCAAGATATATGAACTGTGCCTTGTCGCCGTATGCCTCGGCATTCGTTCTGACAAGCTGACGGAAGTCTTCGATTTCTTTGGGCTTTTCAACTGGTTTCAGGTTATTGTAGGTTTTCATTGGTGTCTCCGAAAATTGGCAAAATCCAACAGGTTGAATTTTTGCATTACTTACGCATTATATATAGTATTATTATAAGGATTTGACCTGTTTATGTCAAGCGATATTTTGAAAAATTGCATAATTCATATATTTTGAATATTTTTTACACATTTATGAAAGGATTTGTAATTTATTATTGACATTTGAAGAATAATCTGTATAATGATTTTACCACAATTTAATATGCACGATTTTTGCATCTGTGCTAACAGCGATTCCGAGGGCAAAGGTATCGGAATCGTTCCTCAAACATCCCGGCATGAACGTTTAAAAACGTTGACGCAACAGCGTTGCGGGATGTTCACATATGTCAGTCCCGAACAGGGACCGTTGGTATTTGCCATGAGAAACCGTATGCTGCAAACGTCAGTCGTTTGTAACACACTCTTTGCGGGGGCTGCGGTAAGGCTTATGTGAGTTCGCGCAGAGCTGTAATACGGCTTACGCGGTCTTGGCCGCAAAGGGGGATGCAAAAAATGGAAAACAAAAAGTTAATCCAGCTTGAGAACATTTCAATGTCTTTCGACGGAGAAAAGGTGCTTGACAATGTAAACCTGTCTATCGCAGACGGGGAGTTTGTCACGCTCCTCGGACCCTCCGGATGCGGAAAGACCACAACACTTCGCATAATTGCGGGATTTCTCGATCCCGACGAGGGCGAAGTTGTTTTTGATTCTCAGCGGATCAATGGTGTTCCGCCTCACAAACGTAAGGTGAACACCATTTTTCAACGTTATGCACTTTTTCCGCATTATAACGTGTTCGACAACATAGCATACGGACTTAAGGTGCGTCATGTTCCCAAGAATGAGATCAAAGAGCGTGTTTCCGAAATGCTCAAAATGGTCAATCTTGAGGGATTTGAGAACAGAAGAGTAGCGAAGCTGTCCGGCGGTCAGCAGCAGAGAGTTGCGATCGCGCGTGCTGTTATCAACCACCCGCAGGTCCTTTTGCTTGACGAGCCTCTGGCAGCTCTTGATCTCAAGCTTCGTAAGGATATGCAGAAGGAACTGAAGAACATTCAGAAACAGCTTGGCATTACCTTTATTTTCGTTACACATGACCAGGAAGAGGCTCTTTCCATGTCCGATACCGTTGTGGTAATGGATAACGGTAAGATACAGCAGGTAGGATCTCCTACCGATATATATAATGAGCCTGTAAACGCTTTTGTCGCTGACTTTATCGGTGAATCAAATATTCTTGACGGTGTGATGGCAGAGGACTATCTCGTACGGTTTGCAGGGCATACTTTCAAGTGCCTTGACGCCGGCTTTGATAAGAACGAGGCTGTTGACGTCGTTATCCGTCCCGAGGACGTTGATATAGTATCGCCGGAGGGCGCAATGCTTACGGGTACCGTGACGTCGGTTACTTTCCTCGGCGTTCACTATGAGATAATCGTTGACATCTGCGGATTCAAATGGATGATACAGACCACCGATTACTGCAGCGAAGGTGAGACCGTAGGCCTTGACATTGAACCGGACGCGATCCATATTATGAAAAAATCCGAGTATTCCGGCAGATACGGTGATTACAGTTCTTTCTCCGAGGAAATGGATACTATGAGTGAAATCCCGGAGGATGAAGAGGATGAGTAGTGTCAAAACAAAGAAAGGGTATGAGCGTACGCTGAAGAAACGCAGCTACGGAGCTACCTTTCTGAATATTCCTTATATTATCTGGGCCGCGATCTTTATCGTAGTTCCCATGTTTATCGTGGCGGTGTATGCTTTCACGGACAATTCCGGAGCTTTTACTCTCGATAACTTCCGTCAGCTTTCCGTTTACCGTGACAATATTATCGATTCTTTCATTTATGCTCTTATCGCAACGGTCGTGACGCTGATCCTCGCTTATCCGTTCTCATACTTTGTAGCTAGATGCTCTGAAACTACGCAAAAGGTCATAATGATGCTTGTTATGCTTCCCATGTGGATGAATCTTCTCATTATGACTTATTCGATAATGAACATAATTGAAACGAACGGTCTTATCAATAACCTGCTTGCCGCGTTGGGGCTGAACAAGCTGGAACTGATAAATACTCCCGGTGCCGTAATTTTCGGAATGGTTTATAACTATTTTCCTTATATGGTACTGCCTCTTGTTTCGGTAATGTCGAAGATCGATGACTCACTTCTGGAGGCTTCTTCCGATCTTGGTTCAAACGCCGCATCACGTTTTCTGCGCGTCGTTCTGCCGCTGAGCGTGCCCGGTATCATATCAGGGTTTACAATGGTGTTCGTGCCGTCTGTCAGTACGTTCTACATTTCGCAGAAGCTGGGCGGAACGAACGTCAATATGATAGGCGACAGTATCGAGGCACTTGTTAAGAGTGTCAATACCATCCATCTGGGTGCTATGCTGTCATTGGTACTCATGGTAGTTATCCTTATCTGTATCATGCTTATGAACAAGTTTTCCGATGATACTGACGGAGGAGGTATAATACTGTGAGAAAAACAGGAAAAATCTATACGGCGATAATTTTCGTCATAATGTACCTGCCTCTCCTTGTAATGGTATTCTTTTCCTTCAACGAAGGGAACAGTACTGCAAATTTCACGGGATTTTCTCTTAAATGGTATCAGGAACTGATCGAAGACGAAGCGGCAATGGGAGCCTTGAGAAACACTCTTCTTCTGGCGCTTCTCAATTCCGTTATAGCTACCGTGCTCGGTACTATGGCCGCCGTCGGCATATTCGGCATGAAAAACAAGTGGTTCAAAACGGGCATTCTGTCTGTTACGAACATACCGATGATGAATCCCGAAATCGTAACGGGTGTTTCTCTGATGCTTCTGTTTGCTTTTGTGGGCAGGCTCACTGCATCACCCGAATCTCTCGGATTCGGCACTATGCTTATAGCACACGTTACGTTCAGCCTTCCGTATGTTGTTTTGAACGTACTTCCCAAACTTCAGCAGACCGACCCGCACCTTGCCGAAGCGGCGCAGGATCTGGGAAGCACACCGGTCCATGCATTCTTCAAGGTCGTTCTGCCTTCCATTTCCTCCGGAATTCTGTCCGGTGCACTGATGGCGTTCACGCTTTCAATTGACGATTTCGTTATCAGTCATTACGTAAGCGGCGGCTTTACAACGCTTCCTTTGCTCATATATAACATGACGAAAAAGCGCGTAACTCCCGAAATGTACGCTGTCTGTACGTGTATATTCGTATCCGTGCTGATACTTTTGCTCATCATGAATATATCCCAGATCAAACAAACCAAAAACAAAAATATAAAAAATGAAAGGGCCAACTAATGAAAAAAACAGTATCTGTAATTCTTGCGGCAGTTATGGTACTCTGTGCATTCTGCCTTGTCTCCTGCGGCGATTCCGCCCCTGAAATTGACCCCGCAAAGCTTGAGGGAACGTACACCCGTGATCTTGAGGGCACTACTCTTAAGGTATATAACTGGGGCGAGTATATTTCCGACGGTAAAGAGGGAACTCTTGACGTAAACAAGGCATTTGAGGAAGTGACCGGTATCGACGTGGTTTATTCCAATTACGATGATAACGAATCCATGTACTCCGAACTTGCGGCAGGTGCAACCTATTACGACATCATTATCCCCTCCGATTATATGGTCGAGAGACTTATCCGTGAGGGAATGCTTCATGAGATAGACGTTAATACCCTTTCTAACTATAAATACATTGACGATCAGTATAAAGGACTGTATTTTGACCCGGACGAAAAATTCTCCGTGCCTTACAACCTTGGTATGGTAGGACTTATCTACAATACTACCATGGTTGAAGAAGCGCCTACAAGCTGGAGCGCAATGTGGGATTCAAAATATTCCGGACAGATTCTTATGTTCAACAACCCCCGCGATGCTTTTGCGATCGCACAGTTCCGTCTCGGCCAGAGCCTCAACACTCTTGATAAAGCAGAATGGGATGCAGCTGCCGAACTTCTGAAAGAGCAGAAGCCCGTGCTCCAGTCTTACGTAATGGACGAGGTGTTCAACAAGATGGAGGGCGGCAATGCCGCAATGGCTCCTTACTATGCCGGTGATTTCCTCTCCATGTATGAGAATAATCCCGATCTGGCGTTCGTATATCCCGAAGAGGGTGTTAACATTTTCTGCGATTCTGTCTGCATTCCCGCTAACTGTCAGAATTATGAAGCTGCTATGCTTTATATGAATTTCCTTATGGAGCCTGCTGTTGCGCTTGAAAATGCCGAAAAATTAGGATATCTTTGTCCTAATACATCCGTTATAAACAACGAAGAGTATAGTTACAAAGGAAATGAGATCCTTTATCCCTCCGAAGAAAATATGCCCAAGACACAGTGGTTCCACGATATTGATCCCGAAGTTGTCAAGTATTATGAAGAGCTTTGGGTCGGCGTAAAGAACAGCTGAATTTATTGATGAAAAAGACCGAAGCATTAGGAGCCCTCACATAGGGAGAGAGGCGCCGCTGATCGTTCGTTCTGAATACCGTCGCCGTACAAAGGTACGGCAAGTGTTCAGAACGGACAAAGGAAAGATATAACAAAATGACCGAAACTTTCGTTTCGGTCATTTTTTCATTAGATATTCGGAAATCTTCCCACCGTTCTTGGTTTATTAGTCTTTTTTCTCTTTCCGGTCGGCGGTGAAAAAATCCCTATGTGTGCGCTCCGTTCAGCTTCGGTCTTTTTTTACTTTTATGACTGCATCGAAAAACTCTTTGTACATATAAAGACTGCCCAATCCCAACGTATCTCCGTCGGAGAGCGCGGCACGAACTGCAGCTTCAACCGTCTCAAACGGTTCTGCTTCAATTCCGCAATCAAGGTAGACCTGCGTAAGCTTTTCTGCAGGAAGAGCCCTGGGATTATCGGGTGTAACGCAGTACACTTTTTTCGCTACCGTACTTATCATTTCCGCCATTTGTGTGTAGGCTTTATCTGCCATAACACCGGTGACCACGTTGATTTTCACGGGAAATACCTCTTTTACGGTTCGTACAGCCGCCGAAACGCCCTGAGGATTGTGTCCGCCGTCGAATATGACCGTGGGATCGCTCGAAAGCCTTTCAAACCTGCCTCTCCAGCTTGCTCGCTTAAGTCCCTCGTGTATGTATCTCTCGTTGATACAGAGCTTCTCACATGCAGTAATAACAAGTGCTGCGTTCTCCGGCTGATAAGACCCGGCAAGTGCGATCTTAAACGGATCTTTGTAACCGGAAAAACGGAATGATGCGCCGGTAAGTGAAAGCTTTATGTCGGAAAGTCTGGAATAATCCGTTTTTTCAAAGGGGGCATTTTTGCTTTCAGCCGCGTTGAATACGACCTTTTCGGATGAATTCAACCCGCCGTCGGCGGGATAAGTCGCTTTGCATTTTCCGATAAGAACGGGACACCCTTCTTTTATGATCCCGGCTTTTTCTGCCGCGATTTTTTCGCAGGTGTCACCGAGAATTGCAGTATGGTCGAGGTCAATTCCGGTAATTATCGAAAGCAGAGAGCTTTTGATAACGTTCGTTGAATCGAGCCTGCCGCCCATGCCGGCTTCAAGAACAACAACGTCACATTTTAGGTCTTTGAAATATTCGAACCCAACGGCGGTTATCAGTTCAAATTCCGTAGGCGGATCAGCCATTTTGTCGGCATATGTCTTAACTTTTTCGACCGTTTTTGCCAGATCGCCGTCTGATATGGGCTCTTTGCCGATTGCTATACGCTCATTAAAGCGATAAACATAAGGCGATGTGAATACTCCGACTTTCATGCCGGCTTCAGTCAGAACGGAAGAGAGCATGGAAGAAACCGAGCCCTTGCCGTTAGTCCCTGCAACGTGGATGAATCGGAGTGAGTCCTGCGGATCGCCGAGCATACCGCATAGCTCTGTTATTCTCGAAAGTCCGGGACGACTGCCCGTCCATGAAACGGTATGTATGTAATTAATTGCTTCTTCGTATGTCATCATTTTCGTTAAGTACCTTTGCAATGACTTTATTTTTGAGCAGAACCGTTATTATTCCGAATTCAATTGCCGCAATCACGATATAAAGGGGCAGTCTCGGGTACAGGAGCGGTATTGCCCACGAATACATAATGTGAAGACCTGCAGATTTAACAATTATGTTCCCGACAATGTGAGCAGCGAACACGCTGATAAACAGAACTTTGCCGTTCTTTTTGCCGATCAGGTGCGGTATGCTTCCCGCAATAAGCCCGACAAGTCCCGCACCGATAGTGATTATTGGATTGATGCCGCCGAGCCCGTACTGAGATATTGCCGTACTGATAATGTCGGACGCCAAACCGCATAAAAGCCCCGGAATCGGACCGAAGAAATATCCCGCCATGATCAGCGGCAGGTTTTCAAAGGTTATCCGGATGTACGGCGTGACCGTGAGAAACATCTTGCACAGCCAAGCAATGGCTACGGAGAGTGCCGTCAACATAGCACAGAAGCACATGATCTTCACATTTTTGAATGCTTTTGATTGCATAAAAAATACCTCCTTCCCGTAGTCAGCGGAATAAGAGGTAATCTTTATGTCCGTTGAAGCGGGATGCAGTATCGGCACCGTATGCCCGCTTTTCGAAAGAGGACAAATTCGTCCGTGTGACAACTCCCCGTCCACACGGCACTTGCGCACCGAAACTTACTCTTCAGTTTGTGATTTATTGTTTTTCTTTTTTCTTGATTATACGGAAATTGTTGAAACCTGCAATGTAGCCTAATGTTGCGGATACTATCGCGGGAATGACGATGACGAGATATAAGGACATATAAAGAGCTCCGGCGGGATTCTCGAGAACGTCATACGCATAATAAGCAGTATTGTCAACAACGTGAAGCGTCTTCGGGAAAATCGTCCATAAAAGGCCGGAATACATGCTCTCCCACATGATGGCAATATTTCGCGCCAAAACGACCACGGAATTCTCCATACTGTCGAAAACTGTGAAAAGAGTGCAGAGAAGACCGAGAATTATATTGGGGATTCCCGCGAGCAGAGCTGATTTTGTTCCGATGAACAGATC
This sequence comes from Candidatus Avispirillum sp., assembly GCA_045641325.1. Lineage (GTDB taxonomy): Bacteria > Bacillota > Clostridia > Oscillospirales > CAG-272 > Avispirillum. The sequence goes on from JAZUGU010000138.1 coordinate 52,089, forward strand.
TTTCGGCGCTCTTCCTCCGTCAACCTTAAGACGGTCGCGCGCACCGATATCCCACATGGACGTATACACGATGACCATATAGAAACCTATGGTGAACAGACTGGTGAAAACGGACATGGGAATGCTGTTCCTGCTTGCCATAAAGAGCATTACTCCCATAACAGCTGCACCGAACTGGTTCAGTATCAGTTTTTTTATGGGGGTACCGTAATTATACCGCATGATATTCACCACCTTTCTTTTCTATTGTATATCACAAAACCGTATTTGCAATAGATTGGAAAAAAAGTTTACAAAATATCTATGATTTCGGATTCAATTATGTTATCATAGACGGGAAAGGATGTGATAAGGTGTCATACGATGAACGGGACGGATATCCGCAGCCTCTGCTGGACTTTGCCGCTTATAAAAATATCAGCGGCCTTTCTCCTAAAACGGTGTCTGAATATCTGCTCGACCTTCGCACTTTCAGCCGGTATATGGTACTGAAGAGAGCAAATGCCCAGATTGACGATGAATCCATTCAGAAAGCGGACATATCGTCTCTCGACTGGGACTTTTACGATTCAGTACGTGAGCATGAGGTCTACGAATTTATAGCTTATGCCGCAAACGGACGAAATAACGGGAATGCATCAAAAGCGAGAAAGCTTTCCGCCATCAGAAGCTTTTACAAGACTGCAACGGTCCGTCTGCATAAGATCAGCAATAATCCTGCAAAAGATATTGAATCGCCGAAAAAGAAAAAACAGCTTCCCAAGCACCTTTCTATGGAAGAATGTGTCGATCTTCTGTCTGTTGTAAAAAACGATCCCGCTTCAAGGACAAAGGAGAGAGATTACTGTATACTTACCTTGTTCCTTAACTGCGGTATGCGTCTTTCCGAGCTGTGCGGCATTTCTCTCGGGGACATAGACCGTGATCTCAGGTCGCTGCGCGTTGTGGGAAAGGGCTCAAAAGAGAGAGTCGTTTATCTCAACCAGGCGTGCCGTGATGCTTTGAACGGATATCTGCCTATCCGACGTGCCGATACCAAGGTCAAAGAACGTGAAAACGCTCTTTTCCTCTCAGGCAGGGGGCAGAGGATCAGCGTCAAGACCGTTCAGTGGATGGTGAAGAAATATCTGAACGGCGCAGGCCTTGAATATAAGCATTATTCGACTCATAAACTGCGTCATACCGCCGCAACACTTATGTATCAGTCCGGTGATGTTGATATCCGTGTTCTGAAGGATATTCTTGGTCATGAACAGCTGAATACAACGCAAATATATACCCATGTCAGTAATGAGGGGATGGAACGTGCCATGGAGCATAATCCTCTTGCAAACATAAAAATCAAAGAAGAAAAACAAAGTGAGGACAAGTCATGATAATTGCTCAGAACAGAGAAAGTGAGTACAGTATAATCTATCCCGTGAATCCCACGGAATCATACTATCATGCAGCACAGGAGCTTAAGAAATATCTTGCGAAGATCACCGGTGCCTACCTGCCCGAATTCCAGTCAAACAGACATCACGAAGAAAAAGAAATCGTGATCGGTTATACTGACCGCGGCGGCTATACCGACGAGGAAAAAGCAGAGCTGGGAGACGAGGGCTTTATAATCAGAAATGTCGGTGAAAAGATATATATTGCGGGAAGCGGAGTCAGAGGAGCACTCTACGGCGTATATACTTTTCTCGAAAAGTTTTGCGGCGTAAGATTTTATCTTAACGATTTTGAAAAAGTACCCGAAAAGGAAACACTTGAAATCGCTCCTTTTGATGATGATAAAGAAATCCCGGTGTTCTTTTACCGTAATCCGTACTGGTATCCCGTCACAGATCCCGTTATTTCCGCAAAACTCAAGATCAACGGATGCCACGGAAGAAAAAGATTTCCCTCAGAGATCGGCGGCGACGTGAACTATGAGGGCGGATTTGAGCACACTATCGGCTGGCTTGCGGGTCAGTGCAAATTCGGAGAAAGAGCGTGGAGTCAGCCTTGCCTCACAGATGAAAAAACGTTTGATACGGTTGTTTCAAATCTTCGCTGGCTTCTTTCAGAGCATCCCGATGCAAAGCTTGTGTCAATCACTCAGAATGACGGCGATTCCGGCGCATGCAAATGCGAGAAATGTCAGGTAATAAATGACAGGGAAGAGAGCCAGATGGGCACGATGCTCGATTTTGTCAACCGTGTTGCCGAGAAACTGGAACCCGAATACCCTGATGTTATGTTCGATACTTTTGCATACAGGTTCACACGTAAGCCCCCGAAATATGTCCGTCCGCGTAAGAACGTTATAGTGCGTCTTTGCTCGATCGAGTGCTGCTTCAATCATCCTGTTTCCGAGTGTGACCGGACTCCCGGACACGGTCAGCTCAATACTTCTTTTGCAGACGACGTGAAAGCATGGACAAAGATCGCACCCAGACTTACCATCTGGAACTATACTACCAATTTTACGAATTTCAATACGCTGTTCTTTAATTTCCGAACCCTTCTCAAGAACGAAAGATTCTTTGCGGATCAGGGTGTATGCGGTATGTTCGAACAGGGCAACTTTGCATCTCCCAACGGTGAGTTCGCAGAGCTCAGAGGTTATATCCTCTCCAGAATTCTTTGGAATCCTTATATGACTGAAGACGAGTACAGAGCTCTGATGCATGAATTTGTTATGGATTATTACGGCGAGGGCGGAAAGTACATCGAACAGTATCTTGACCTTGCCGCAAAATGCTCAGAGGATTCGCACTTCGGTATATATTACGATGATTCATCTGACTACATCTGGGTCCGTGATATGGAAACGAAGCTTGCCGGACAGGAAGAGTTCATAAAACTCGGGAACGAGCTTTTCGACAAGGCGGAAGCGTGTGCGGAGGACGGATACCGTCTTGCCAATATCCGCAGATCACGGATACAGCTTCTTGATTACATTGATTTCGTTACCCGTGAAAAAGCCAATGCAGCAGACGGTGAAGAAAAGGAAATGCTCACCCGTGAATTCCTTGCGAATAATGAGAAGAGATTCACATATATGCGCCGTTACGGTGTTACAAATAACCGTGAGTTTAACAATATTGCTTCCCTCAGCGATCCCGACTACATGAAATACACCCTCCAATGGGACCCTGTTGAATAATGAAATACTGGAATATTAAAGACTGTGCGATTGTACGAAACGGATCGTCTCCTTTTTCGGACAACATTGAGATGGCGGGCATAAAATGTGCCGCAGTAATTTATTACGGAACAAGTGAAGACGGCACGCTCTCGTGCTCATACCGCCTTTTCTTTCCGATGCTTCGAAAGATCCCCAATGATACTCATGCAACCTTCAGACATGACATAGAAACAGATGAGCATATTTCGTTCCTGTGCAGCGGAGATAAGATTACGGAATATCCTGAAGAATACAGGATTGACGGTGTTCTCTCGGTTACGTCATGTGATAAGGACAGACGGCTCAAGGTAAGAAGATATTATTTCCCGTGCAGGGAAAAGAGCGCGTTCGTTGAATACATAACCGTTCAGAATATCACGGATTCTGCCGTCGATGTGTCTGCTGTATTTCCCGACAGAGAGGCTTTCGGCAGAGGTACCAAGGGCATCTATTCTTTCCGTGCAGACAGTATCGGTAATAAAGATATCCGTCTTGAAAGCGGCGGTATCGAAGTATTTGCGACCGTATATTCCGGCAGAGTGTATTCTGACGTAAAGGTTTGCGTTGATCCTGGTGAAGAGCTTATGTTAAGGCGCTCGTTCACAGATGAGATATTCTCGGAAAGCCTTGTGCTGAATACTCCTGATGATTCTATCAACCTTGAATTCGCATTTTCAAAGCTCCGTATATCCGAAAGCATATTCGATACTTTGAAAGGAAAAATGCATTGTCCGGGAGGACAGGCATATTATGCCGCAGTCTGGGCGAATGATGAAGCAGAGTATGCGGCACCTTATTTCGGCTTTTCCGGATTTGAGAACGGTATTGATGCGACAGTTAATCTGATGGAGCTGTACCGTCCGTTTATGGGCCCGGAAATGCTGCCCATACCGTCTTCGATAATTGCAGAAGGTCTTGATATATGGGAAGGTGCGGGCGACGAGGGCGATGCATCCATGTATCTCTACGGTCAGAGCCGATTCCTGCTTGAATGCGGAAACAGGGAACTGGCAGAGCAGTATTTTGACACCATTGACTGGTGCGTGAAATACATTGCAACAAAAGAGACGGAAGACCACGTTATATCATCTGACTGCGATGAGCTCGAAGCCCGTTTTAAGATCGGCAATGCTAATCTTCTGACGAACAGCCTTTCTTACGGCGGACTTGTTTCCGCATCATATCTTGCTCGTGCTCTCGGATATTCTGACAAAGAAAAAGAATATAAGGAATTCGCTGAGAGACTTCATAACGGTATCGAAAACCATTTCGGCAGGAATTTCAAAGGATATGATACCTACGTGTATTATACCGAATGCGATATTTTCCGCTCTTATATCTGTTCGCCGCTGACTGTGGGAATCACGGAAAGAGCTGACGGTACCGTGAAAGCTCTTCTTGATAACCTCTATACGGAAAACGGATTCCTCACGGCTGAGGGCGAGAAAATGTTCTGGGACCGTTCCACATTGTATACTTTTAGAGGTATATTCTGTGCAGGACTAACAGACTCGGCATTTGACAAATTCGTTGATTATACGGAGAAACGTCTCCTTTCTGAGCACGTACCGTACCCCATAGAAGCATGGCCCGAGGGAAATCAGCGGCATCTGTCTGCAGAGGGCGGCTTGTACGCCCGCTGTATTATTGAAGGTCTGTTTGGCATAACACCTTGCGGACTTGACAGCTTCTGCATTAAACCTTCGCTTCCTTCCGAATGGAAGGGTAAAACCGTTTCTCTTGAAAACGTACGTGCGTTCGGCACGGTATTTGATATCGAGATCGAAATGAACGATTCTTACCGTGTGAGTGTAACCGATTCAATCGGAACGTTTGTCAAAAATGTCGGATTCGGTGAGAGCACCGAGTTTACGGTAAAATAGCGCTTAACGGATTTTGCCCCGCAGGACGGTTTCGTCCCGCGGGGCATTTTTTGATACCTAAATGTGACCTGTAAAGAGTTTTTTTCGAAAAAAAGTAAAAAAGTAATAATTTGCGTATAATATATATGAATAACAAAATGACGAAAGGCGGCGTAAACGGTGACTTTAGCGGAGATTTTCTGCGAAAGAGAAAAAACGACTCTTTCTCCTTATGCGTTTCTCACCTGCAATACAAAGGGGCGTGATTATCCCTACGTACCGTGTCAGAACCGTACCGAATTCCAGCGGGACAGGGATAAGATAATCCATTCAAAAGCTTTCCGCCGTCTGATGCATAAAACCCAGGTCTTCCTGTTTCCCGTTGATGAGCATTACAGGACAAGACTTACTCATACCCTCGAGGTGGCGCAGATAGCCCGGATAATCTGCCGTGCTCTTATGCTCAATGAGGACCTTTGCGAAGCTGCTGCTCTCGGCCATGACCTCGGACACACTCCTTTCGGTCATGCAGGCGAAAAAGTCATGCAGGAGTGCTTCGATCCCGGATTTACGCATTATAAGCAGAGCGTACGTGTGGTCGAAAAACTTGAGCGCGACGGCAAGGGCCTTAATCTAACCGTTGAGGTACGTGACGGGATGCTCAATCATGCCGGCGACTGCGTGGCATCTACACTTGAGGGGCGTATCATTAAATTTGCGGACCGTATAGCATACATAAATCATGATATTGATGATGCATGCCGCGCAGGGATCATGGAAATTGACGATATCCCGAAAGACATATTGGATGTCGTCGGCAGAGGGCATAGCGAAAGGATCAACACAATGGTCACCGCTGTTATCGACGCTTCAAAGGATAAGCCGGATATTTCAGTGACTGATGAGGTGGGCGAGGCAATGAACGAGCTGAGAGATTTCCTGTTCGAGGCAGTTTACCGGAATCCCATAGCAAAGGGCGAAGAGGCCAAAGCCCGCGAGATGTTGTCGGAGCTGTTTGCATATTTTGTAAAATTCCCCGAAAAAATGCCGGAATTCTTCTTCAACAATACGAAAGAAGAATCCGTTGAACGTTGTGTCTGTGATTATATCTCAAGCATGACCGACAGATATGCGATAGATATTTTCAAGAGCATTTTCGTTCCGTCTGTATGGCAGAAACCGTCTGAATACTGATATCTTATTTTGAACATTTATAAGGAGGATGCTGATGATACCTGCTAATATTATCGAAGATCTTAAATTCAGAAACAGCATCGAAGACGTTATTTCATCCTATGTCAATCTGACTCGTTCCGGTTCTAACATGAAGGGACTCTGTCCTTTCCACAGTGAGAAAACTCCATCGTTCACGGTTTACTCCGGCGACGGACACTTCTATTGCTTCGGATGCGGCGCGGGAGGAGACGTGGTCTCGTTTATCATGCGCATCGAAAATCTTGAGTACCGACCTGCCTTGGAATTTCTCGCAAAGCGGGCTGGGATCACACTTCCCGATGAGGACTGGCAGAAAAAGGACGGAGTTTCAAGAAACCGCGTCCTTGATATGAACCTTGAAGCCGCAAAATATTTCAGAAGCGTGCTTTTTTCACCGGAAGGAGAGTCGGGAAGAGCTTATTTTGAAAAGAGAAAGCTCTCCGGGTCAACGATAAAGCATTTCGGCCTCGGATATGCACCAAACCGTTTCGACGGTCTTAAAACTCACCTTCGTTCAAAGGGCTATACCGATGAGGAAATGGTCGCGGGGTATCTTTGCCAACGAAGCAAAAAGAACGAAAATAACACGTATGACTGCTTCAGAAACCGTGTTATGTTTCCCATAATAGATACCGCCGGAAACATCGTCGCTTTCGGAGGACGTGTTCTTGACGACAGTGTTCCGAAATATCTGAACTCAGCAGATACTCCTGCTTTCAAGAAAAGCAGAAACCTGTTTGCGCTGAATTACGCCCGTAATCATACTGAAAACGGTTTTATCCTTTGTGAGGGATATATGGACGTGATAGCGCTCCACGCGGCGGGCTTTGAAAATGCTGTTGCCACTCTCGGTACTGCGATAACATCCGAGCAGGCAAGAATAATGAAGAAATACACCGATAAGGTGATAATCTCCTATGACAGCGATGAAGCCGGACAAAAAGCTGCGGATAAAGCGCTCAGGCTGCTCGGCGAGGTCGATATAGATGCGAAAGTCCTGTCTATACCGGGAGCAAAGGATCCCGACGAATACATTAAGACATATGGCACCGAAAAGTTCCGTGAAGTATTGTCGGGAAGTAAGACGAAATTTGATTTCAAGGTTTCAAAGACACTTTCCAAATACAATATCGACGATCCCGTAGAAAAAGCAAGAGCCGCAAGGGAACTTTGTTACAGTATTGCCGATATCTATTCCAAGGTGGAAAGAGATATCTATATCCAGAATCTCGCAAAGAAGCTTGAGCTCGATCCTAAAAGCATTGCGGCTGACGTGAACGGTATCATCAAGCGGAAAAACGCAGAAGAGAAGAAAACAAGGCACTCAGAAATCGTGCGCGAGACCTCCGGCATGGGCAACCGCATAGACCCGGATTATGCAAAAAACGTTCGTTCTTCTGTGATCGAACGTACGGTAATCGGACTGCTTCTTGTAAGACCGGAATATATAAAGCTTACGTCTGCGCTGTCTCCCGAGGATTTTGCATCTTCACTTACAAGGAGATTATTTGAGACTATTACCGAAGCCTGCGCCGCCGGCGGATTTGATTTCGGTATGCTTTCCGAAAGCTTTACACAGGATGAGGTCTCCGAAGCCGAGAAGATGGCTGAGGGCAGAAGAAAGGTTTCATCAAATGGTGAAGACGTCATGAAAGAAGCCGTTGAAAGGCTGCTTGAAGAGTCTTCAAAACGAAAGCTTAAGGAATCCGGTGAAAGAGATATAAGATCTCTTATCGAAAACAGAAGAAAAAATAATTAACATATAAGGAACGGTGAAAGAAATGGAACAGGAAAAGAAAAATTTCGATATCAAATCGCTTATCGAAAAGGGTAAGGGAAAAGGCTCCCTTTCAAACTCCGATATTATGGAGGCTATCGAGTTCGCTGATTTTGATATCGACCAGATCGAAAAGATCTACGACCAGCTGGAGGCTAACGGCATCGAGGTCATCAGCTATGAAAATCCTGCAGAATTTGAAGAGATCGAAACTGAAGTTGAACAGCTTGAATCTGCCGAGGACATGGAAAAGATGCTTCAGCAGGAGGGTCTTAACATTGACGACCCTGTAAGAATGTATCTTAAAGAAATCGGTAAAGTTCCGCTTCTTGATGCCGAAAAAGAACTCGAGATCGCTGCTAAAATGGCAGAGGGCGACGAACAGGCGAAGCAGATCCTTATTGAGGCTAACCTGCGTCTTGTGGTAAGTATCGCAAAAAGATACGTCGGCAAAGGCATGTTCTTCCTCGATCTTATCCAGGAGGGAAATCTCGGCCTTATGAAGGCTGTTGAAAAATTCGACTACACCAAGGGCTATAAGTTTTCGACCTATGCTACCTGGTGGATAAGGCAGGCTATAACCCGTGCTATTGCTGATCAGGCGAGAACCATCCGTATCCCCGTTCACATGGTTGAAACGATACATAAGGTCTCAAGATACCAGAGACAGCTTCTTCAGGAGCTCGGACATGAGGCTACCGCAGATGAGGTCGCCGAAAAGATCGGTATGTCCGCAGAAAAAGTCCGTGAGATCATGAAGATCGCGCAGGATCCCGTATCTCTCGAAACTCCTATCGGTGAAGAGGAAGACAGCCATCTGGGCGATTTCATTCCCGATGATGATTCTCCCGCACCTCAGGATGCCGCATCATATGCAATGCTCCGCGAGCAGATCAAAGAGGTTCTTCATACTCTCACCCCCCGCGAAGAGCACGTCCTAAAGCTCCGCTACGGCCTTAACGACGGCAGAACTCATACGCTTGAGGAAGTCGGCAAGGAGTTCAATATTACCCGTGAACGTATCCGTCAGATAGAAGCTAAAGCTCTTCGTAAACTTCGCCATCCCAGCCGTTCGAAGAGACTTAAAGATTTTCTTGACTGATTGGTCAAAAAGCGCCCGATTGTCCTTGACATACGGGAATATATAGTGTAGAATATATTTATGTAATTGTGCTTATTTGCACATTTTAGGAGGATCCTGATGAATAAGAAGCTTGTATGTATTCTGCTTTGCGTATGTATGCTTGCCGGAACGTTCCTCATGACCGGTTGTTCGGTTGCCGGAGGAGATTCCTCCGCTGTCGGCGGAGAAGAGACCACCGGTACTGCTTCAAGCCTTGACCGTTCCAGTATGACACTTTCTCTGTGGGTTCCCACTTCAAAGGATACCACGGAAGAGGCTTTGTACCTTGCAGAAGAAGCAATAAACCGTATAACACAGACTGAGTTTGATACTGCAATCAAGCTCTACGGTATTCCCGAGGATGAATATGATGCTGTTATAAAGGACCGTATCACCACTCTTGAAACCCGTGTTAACGAGGCTGAACAGAAGGCCATTGAGCAGAGAAAAAAAGAGATCGAAGCCGCTAAAAACGGCGAGGATTATATTCCCGATTCCACGGCATATGAGAATCCCAATATGGACGGAGATTACAGCCTTGTCGTAAGAGGAGCATCCGGATACACTCCCATTGAGAAAAACCAGATGGATATTTTCCTCATCCACGGCGAAGAGGATTATGATTACTACGCTGAAAACTACTACATAGAGTCTCTTGACGAGGAAATCACCAATTCCTGCAAAGTGCTGAAATCCTATATTTATCCCGATTTCTTCACCGCTGCTCAGAATGACGGCACCGTTTACGGCGTTCCCAATAACCACGCTGTCGGAGAATTCACATATTTCCTTGTTAACAAAAGACTTACCGAGGAGGAGTTCCTCAATCCCGATAAGCTTACCAGCCTTTCTGACTGTCAGGAGTTTATCGAGGACGTGGCAAAATACCACAAGGACGTAACCCCCATATACGGTGATTACGCTCCCAGCTATTACAGATTCTGGTCCGGTAAGGATCAGGCTACGTTCTCAACCCTTGCATCCCGTATTATGTACAGCACTCCCATCGAGGAAGTTGCGTTCAACAATATCTTCAGCTATAACAACTATACATCCAACTTCTACCTTTACAAAATGTTTAAGGAAAAGGGATATGTTGCTACCACTGAGCCTAAAGAGTTCGGCGTCGGATACGTCACCTGTTCTGCTGAAGAAGTGCAGAAATACGCTGACGATTATAACATAATCACTTATCTGCGTCCCGAAGGCAAACGTGCTGATTACCTCAAATCCGTATTTGCCGTGAGCTGCTTTACCAAGAGCACTGCACGTTCCATGGAAATCATCACTATGCTGAATACTGATACCGAGCTGAGAACTATTCTCCAGTACGGCGCAGAGGGAACTCATTGGAAGTATGATGAGGAAGACAAGAACATCATCGTTAAGCTTTCCGATGATTACAAGATGAATATTGAGGATACCGGTAATGAATTCATTACTTTCCCCGACTATGGCAAGAGCATGGATGCGTGGAAGTATGCAAAAGAGCAGAACCTCAATTCCTATTATCCTATCACCGGCAACTTCCTCAACTATCAGAACGAGAGCAACGCAGAGCTTCTTGCAGGCTTTGATAAGTTCAATGCGGAAATTTGGAACCGTATAAACAATATGAAGTCTGATGAGTTCAAGGCAAGCATTGCTTCCCTTGAAGGCGAGGTCGAGGATAACGAGTATTTCCAGAAGTTATCTTATATTCCTTCCGATAACGATTCGAGAACCGGAAGAACTGAAGAGAACGGCTGGTTTGCTTCAGCTTCTATCACCAATCTCTGGACTGAGTATTTCAACGAACTGATGGGTATTGACCAATAACATTATGAAGGGACTGTTGAAAATTTATTTCAACAGTCCCTTTTTGCTAAGAAAGGAAAACCGATATGAAAAAACCTCTTCCCATAATACTTGATACTGATATCGGAAGCGATATTGACGATTCCTGGGCACTTGCCATGATACTGAAGAGCCCGGAACTTGACTTAAAGCTCGTTTCCGTCACGTCCTATGATATTCCTTACCAGACCAAGGTCGCCGCAAAAATGCTCGAAGCAGCCGGCAGAACTGATATTCCTCTTGCGATGGGCAGAGGAGGATGTCCGTCGGAACTGGCGGTAGCCGACTGGGTAGGAGATTATCAGCTTGAGTCTTACCCCAATCTCAAAGAATCTGCGGCTGATGCCATTATCGAAACTGTAATGAATTCTCCGGAGCAGATAACCATCCTTTGCATCGGAAGCTTTAAGAATCTTGCAGATGCATATGAGAAATGCCCGGAGGTTACAAAAAACAGCCGTCTTGTGGTTATCGGCGGTAATATATATAACGGATTCTGCCAGGGTTGGCATCCCGCACTCGCCAGCGAGTGGAATATCCGTTGTGACCTTGATGCCTGGAAACGCGGCATTGAAAAGTCTGATTGGGAGGTTGAGCTTGTACCTCTTGACGTTTCAGGAAACGTTATGCTTGATACCCCGTATTTTGAAAAAGTCAGAGAAGCAGGGAAGACCGATCCGCTTATCAAGGCTCTGGTCGACAGTAATGACGTTTGGTTCAAAACCGAAAACTGGAATTATCACGGCCCTACGTCCCCCTTGTTCGATACCGTAGGTGTGTATGCTTGTATCACACATGAAAATCTCAATTACCAAATGCTTCCCATATACTCCAGCGATAAATCCATCACTTATATTGACCCGGAAAGAGGTAAAATGATGAATACCGCTCTTACCTGGGATGACAAAGAAAGATTCTACAAATTTTTGACTGCACGTCTTTGCGGAGAAATCTGAATATTTACAGATCACGGAGAATAACATGAAAAAGATACTTTCAATTATCCTTTGCGCGGCTATGATAGCCGGATCTCTGTTCTTTGCATTGCCTGCACAGGCATATTGCAGGGGTGACCTTAATAACGATGGAAAATTCAATGCTGTCGATACTAACATCATATCAAAGATCATTCTCGGTATCGATACAACGAACCTTGCTGAGGGATTTGCTGATGTCAACGGTGACGGTAAAGTAAACGTCAGCGATCTTGCTCTTTTAAAGAAAGCTGTTCTCGGTATTTATGAAATTATCGCCGAAAAATACAGCGTCAGCGAATTTACGATCGGCGGTATTGATATCTGTGAGTTTGCTATCGTTATTCCTACTGAATATCCCGAATGGACAAGCGAAGAAAATGCCCGTTTCAGCGCATCTGTAATTGCTGATTACGTAAAAGAGGCATGCGGCGTCATTGTTCCCGTATCCGAATCTCTGACAGGTCATGATATCATTCTGAAATATGATGCCGACCTTGGCGCGGACGGATTCAATATTAGCGTCAATAACGGGTCCTGTATCGTTTCCGGCGGTATTCCCAGAGGCCTTATGTACGGTGCTTACGGCTTCCTTGAAGAACTGCTCGATTTCAGATTCTATCCCTATGACGTCCATGAAATCGGTGCGTCCGGTGCAGTAGCTGTCAACGCAGGATATTCACATACAGAGGGCACCAACACTCCCTTCGCATATCGAGACGTTTATACTTACAGCAGGATACAGAGTAAATTTCCCGGTGCATACACCGCTGCATTCCACACCTCTGTTCTTGCATCACATAACAACGGGCGTTGGTTGAATAACGGTTGGCAGAACGTGCCAAAATACGGCTACTGTTACGGCCCTGACAGAAACCATTCATGTTATGCACTTATGCCCAATTCTGTGGTGGGTGACGTAACTGTCGGCAGGGTATGCTTTTCATCAAATGATACCTTGAACGAGTGCATCACTAATCTGAGAACGTATCTCAAGACATTTGATCCTGAAAATCTTCCGATGATATCCATTTCTCAGAATGATTCCGGTGAATGGTGCGGATGTCGTTTGTGTAATAAGGCGGTTAACCGGTATGGCGCAAATATCGCAACGCTTATCCAGTTCGTAGCAAAACTGAATGAAGCTTTTTTGCCTGAATACCCCGATATCAAGTTCTGGTCCCTTTCTTATACTTCATCTGAAAAACCTCCGGTGGGACTTGAAATACCGGATAATATGTATATCTGCTTCTGTGAGTACTATGCGTGCAACAATCATGCCATAGTCGAGGAGCCATGCGCCCCCGAGTCTGACGGAATACATAACACCATCCTCAACCGTTACCGTGAGGATTGGATGAAGATAACCGATAACATCCATATCTGGTATTATACCATTAATTACTATTACAGTGTTGTAAGTATGCCTATCTTCAGGAAGGTATTCTATGATACTAAGTACTATGCATCGCATGGAATAAAGGGCATATTCTTTGAAAACGAAGATACAACCCTCGGCTTTGAACCGCTTAAATCATACATGCTTTCCGAACTTCTCTGGAATCCGGATATTACGTGGGAAGAGTACGATGCTGAAATCAGCCGATTCCTTAACTGCTGGTACGGCGAGGGCGGCGATGAGATGTACGAGATCCTTTGGCTTATGGAAGATGCAGGTGACGCGGCTGAATGCTTCTGTGGACTGGGTGATGCTCCCAATTACTGCTATAACTACGATTTTCTCTGCGAGAATTACGACAGAGTCTGCGAACTTTTTGACAAGGCTGAAAGCGAAGTGACGGGGCAGTGGGAACGAGAGAATCTGGATCGGCTTTCCTGCCAGATTTATTTCAATTTACTGTCCGCTGCATATGAGAGCCACTGGGAAAACGGAACGAATGCTGAACGTACTGAATTTGAGGCTCGCTATAAAACCTTCTATGCACGTTTCAAAGCTATTTTGGATACATCTTTCTTCAGCTTCTTTGATGGAGCTACCGGAGTTACCGATTCTACTTTCCCGGAGACCGACGAGGTCACGAAACCTCTTGACTGGTACTCGAGACTGTTCCGCATCGACAAGCGTTGGAACGGCTGGAATTAAAGTGTAATAACAATGAAAGAGCCCCGTAAGGGGCGCTCACATAGGGAGAGAGGCGCCGCTGATTGTTCGTTCTGAATACCGTCGGCGTAACAGCCTAAAGGCTGAGGTACGGCAGGTGTTCAGAACGGACAAAGGAAAGATATAATAAAATGACCGAAACTCTCGTT
>JAZUGU010000139.1:0-1547 GCA_045641325.1 Candidatus Avispirillum sp.
AGGAAGCATTACGGGATTTATCGGGAGAAACGGCGCGGGAAAGACCACAACGCTCCGTTCCGCGCTCGGTCTTGTGCATCCCGATTCGGGTTCCGTTTCGTTTTTCGGGCTTGATATTAAAGAGCACGAGGCAGAAATAAAGCAGAAGATCGGCTTTGCCTGCGGCGCGGTGGACTGGTACAAAAAGAAAAAGCTCAGCACCATCGCAGACGTTACCGCAAGGTTTTATGAAAACAGCGATCCCGCCGCTTTTGACCGATACATGAAGCTTTTTTCACTTGATCCGGACAAGACACCGGAAAAGCTCTCCGCGGGAATGAAGGTGAAATTCAATCTTGCCCTCGCTCTTGCCCACAACGCGAAGCTCCTCATACTTGACGAGCCCACCAGCGGGCTCGATCCCATATCGAGAGAAGAGCTTCTTGAGATATTTCTTTCCCTTCGTGACAGTGGCGTATCCATCCTTTTTTCCACCCATATCACGTCCGATCTTGACCGCTGTGCCGACCGCATCGTATATCTGAAATGCGGCGAGATCATTGCCGAAACGGAGCTTGACAGCTTTGCCGAAGGCTACCGGATCATAGAGACCGATGACTTTTCGGCAAATGCCGAATATATATTAGGCAAATGCAGAACAAAAGACGGCGCCACCCTGCTTGTCAAAAAAGAAGACGTATCAAAGATCCCCGGTGAGGCAAGGCTTCCCACCCTTGAGGACATCATGGTACATCTTGAGAAGGAGCAGATATGAAAAACTTACTGATAAAAGAACTGCGGCTGGCGATGTCGCCTCTTTCGCTGATATTCATTCTATTCGCTTTCATGACGCTCATACCGGGATACCCCATCCTCATGGGCTCTTTCTTCGTATGCCTCGGCATATTCCAGTCATACCAGCTGTCGAGAGAGCAGAACGACATTCTTTATTCCGCTCTGCTTCCCATCCGCAAGCGTGACGTTGTTTCGGCGAAATATCTTTCGGCGATTTTCGTTGAGATGATATCGTTCATCATCATGGCGGCGCTTACCGTTCTGCGGATGACGGTGTTTGCCGACTCCCCCGCTTACGTGAACAACGTAATGATGCCTGCGACGCCTGTATATCTGGGCTTTGTGCTTCTCATTTTCGGAGAGTTCAACAGCATTTTCATCGTCGGATTTTTCAAAACCGCTTATTATTTTGCAAAGCCCTTCGTTCTGTTCATTATCGTGTCGCTGCTGATTATCGGAGCCGGCGAAACACTGCACCATCTTCCCTTCATCCCTTACGGTGATCCGGGATTTCAGTTCATATGCCTTTTATGCGGTGCCGTGATTTACGTGCTTCTGACTTATCTTTCATGGAAACGCTCACAGGTACTGTTTGAGAAGATAGATATATGAAACAACTAATAAAAGAAGCCCCGTAACGGAGCGCACACATAGGGATTTTTTCACCGCCGACCACTTGAAAACGAAGTAACTGCCTGGCGCAAGTATGCTGTTTTCAAGCCCCATTTGTGACTTTTGCCGCCAATGGGCGGCAAATTCAAAGAACCGTCACA
>JAZUGU010000140.1:0-4141 GCA_045641325.1 Candidatus Avispirillum sp.
AAAAGATGAGAGGGAGTCCCCCTGCGGGACTCCTGTCATCGTTAAGATACATTCCACACAGCGGGATATGACCGGCACCGGATTTTTCGGTGAGGCGGCAATGCGGGGAGATACCCTGGACGATATGCTGGAGGATGCCGAGGAGAGGAACGAAGAAACAGAGCCCGGTACATATGAGCTGACAACGGAGGGGTATCTTTTTTCCGGTGAGCGGATATCCGTTTCATATAAGGAGGCGGAGCTCTCGGAGGACGGCGAGTGCATCACGGAAATTTCCTTTCAGAAGGACGATCCCGGGTGCATCACCATAACGAGGAGCGGCTCCCTGTCCGCCGCTTTCGTCATCGAAGAGGGGAAGAGACAGTACAGCGTGTATAATACGCCGTACGGCGCCCTTGAAATGTGCGTGCACGCACGCCGCGTGGAAAACAGCGTCAGCGAATCCGGGGGAGCTCTCCTCCTGGACTATGCCGTGGAGCTCAAGGGCATGACGGCACAGAGAACCAAAATGAGAGTAAAAGTTACGACCAAGGAAAAGAAATGAAATACGATTCCGTTATATTCGATATGGACGGCACGCTTCTGGACACTCTGGATGACCTGTGCGATGCCGTCAATGCAACGCTCCGTCATTTCGGCTTTCCCGAAAGAACGCTTGAGGAGGTCCGCACCTTTGTGGGCAACGGCGTTGCCGTGCTCGTTTATTCCGCTCTGCCCGACGGCACAAACGAAGAAACAAAGGCGGCGGCGCTGGCATATTATAAGGACTATTACGGCTCTCATAATATGATAAAGACCGGGGTTTATCCCGGCGTCACCGAGCTCCTCGGAAAGCTGAACTCCATGGGAGTTCCCTGCGCCATCGTCTCAAACAAAGTGGATTCCGCAGTCCGTGAGCTGGCGGAGATATTTTTCCCGGGCCTCGTTAAGATCGCCATCGGCGAAAAAGAGGGCATCAGGAGAAAGCCCGCACCCGATTCCGTTTTTGCCGCAATGGATGCCATCGGATCGAAAAAGCCCGTGTACGTAGGCGATTCCGAGGTGGACGTGGCAACGGCGAAGGCGGCGGGGATAGACGGCATATTCGTCACATGGGGCTTCAGAGGACGTGAAGCGCTGTCCCGCTGCGGCGGAGAAGTGATCGTGGATAGTGCGGAAGAACTGTTTTCCGCATTATGAGACACGTACCGAAAGCCCTCACCACCGAGATCGAGGTGCTCACCTTTGAGGATGCCCTCGTACCGTCGGCAGGGGAGGAATATGACCGCGAAAAATGGCTGTACGTTCCGGATTTCTATTCGGAATACAGATATATCCTGGGAACGAGAGGAAAGGACCCGCTCATATGTATCGGAGTGAACCCGTCCACCGCCCGTCCCGATGCTCTGGACCGCACGCTCCAGAGCGCACAGCGGATAGCTCTCAATAACGGCTACGACAGCTTTATCATGTTCAACGTGTACGCCCAGCGGGCGACCGATCCCGATCTAATGGAAAAGGAGCCCAACGAGTACCTGCACAGGGAAAATCTCAAGGCGTTCGAATACATACTGAGGCTGTCGGAGAAAACACCGTCCGTGTGGGCGGCATGGGGCTCCGTCATAGAAAAAAGAAAATATCTTCCCCGGTTTGTCCTTGATATGGTCGCCGTGGGAGAGAAATATAAAACGAAATGGTACACGGCGGGGGAGCGCTCGAAAAAAGCGGGGCATCCCCACCATCCGCTGTACCTCCGCTCAGACTCCCCCCTCGATCCCTTTGATGCGAGGGAATATTGCAATTCACTGATAAAGTAAGCACTTTTTCAAGAGTTTTCGCCCGCCTTTTTCAAAATGCGGCGGGCGTGGGCAGAGCCCACATTCTCTAATCTGAAAGGCTCAAAATGGCAAAACCTCACCGACGGCATGATACGGATATGACCGAAGGCAGTATCGCGGGCAATATAATCCGCTTTACGATACCGCTTCTTCTGGGCAATCTGTTTCAGCAGCTCTATAATATGGTCGATACCTGGGTGATAGGACAGACCGGAGAAAACGGCGCATACGCCGCCGTCGGCTCCGTCGGCCCCATTATCAATATACTCATCGGCTTCTTTCTCGGGCTCTCCAGCGGCGCAGGCGTTGTCATTTCCCAGTATTACGGAGCAAAGGACGATAAAAACGTAAAGGAATCCATCCATACCTCCGTGCTGATGACACTCATCATGGGCGTGCTGTTCACCGTTGTCGGCATTGTGATGACACCGCTCATGCTCCGCCTGATGCTCCATACGGACAGCGCCGCGGATTCGGTGTATCCCTTCGCAAAAACATATCTCACCATATATTTCGCGGGCGTCATCGGACTCATGATCTATAACATGGGCGCAGGAATACTGCGGGCTGTCGGCGATTCCCGCCGTCCCTTCATATTCCTCGTGGTGTCCGCAGTAACGAATACCGTGCTGGACCTTCTGTTCGTGTTCGGCTTTGATATGGGCGTTGCGGGAGTTGCCCTTGCCACTATCATCGCGCAGTTCCTGTCAGCCGTTCTGGTGATAATAGCTCTTCTGCGCTCCGACGGCGCGCTGAAACTCACCCTGCGGGACCTGAGGCTTAATTTCAAAATACTGGGCAGAATATTCAGAGTCGGCATCCCCGCCGCACTCCAGATGGCGGTGACCGCGTTCTCCAACGTGTTCGTCCAGTCCTACGTTGCCGGTGTAAACGGACTCAAGGAGTTCTGCCTCGGCGGCTGGACTACGTATACTAAAGTGGAACAGTTCATTTTCCTGCCTATCCAGTCCATCGCTCTGGCGGCGACCACCTTCGTGGGGCAGAACTACGGCTGCGGAAATAATAAAAGAGCAAGACGGGGAACTTACGTTTCTTACGGCATCGCCACCGGCGTCACCGTGTGCGTTATAATAATCGTGGAGCTTCTGACAAATCAGCTTTCCGGCATATTCAATCCGGACGAAAACGTTATTTTCTATTCCAACCTGCTGCTCCGGTATCTGACACCGTTCTATCTTCTGTGCTGCGTCAATCAGGTGTTCGCATCCTCGCTCCGCGGCGTGGGAAATGCGGCGGCACCCATGATAATCATGCTTTCCTCGTTCGTGGTGTTCAGACAGATATATCTGTTCGTCGTGACGAATTACATATCAAACGAGCTTCTCCCCGTGGCGGCGAGCTACCCTGCGGGATGGTTCGTGTGCGCCGTCACAATGCTCATTTATTTCAAATGCTATAAATTCGGAGAAGATGATGATAAGCTTAAATCCCAATGAAGAGGTCGTCCGTGCAGTCAAAGAGGGGCTGAAAAGAACGGGAGGATATTGCCCCTGCCGCCTCGAAAGAACGGAAGACTTCAAATGTATGTGCAAAGAATTCAGAGAGCAGATAAAGGATCCCGACTTCGAGGGCTTCTGCCATTGTATGCTCTATTACAAATCAAAAGATAACAATTAAATTTATATAAAGGAGAAACATTATGAAAAAGTACAAATGCAAGGTATGCGGCGAGATCTTCGAGGTAGAGGACGGCGCAGAGGCAGTATGCCCCAAGTGTCACCAGAAGGGCGATAAGCTTGAGCTCCTCGGCACCACCAAGTATGCCGGCACCGAAACCGAAAAGAACCTGGAGGCCGCTTTTGCAGGCGAGTCCCAGGCGAGAAACAAGTACACCTATTTCGCATCCAAGGCAAAGAAAGAGGGCTTCGAGCAGATCGCGGCACTTTTCCTGAAGACCGCAGATAACGAAAAAGAGCACGCAAAGATGTGGTTCAAGGAGCTGAACGGCATCGGCTCAACCGCCGAGAACCTTGCGGCAGCAGCCGACGGCGAGAACTACGAGTGGACCGATATGTACGAAGGATTTGCCAAGACCGCTGAAGAGGAAGGCTTTACGGAGCTTGCCGCAAAATTCCGCGCCGTTGCCGCGATCGAGAAAGAGCACGAGGAAAGATACCGCGCCCTGCTTCATAACGTGGAGGCACAGGAGGTATTCAAAAAGAGCTCTGTCAAAGTATGGGAATGCCGCAACTGCGGACACATCGTTGTGGGCACCGAAGCTCCCGAGATCTGCCCCGTATGCGCACATCCTCAGGCATACTTCGAAATACGTGAAACGAACTATTAATAAAAAAGAGCCGAAA
>JAZUGU010000141.1:0-23929 GCA_045641325.1 Candidatus Avispirillum sp.
GACGCCGAGTGCGAATTTGATCTGATGTCGTCCCAGCTCCGGATACGGATCGGGATCGAAGGAGGAACGGAGGAGTGTCAGCGACATGGTACCGTCGTATCCTCTGAAGCCGTATTTGTCCGCAGACACCAGCATGAGCCCCGATTCGGAGAGCTGGCGGCTGATGGCGGGCACGTCATGTGCGAGAGCGGGACGCTTTTTCTCCCCCATGGGGATATCGTAGATATAGCTCTCGCTCGCCTTATTTTCTTTCAGGCTGAAGCGGAGCTGGGGGATATACGTTCCCCTGCTGCCGGGCTCGGTCCAGTTCACCCATATATCGTATGTGATAAGGGGACTTCCCTTTTTCAGCGAGATATCGGCGGTGATATCGGACGTGCCGAAGGTGATATTATACCGGAGCTTCTGCTCCCATTCCGTATGGGATTCTCCCATATATTTGACATCGTATTTCTCGTTGAGTGATTCAAGAGACATGAATTCCGACACGATCCAGGAGCTCTCGCCGCGGCGGTTTGACTCACGGATATAATCGAACGATGCGCTTCCGGGAAGGACCTTTTCCTCGCCGGTGCGCTTGTCCGTAAGGCTTATGAGAGTCATGTGAGTCTTATCGAAGACCGCGCGGAGGATCTCATTTTCGAGGACTGCGGGAGCATCCGTTATATTATGGACTCTGTGGGTGATATTCTCTTTGAACTCGGGGGCTCTGTCGTCCTCTTTCTGCGAGATGATATAGGTCTCATAGGAGAAAGCGGGGACATTTGCCGTGATATAAAGTCTCGTTATATGGTGTTCCCAGTAATACTTGCCGTCCTCTGCGACCGTGAAAGGCACTTCCTCGCCTCTGCTGTCCGTGACCTTTATGAGGGAGAGCGGATAGTGATAATCGAAGATATCTATTTCCGCCGTTTCGCATCTGTCGCAGGCGGTGGTATTGAACATATGTGCGATCCTGGTGGAGCCTGCGCCTCTTTCCGTCTGCGGGAACATGTATCCCTGCACGTGCGAGGCGGAATAGCCGACGCCGCCGCCCTCGGATCTGCCGCCGCCTATCTCGGGGAAGGTATCGACGGAGGAGGTATCTATTGACGAAGCGATACTGCGGATGGCTTTCTGCTCCTCGGAATTGGAGATCGCAAGGGTCTCCTGGAAGAGCCCGAGGCCGTATTCTCTCGTTTCGTTCATGCCGCTTCCGGGCAGGATATCATGGAACTGGTTGAACAGGGTGTTCTGCCATGCTTTTGCAAGTCTTCCCTGTCTGGGCTTTTCGCCCGCGACCTCGTATGCCGCCGCCGTGATCATTTCGCTGTCGTACAGTCTTGCCTCCGCCAGCTTATTGGCTCTTTTCAGCCTTGACTGGGTGGTATAGCATCCCGTGAACAGGAAATTGAGCTCGCCCTTTACGGTGGGAAGCAAATCGCGGTAAGGCTCTATCGCCTTGAAGAAATTGCGGTAGGATGAGAATTTCACGTCCGGGTAAAGGGGCCACGTCTGCATATCGCAGATGGTGTCAAGGTCCCGTCTGGTGGGGCCGCCGCCGTGGTCGCCGACGCCGTACACCAGAAGCATATCGGAAATGGGGAATTTCCCCGTCATTCTGGGCATATCCGAGAGAGAATATGCGGAGACTGCGGCATTATACCACTTGGGCTCACGGTAGCAGAGCAGTCTGTCGCCGGAGGGGGCCTCCCAGTTATAGAGAGTCTCGGAGTCAAATCCTCTGCAATGGTAATAATACTTTATGCCGCCCGCCGCAAGGATTGCGGGGACGTTTTCGCTGTGGCCGAAGGTATCCGGCTCGAAATCAAGCTCGAGGGATGAGGGATCTATACCGAGAAGTCCGGAAAGATACTGCTTGGTATAGAGGATCTGTCTCGTCTGGGATTCGAAATCAGACATATTTTTATCGTTTTCGACCCACGTGGAAGCAGAGACCTCCCACCTGCCCTCTTTGATGCGCTCTCTTATTTCATCCAGCAGTTCCGGCTCGTATTTTTCTATAAGGCTGTAAACGGATGCCTGGGACTGGGAAAAGGTGAATTCGGGATACTCCCTCATGAATTTGAGAATGGTACGCATAGTATCCACCGTGACCGATGCGGTTTCCTGGATGCCCCACATCCAGTTCATATCTATATGTGCATGGGCGACCAGATGCGCTCTCATCTTCTTTGCTTCTTCGGAATACTGCATGAGCATGAGCTCCGCGCGCTTGGCGTCCTCCGGAAGCACCGATTCGTATTCCTCATAGGAATTCATGAGAAAATCTGCCGTTTCGGCGATATCTTTTTCCGCCGAAAGTCCCTTCATTTCGGAAAGATTATATAAGTACAGAAGCTCGGCGCAGATTCTCTGCTGCCAGTATTTTTCTCCTGCGGTTTCTTTCAGTTTCATTATTTTGGAATATGTGTTCACAAGGTCACCCCCTATACTGATAGAGTACCACATCTCCGTCCTTTTTTCAATAATTTTTTGATATTGTTGACACATAATAGAAATTTTGTTACAATATCTATATAAACTACGGAGGTTATGCTATGAAAATCAAGAAGTTCCTTCAGGCGGCGCTGGTTATTGCACTGCTTATCTGCGTCTGTGTCTGCGCTTTCGCCGCTTCCGCCGTATCGGATGACCCGGCGGACAGCTACGTTAAACGCAATGCGGAACACGAAGACGCTTCCCTGTCGCTCTGGTTCGACCATTCATTCCGCAAGACTTTCACATCGGACACCGTTTCCACCGGGATGGACACCTACTCCATCTACATGGCGAAAAACGAGATCGAGTCCGCACAGTTCGTGCTTTATTCCCCTGCGGATATGCTGAACATGAACGTGACTCTTTCCGATTTCACGGATGCGGACGGCAACAAGGTCAACGCCGAGATATACTATGAAATGTATGTGACCACGGAAAACGTTGCCACGAATGCGGTATACGGCATGGACCCCGGGCACACCATCATCCGCGAGGGTGAGACCCCCGACCCCGTTATGCCCTATTCCGCTCTGGGCACCGCGAAAAAGCCTGCCTCCTTCAAGCTGAATGCGGGCAAATCCCAGGCATTCCTTATCCGTGCGAAGACCGCCGAGGACAGCGTTTCCGGCTGGTACTCCGCTGAGCTTTCCGTTTTCAACGGCGACGGTCAGCAGGTCAAGGTCGCAACGGTTTACCTGTACGTATGGGATTTCGTTATCCCCGATGAGATCGATTTCCAGACCTCACTCTTTGTAGGCAACGATACCTCATACGGCGGCACTTACAGCGATTTCTACGATTATTTCCTTGAAAACCGCATGAACGCCATGGACGTGCCCGGCGGTCAGCTGAAATCCTGGAATCCTTATCTTACAAACCCCAGAGTCAACGCGATCCGCGTTTCCTCCACAGGTCTGGGCTCGGTTTCCGGCACTACCTACATGGAGGCTACTCCCTCCGCGTTCAAGAGTTACGAGAACATGTACGACGATCTGTCAAGATCCCCCGACTGGGAAAAGTTCAAGGACAAGCTCTATTTCTACACCGCCGATGAATTTTCAAGTGACGAGCACCTTGACGACTGCTTCGGCGGTCCTCAGAACCACGCGGGACATACGGCGAACACCGTTACCGGGAACGCCGCAGCAGTTGAACAGTACTGGGAGAACCCCACAACGATGGTCACCATCCATCTGAATCCTCCCTATCCTTACTACACATATCATCAGCCTCTTTCCTCCATCCCCGATTATCAGAAAATGGACAACATACAGAGAGTGCTGAACGAGGATGCCATCACCATCTGGTGTCCCCAGCTCTACGCTTTCACGCCCCGTTCAGAGCTTAACATCACCGGATACACACAGAACGGCGTCGGTGACGGTTATATCATGAACCTGAACCACTCCATTTCCGGCATCTACTGCACGGGAACCTCCTATCAGGGCTACCCCTCCAACTGGGGCTACTACGACTGGGACGGCGTTTACGGAGAATTTTCAGACAGACTTGCCTCCTACCAGGCGATAAAGAAACCCGACAATCCCAACGTGAAAATGTGGATGTACCGCGCAGGCGGTCACAACCTTTACACCTACTGTCACCACCTCATCGAAAGTACGGGTCTCCAGACGAAGATGATGTTCTGGCAGTGCTATCAGGAGGATATCACCGGTTATCTGTACTACGCCACCAACGGCTGGCTGGAGCAGAATACAAACGCTTACATTGACCGCACCGTGACCGGAGCTAAATCCACCTACACCTGGTACACCAACAAATACGTCTATGCGGGCACTACCGACACAATCTACGGTATGGGCGTCCTCTTCTACGGCAGAAACATGGGCAAGACCACGGGCGTTGACGTTATCGGCTCCTTCCGTGTTGAGAATATGCGCGACGGCATTGAGGAATACACCATGCTGAAGATGCTTGAGGATTACAAGGGCAAGGACCGCTCCAAGGAGATCGTTGCTCAGGTCTCCACCAATGTGGTAAGATACCTGTCCCTTGACAATTTCTCCACCGCCGGATGGGATTCTTCCATGGACGAATACGACATCTTCGCCGCAGTCAGAAAGAATCTCGGAAATGAGCTGGAAGAGGCTGTGAACGAAGGACTCTGCGAGCACGAATGGGATAACGGACAGGTCACCGAAGAGGCAGGATGCCTTACCGTCGGCGCAAAGACTTACACCTGCACCCTCTGCGGTGCCGAGAGGAGCGAGGTCATCCCCGCCGCTCACACCGCGGGTGATTGCTTCGTGAAAGAAAGCGGAACGGAAGCTACCTGCACCTCCGACGGCTCTGCCGTATGGCGCTGTACCGTATGCGGTTACAAAAAGACCGTTGTCACCGCCGCTTTCCACAACGATCCCGATAAGTTCGTTTACGAATACAAGAGCGACAGCACCCACACCGTTAAGTGCTCCGTATGCGGACAGGTCATCAGCTCTGCAGATGCGCACAGAATGGCGTTCAGAAAAGCCTCCCCTACCTGCACGGATGACGGATACGAAAAAACGGCGTGCCGTTTCTGCGATTATGAAATAGTGGAAAGCACGACTCCCGCCATCGGCCACAACTACGTTGACGGCGTGTGCGAGAACTGCGGCGAGCCCGATCCCTCGGCGCAGACTATTCCCGGCGACCTTGACGGAGACGGCAAGGTGACCGCCAAGGACATAAACCTTATCAAGAAGATGATGACGGGTACTATCGCATATCTGGATGCCGCAGACCTTAACGGCGACAACAAGCTCACCGTCGCCGACGTCAACGCACTCAAGAAGATAGTTACAGGATCATAAAGAAAAAGCCCGCTTCGGCGGGCTTTTTCAGTTATATTCGCCTGTGGCTATTTATATTGGGCTGCGCCCGGTTTTATGGCGAATATAATATAACTGCATCGGCGGCTTCGCCGCCAAATTGCGATCAGAGACCTTCAACGGCGTCTGCCGCCGCGGTGAGATAATCGTTTTCCATAAGCTCGATGATGCCTTTATCTACGAGGGAGGAAAGCTTGGGATCGAGAGGTATCTTTGCCAGAAGCGGGATACCGTACTCCTTTGCCACCTCTTCCGCACGGCTTTCACCGAATATATTGATATGCTTGCCGCAATCGGGGCATACCGCATAGGACATATTCTCGATGAGGCCGAGGATCGGGATATTCATGAGCTTTGCCATATTGACCGCTTTCTCCACGATCATTGATACCAGCTCCTGGGGAGTGGTGACGATAATGATACCGTCAAGGGGAAGCGACTGGAACACGGTCAGCGGTACGTCACCCGTTCCGGGAGGCATATCCACGAACATATAGTCTACGTCCTGCCAGATAACGTCTGTCCAGAACTGCTTCACCGCGCCCGCGATAACGGGGCCTCTCCACACTACCGGGCTCGTTTCGTCATCAAGAAGAAGATTTACGGACATGAGCTGTACGCCTGTTTTAGTATAGTTGGGGAGCATCACGTCATCCCTTGCCTCAACGCCCTTTACGGCACCGAATGCCTTGGGAACGGACGGACCCGTGATATCTGCATCAAGGATGGCAACGCCCCAGTCACGGCGGCGCATTTCCACTGCCATCATGGATGTGACGATGGATTTACCGACGCCTCCCTTTCCGGATACCACTCCTATCACGTGCTTTACGCTCGATGCGGGATTGAGCTTTTCCTTTTCTATCATCCCGCCGCCCCTTGAGGGACAGTCTGCTCCGCACGTGGAACAGTCATGTGTGCATTCATTGTTTTCTGCCATTGTTTACACCTCTTTATATTATTGTTTATTTTCCTGTTTTGTCTGCGCCGCACGGATGACCGACATCACCGCAACGATGACTACTGCCGGTATCAGCATGAAGGCGCACATGAGAAATCCCGGGAAAGGTATTTCCGATATGGGGGAGGCAAGCGCCGCCACTATCCCTGCGGCCGCCGCCGCAAAGGGGAGGATAAACGCTTTCCCGTACTCTGATTCCCTGCTGAACAGTCCCCATCTGCCTGCGAACTCCGCCGCAACGAAGGGCATCGCCAGGATGCAGGACGTGAACATGACGACGACCATCTGCTGTTCGCTGAGGGCGAATTCCCTGCCCGATGCGCTGATGACGGCGCGGCCCACGAACGGTGTTGCCGTGGACAGCACGGCGCAGAGCACGCCGAACAGAGTGGGATACAGAACATCGCTCTTTTCTTCCGGCATGGCACATTCCGACGCCTTGAGATATCCCCCGGACGAGGGTGTTTTCGCTATAGCCATTACCGTGACGAAATCAAGGACAAGTCCCCAGAACACAAGATGTGTGGCGTTCATCACCGGGAAGGATGCCACGGCGCATATGAGCATGAGGATGAGCCTTGCGCTGTGGGACGTTATGAGATAAGTCAGTATATTTCTCAGGTTGAACATGGCTCTCCGGCATTTCTCTATCATGCCGAATGCCGCCGAAAAGCCGCCGGCGACCGTATCGGATACGCCGTCTGCCGCAGTTCTTAATACCTGCGGTATCACCGTGCCCTGCGGCCCGGGAACTGCAACGGAAACGTCCGATCTCTGCATGCTCCACATATCCTCGACGCCGTAGCCCACGTATGCGGTGCGAAGCCCTGCCGCACGGCACATACCGATGAAGCGGAGCCTTTCTCTGATGCCCTCGGCACCGCCCGGCGTTCTTATCATTGTAAGTGTTCCCTCATCGAGAGGAATATTTCCGGCACCTTTGCTTTCCTTTTCGTCAAGATACAGGTCGCCGGTCCGGAACACGCCCTCGGACTCGCAGAAAAGCTTATCCTCGTCGTGATCGGCGCACGAGGGGTCGGAGAAGATCATTACTCTGCCGCCCTCCCCGCGGAACTTTGACAGAGCGGCCGCGGCGCCCTCCTCCATTCTGTCGGATACTGCGATGAAGCCCTCGAAGCAAAGGCTGTTCTGAAGCACGGACAGTCTCCTCATACTGTTATAGGGAGATTCTCTCTGAGCTACGGCGCACACGGTGACGCCGTGCTTTTTCAATGCCGCCGCATAGGAGAGAACTTTTTTTCTGTACTCCGCATCAAGCGGATATATTTTGCCGCCTTCCTTATAGGAAGCGCATCTGTCTACGATCCTTTCGGCTCTGCCGGACATGGCGAATATAAATCTGTTTTCCAGCGCAAGAAGCGTGCCGTCGAATCCGTCCGAGCCCTCCTCACCTGCCGTGACGTGGCCCAGTATGGTATATCCGGGGTCTTTCGATTTATCTCCGTGTTCATCCCACATGGAGCGGACTACGTCGTATGGGATGATGCTCGTCTGCCGCACGCCCTGTCCGAAGGAGCCTTTGGCGATACTGCCTTTCGGCGTCATTCCCGTACAGTAGCACGCAAGAGCGAGAAGCTCTGACGGAGGCTCTGCTCCTTTCGTGCCGATAAGCTTGAGCTTTGAATCGGTGAAATATGAATGGAGCGTTATTTTTCTGCTTTTGAATATTTCCGACGAGCGGACGATGAGCACGTCGGCATTTGCCGCAGCCTCTGCCGTGGACACGTTTTTATAGACGCCGCCGTCTTTTTTATCTTTTCTGAGAGATACCGACCATGAAAATGCGCCGACGGCACCTATGAATTCGGAAAGGCATGCGGACGACATTGCCACGGACGGAAGAAAAATACCGAAGAAGCTCTGGCTGCCCACGGTGATGCCGAGGATAGTGATGATAAACGCCGCCGCCACGAGGGCAAGACTGCACACCCTGCTCCAGTCGGAGAGCTTATCGAGCACGGGGATATCCTCGCCGCCGGGGATCTCAACGCTGCCCTCTCTTGCGCAGACGAGGGTATCTTTTCCGGTGGCGACAGCCATTCCTATACCGAAGCCGCCCACCACCACGGAGGTGGCATAGAGCATATTCGTTCTCAGCGACAGGGGGATATCCTTATTCTTTCCGGATACCACCGGGGAGGAATCTTTTTTGACAAGTCCTTCCTTATCGGTGACGTAGGTTTCCGAAACGATGACGTTATCCGCCGCCGTAAGTCTTATATCGCAGGGGACGGTATCGCCGGAATCGAGGATAATCACGTCTCCGGTGACGATCCTGTCCGCCGGGATCTGGCGGACGCTGCCTCCTCTGACGACCTTTGCCAGGGGGAGCGCCGCAGACGCGTTCTTTTCAAGATTTCTCTGCGAGTATATGTACACCGCCACTCTGACGGCACGGCACAGGACGAGCATCACGGCTACTGCCAGTGCCTCGTTCCCTCTGCCGAAGAATGCCGCCGCCACGACGGTGAGGATAAGGAGCACCGTGGTGAAATCCAGCATTGAGGATGCCAGATATTTCTTCACCGATACGGTTTTTACCTCCCATATTTTATTCTTACCGTGGCGGAGTCTTCTATGCGCTTCCGCCTCGGTAAGACCCGTGGCGGAATCGCTCCTGAATTCTCTTTCAAGCTCGGCATTGGTATATGAATGCCAGTTTTTATTTCTTTCCACAGTACCAACACCTTTCAATGATCTCAGATCGCCGCAATGATAAGGCCGTTTTCATCGGCATCAATGCTCACGGCGGTTATCTTGCCGTGGGTATCGACGATCTTTTCAGCTATTTTATCCTCTACCGAGGTCTGGATATATCTTCTCATGTTACGGGCGCCGAATTTGACGGAATAGGATTCCTTTGCTATTCTTTCCGCCGCCGCATCCGTATAGGAGAGCCTTATGAACTTTTCCTCAAGCGCTTTTTTAAGGTCGCCGAGCATGATGCGGACGATACCCTTGAAGTCCTCCATGCCGAGAGGATTGAAGGTGATGACCTCATCCACACGGTTTAAGAACTCGGGGCGCAGGAAATCGGACAGGGCCTTCATGGTCTTGTCCCGGTTTGCGGTCACCGCATCGATAAAGCCAAGAGCGCCGGAGCCGTCCCGGGAGCCTGCGTTGGTGGTCATGACGATGACGGTATTCTCAAAGCTGACGGTCTTGCCGTGGGCATCGGTTATTCTGCCGTCGTCAAGTATCTGCAAAAGGATGTTCATTACGTCCGGATGCGCTTTTTCGATCTCATCGAAGAGCACCACGGAATAAGGTCTTCTTCTTATTTTCTCCGTGAGCTGTCCGCCGTCGTCGTAGCCCACGTATCCGGGAGGCGCTCCCACTATTCTCGAAACGGAGAACTTATCCATGAATTCACTCATATCGAGGCGGATAAGCGTTTCGGGAGAGGAGAACAGGTCGTTGGCAAGGACTTTGACAAGCTCGGTCTTTCCGACGCCCGTAGGGCCTGCGAAGATGAACGACACGGGTTTTCTCTTAGGGGATATGCCCGTTCTGGAACGGCGCACGGCACGGACGACCGCATCGACCGCTTCGTCCTGACCGACGATCCTCTCTTTCAGTCTGTCGGAGAGGCCCTCCAGCTTTGAGAACTCGTCCTCGTTTATGGTGGATGCGGGGATGCCCGTCCATATTTCAATTACGTCCGCCAGGTCCTCTTCCGTCATTTCCACGGAATCGATGAGGGCTTTGAGTTCTCCCAGTCTGCCTTTGAGCCTCAGCTCCTCGACCTTAAGGTCTGCCAGCTGTTTATAGGTCTCCTCGGAGTTTGCGCTCTTTTCCGCATCTGCCTCCAGGATATTTCTCTGCTTTTCGATCTCGGAAAGTCTGTCGGCCAGCTCGCACCGCTCGTTGATTTCCGGGCTTGCCAGAGAAATATGGGATGCGGCCTCGTCCAGAAGGTCTATTGCCTTATCGGGCAGGTATCGGTCCGTTATATATCTTTCGCTGAGGACTACCGCCGCTTTCAGCACGTGATCGGGAATCTTTATAAGGTGGAATTCCTCGTAATAGTGCTTGATGCCCTCCAGCACCTTTCTTGTGTCCTCGATGCCGGGCTCGGCAACGGTGACGGGCTGGAATCTTCTCTCAAGGGCTGAATCCTTTTCGATATATTTTCTGTACTCGTTGAGAGTGGTGGCGCCGATGACCTGTATTTCGCCCCTTGAGAGCGCCGGCTTCATGATATTGGCGGCGTTCATGGAGCCCTCCGCATCGCCTGCGCCCACAATGTTGTGGACCTCGTCGATGATGAGGATGATATTGCCTGCGGCTTTTACCTCGTTGAGCAGTCCCAGTACTCTTGACTCGAACTGGCCTCTGAACTGGGTGCCCGCCACAAGTGCGGTAAGGTCCACCAGATAGAGCTCCTTATTTCTGAGCTTATAAGGAACGTCTCCTGCGACGATCTTCTGTGCCAGCGCCTCCGCGATAGCGGTTTTGCCCACGCCGGGCTCACCGATGAGGCAGGGGTTGTTCTTCTGTCTGCGGCACAGGATCTGTATTATTCTGTCAAGTTCTCTTTCCCTGCCCACGATACGGTCCAGCTTGCCCATCTGGGCCTTTTCCGTTATATTCTGGCAATAGGTGGTGAGAAACTTTTTTTCTTTTTTATTATGGGCGCTCTGCTCCTCGCCCTTTTTATGCTTTTTGCCTTCGGATTTATCCTTATCGGGCTGTGAGGACATCATCATGCCCATGCCTTCTTTCATGAGCTTGCCGAAATCTATGGCGGGGGCATCCGATCCGTCACCGTCCTGATCCACGCCCGTCATATCGGAAAGCCCGAGAGGATCGCCGCCGTTTTCAACGCCGTCCATGATATCCTCCATTTCCTCGGACATACGCTCTACGTCCTCGTCGGAAAGACCCATTTTGGAGATTATATCGTTGATGGGCTTTATCCCCAGTTCCTTTGCACACTTTATGCAAATGCCCTCCTGCTTCGACTCCTCGCCCTCAACTCTCGTGATGAAGACGACAGCCATCCGCTTATGGCATCTTGAACACATTACCATTTAGTCTTTTACCTTTCTGAGTTTGCCTTTGAGATAGCTTATATAATACAGTATTATGGCGACAAAGCCGACTACTGCCAATGCTACGCATATGAGATCCTCCGCCCATTCGTTCAGCGTGAACCACGGACGGAATATTATAAGTGCCGCAACTGCCACGTAAAACAGCACCGTATATGCCTTGCCGTAATATTTGGACACGCCGATCTGTTTGAATTTTCTGTAAAAGATCAGCGAGCCTATTCCCATCATGGCTTCTTTTATGAATATCATGACAAGGAGCCACAGGGGGATATATTTACCGATGAACAGGCACACCAACGCCGTGAACTGCAGAAGCTTATCCGCCACGGGGTCAAGTATCTTGCCCAGATTCGTTATCCAGTTATTGCGCCTTGCGAGAACGCCGTCGACCACATCGGTGAGGCCTGCCACGACAAATACTACCACCGCCGCGGGGATATGGTCTGTCAGGAACAGCGCCGCAAAGACGAATGACAGCAGAAGTCTTATCACAGACAGAATATTCGGTATGTTTTTCATGTTTTCCGGACCTTTCTTAACGTCTCTTTCAGAATGCTATGTGCTCTGTCAGAAAGCTTATCACGTTGAATTTCGACAGGAATCTCAATATCAGCGACTGGGATGCTATATCGTTGGGAAATGATGACGGTGCGGCGCCGACTATCAGGTCGGACAGATCGTTCACTATCATTGCGAATACCAGAACGAAGAACAATGCCGCGATGATGCCTATGACAGTGCCTGCCGCTTTATCAAGTGTTTTCAGCACGGGAAGCTTGAACGCCGCGGAGATGATCGCTGTCAGTATCTTCAGTATTATCAGCGATACTATGAATATGAGTGCGAACGCGACGACATCGGAGATCGCCTTCGATATGGGCTCCGCCACCGCATAAGAGACCTTTTCCACGGCGGCATGGGTGCTGTCGCCGATACCGGCGATCGCTTTCCCTGTGGTTTCGGGGTCTGCCCTGAACCTTTCGAGCACGGACAGGAACTGCGAATCCTTCATAAGTCCGGACACGTCGTACATCACGTTTGCCGCCGCGTCCTTCCCGCTCTGTGCCAGGGAGGCTACCGTATCCATTATGCTCTGCGCCAGCTTATCAAGGAAAAGCTTTTCCTTGAGGAATGCAGACAGCGCCGGAGTGAAAACGTATGCTATGAGAAGTGAGGCGATGCCGGAAAGCAGCGACATCAGCGATTTTACCGCGCCTCTTTTTCTGTTTATGAGAACGATGATGATACAGACCGCGATGATGACTGCATCTATCACTATTCCGGGTATACTCATATTACAAACTCCTTTTGTTCTCCTAATCGGTGAAATAGGAAGCCGTTCCGCCCTCGCCGCAGACCACAAGGCTGCCCTCGGGGGACAGAAGCTTTACGGGAATGACGGAAATTTCCTCGCTTGTGACGTTTCCGTCCTTCAGATCTATTCTGTTTGCCGTGCCGCCGCCTGCGGTGAACACGGCTGTTTTAGCATCAGTTGTTACCGACGACACCTTTGAATTGAGCGTTGCGTTGATCTTCACGTTTCCGTCGGTATCGAATACCATAAGGCAGTTAACGCTGCCGATGGCGTTCATCGAGCAGGATACTGCGGCGATGTTCCCCTCCGTGCAGAAGCTGCCGGGGTTCATGCCCGTGAAATCGTGCCGCCACGAAAGGTCGCCGTCACGGAAGGCCATGAGGCACGTATCGCACATGACGAAAAGTGTTCCGTCATCTGCATACTCCGCCGACACCGGCATGATGCCGCCGTAGCTGAGCGTTACCGTATTCTCCGTTCCCACCGTGCAGAGCGAGACCTCGCAGGCGATGCCGGAGTTATCCGACGAGGCTGAAACTATCGCCGCCTCTTTTCCCTCCGGATCGAGGGATATATCTATGACGTACTTATCTCTGAAATACTTGGTCACGGGTTTGAACGAGCCGTTATAAACTGTGACGAGGAACTTGGATTCCTCCGATCTTGTGAGGAGAGCGTAGTATCCGCTGTCGGATACGGCGGCATCCTCGATTATATCGTCGGCATTGGTGAAAAGCACTCTTGCCACGGAGGTATACACGGAATAGCCTCTGTCGCCGGCATCGTACATGAGGGCATATTTATCGCCCGTCACGAGTCCGGGCTCCGTATAGGAGCAGTCGTACTCCGCTTCCTTTGAGCCGGAGGCATCGAACAGCGTGAGTCCGGTGGTGCCCGCCACCGCTATCCTGCCCTTGAACATGGCGAATTCCTCTGCATACTGGGAATCGTAGGTGACGTTGGCATATGCTCCAACGGTGGGACCCACGTCCGCATCAAGGTCACGGACCAAATACATAAGGTTTGAATAGGTTATATTTTCACGGAAGAACACCAGCATGACGAGAAGGAACGCTACGAGAAAGACGACCGTCAGATACCTTGCGGCACGGTATTTTCCCGCAACGGACATATAATATCCGTTCCTCTGCCGTTCCTTTACACGAAGATCGACCTTAACGCCGTCGGTGGGAACTTCCTTTATTCTCTTTTTCCTTTTCCTGCCCGTGCTTATAAGCTCGTCTTCGTTTCTGTCACGTGCCACTTTCGGTATTCCTCCTTTCTTTTCAATTACACTGCCAGTTTATTTCCCGGTCATAAAAAACTTCATTGAGATAGAGCCCTTCTGCGGGGGCGGTGGCGCCTGCCGCGGCTCTGTCCTTTTTTTCGATGATGGCGGGGATATCACCGGGCTCGAGCCTTCCCGCCGCAACGTCGATAAGCGTGCCCGCCATTATGCGGACCATGTTATAGAGGAAGCCGTCCGCCGACACGGAAAACACAAGCGTGCCGCCCGCCTCTCTGTATATTTCCGCTTTTGTGACCGTTCTCACGGAATCGGTGATCTTCGAGCCGCTCGCCATGAAGGATGCGAAATCGTGACGGCCGACGAAATGCTCCGCCGCCTCTTTCATTCTTTCTTCCTTTTCGGGAGTCACGGGAAAAATGCACCTCATGCTGCGGCCTTTTTCAAAGGGATCCTCAGCGGGGGCATCCCATATTCTGTATACATAATTCTTCCCTTTTGAGCTGTATCTGGGATGAAATCCCTCGGGCATCACGGATGCACCCACAACGGATATTTCATCCGGCAGGTATGCGGCATATGCACGGTGAATCTTCTCCGTGGGGATGGTGCACCAAAGATCTCCCCTTTTATATTTCGGCTCTACCGTACAGCAAAATCCCAGAGCATGCACGCCCGAATCGGTACGGCTGCATCCGGTGACGAGGCATTCTCTGCCAAAGACCTTTTCGGATGCCTCCGTCAGCACGTTCTGGATCGCCGTGCCGTTGTTCTGACTCTGGAATCCGCAGAAAGGCGTGCCGATGAATTTTATTTTCAGAAGTATTTTCATTTCCGACACTCCTTTCTTTCCCGCCCCGTCGTTGCGCCTTACATACTGAGGCTGTATCCGGGGGCGTATTTATTGAGGATGATCACTCCTGCGCCGAGGACGCATAGAGCAATGAGCATTACGGGATCACGCCAGGTGGAGCGGAGGACGTTCATCCTCGTTCTGCCGGCGCCGCCTCTGTAACAGCGGCACTCCATTGCCGTTGCAAGGTCACCCGCACGTCTGAATGCGGATATGAACAGAGGAACGAGGATCGGTATCAGCGCTTTCGCTCTTTTCACGAGAGAGCCCGTTGAAAAATCCGAGCCTCTGGCTTTCTGTGCGGACATTATCTTATCCGTTTCCTCGATGAGGGTGGGGATGAAGCGGAGCGCTATGGTCATCATCATGGAAAACTCGTGGACGGGCACTTTTATTTTCGCCAAAGGTGCGAGGAACTGCTCGATGCCGTCCGTCAGCGCGATGGGCGTTGTGGTATAGGTGAGGATGATGCTTGTGCCGATGACAAGCATGACCACGCGGAGCACTATGAGAAGTGCGTTTATGACGCCCTCAAGATAGATATGGATAAATCCCAGATGCAGTATCTCCTTTTCGCCTTTCAGCCAGAAGATATTGATGAGCGCCGTGAATGCGATGATGATAATGATAGGGCGCAGTCCCCGGAACAGGACTTTCAGGTTTATCCTGCTCATGAGGGTGAGCGCCATAAGGGAAAGCGCAAGAAGTGCGAAGGCATATATATTCTTCGCAAGGAAGATGACGGTTATATACAGTACCGCGAAAAGCACCTTCCATTTGGGATTCAGCTTATGGACGAAAGAACTGCCCTCGCAGTACTGGCCTATGGTGATATCAGCTCTCACGGGGGGCACCTCCTCCCATAAGACGCTCTGCGGCGAATTTCACCGTATAGATATCCCGGCCTATGTCGATGCCGTATTTTCCCAGAGCCTCCGCGACCTTGGTGATCTGGGGAACGTCAAGCCCCGTTGCCACAAGCTCGGGGGAGCGGGAAAAGACTTCGGCGGGTGTGCCGGTCATGGCGATCTTGCCGTGTGCCATGACAGCTATATTATCGCAGTACGCCGCCATATCCTCCATGCTGTGGGACACGATGATGACGGTGGTACCGCTTTCTCTCTGGAATCTCTTTATCCCCTCCAGGATATCTCTTCTGCCGCCGGGGTCAAGCCCTGCGGCAGGCTCATCGAGGACGAGGACGGAGGGTTTCATTGCCATGACGCCTGCCAGCGCCGCTCTTCTCTTCTGTCCGCCGGACAGGTCGAAGGGGGATTTCGACATCAGCTCCGGGGAAAGCCCTGCGAAGCGCGAGGCTTCGGTGACGGCTGCTTTTATCTCGCTTTCGGTCATTCCCATGTTGCGTGGGCCGAAGGCTATATCGTCCGCCACGGTCTCGTCAAAGAGCTGATACTCGGGATACTGCATGACAAGGCCCACCCTGAAACGGACGTCTCTTATTTTTTTCGGTTCGTCCCATATATTTTTTCCGTCAAGGAGCACCTCGCCCGAATCGGGACGGAGAAGTCCGTTGAGCATCTGCACAAGAGTGGATTTGCCACTCCCCGTATGGCCTATAAGGCCCGTGACCTGTGCTTCGGGAAAGGTGAGGCTCACGTCCTCAAGTGCTTTTATCTCGTACGGGGCTCCCTTGCCGTATACATACGTGACGTTTCTTACTTCAATTTCTGCCATTTACTTCAAATGCCCGTGCGATCTCCTTCGCACATTCCTCCGGGTCGAATATATCAAGCCGAACGTCGTAGCCGGAGTTCTTCACTCTCCACAGAAGCTCTGTGGTCTGCGGAACGTCCAGCCCTCTCCCTCTCATCCCTTCCACGTCGGAAAAGACTTCGGCGGGTGTGCCGTCAGCCACGATCCTGCCCTCGCTCATGACGACGACACGGTCGGCAAGGGCGGCCTCGCTCATATAGTGTGTTATGTGTATCACCGTTATGCCCTCTTCACGGTTCAGGCGGCATATGGTGTCCATTACTTCTTTTCTGCCGCCGGGATCCAGCATGGCGGTGCTTTCATCGAAAATGATAAGATCACGGTGCATGGCGAGAACGCCGGCAATGGCTATTCTCTGCTTCTGCCCTCCGGAAAGACGCTGTGTGGCGTGGCGGGCATATTCTCTCATGCCCACGGTGTCAAGCGCCTCGTCCACTCTGCGGCGGATCTCTTCGGACGGGATGCCCAGATTTTCGGGGCCGAACGCCACGTCCTCCTCCACGATCGTTGCGACGATC
Organism: Candidatus Avispirillum sp.; assembly: GCA_045641325.1. Classification (GTDB taxonomy): domain Bacteria; phylum Bacillota; class Clostridia; order Oscillospirales; family CAG-272; genus Avispirillum. The sequence goes on from JAZUGU010000141.1 coordinate 17,018, forward strand.
TGGTTATCGGGGTTCTGGAAGACCATGCCCACTATTTTTCTCGCTTCGTAGATATCGTCCTCGGTGACGCTGTCCGACGTCATATCCCTGCCGCCGATGAAAAGCTTTCCCTCATCGGGAAGGTTTATAAGGCACAGTATTTTCGCAAGGGTGGATTTGCCGCTGCCGTTATGTCCCAGTATGGCGGTGAACGAGCCTTTTTCTATTTCGAGGCTCACATCGCGCAATGCCGGAACGGGAGGGGTATCCTCGTCCACCGGGTACGAGAAGCTTATATGTTCTGCTTTGATGATTGGTTCCATTTTGCTCCTTATTTGTATCGACCGCTTATTTCGTCCATCTTGCAGACGCGCCTGCGGGAAGATACAGTCCTGTTGAAGTGACCTTTATTCCGAGTTCGGATGCCTCAACTTGACCGGAAAGATTCACGGCGTTCATTGTCATGTACGCCATGGTCGAGGGGGAAAGCCCCGTTGTATACGAATTGACGAGGAAGAATGCGGGATCATCCGACAGAAGTTTTGCCGCCAGGGAGATGAGCTCATCGGCACACTCCTCCAGCTTCCACACCTCGCCTCCCGGGCCTCTGCCGTAGGAGGGCGGGTCCATGATGATACCGTCGTAGGTATGTCCCCGGCGAAGCTCTCTTTCAACGAATTTCTTGCAGTCGTCCACGATATAGCGGACGGGGGCATCCTCCAGTCCGGAAAGCCTGAGGTTTTCCTTTGCCGCCGCCACCATGCCCTTTGCGGCATCCACGTGGCACACGGAGGCGCCTGCCTTTGCCGCCGCCGCCGTTGCGCCGCCGGTATATGCAAAAAGGTTAAGGACGGAGGTCTTTTTCCCCATCTCTCCTCTTTTGCGGATGATTTCCGAGAACCAGTCCCAGTTTGCCGCCTGCTCCGGGAAAAGGCCCGTATGCTTGAAGCCCATGGGACGGAGCTTGAAGGTAAGCTCTCCGTAATTTATGCACCATTCGTCCGGCATTTTGGAAACTACCCATTTGCCGCCGCCGGTCTTGCTCCTCTTATACACCCCGTGGGCGTTTTTCCAGCGGGGATCACGTTTTTCGCTTTTCCAGATGATCTGCGGATCGGGACGGATGAGGATATACTCTCCCCATCTCTCAAGCCTCTCGCCGTCGGAGGCATCCAGCAGCTCATAATCTTTCCAGTTTTCGGATGTCCACATATCTTTTCTCACTTATAAAATTCTGACAAAGGTGACGATGCCGTGTTGCCGTGGCATATTGCCATGGCTATTGCATCCGCCGTATCGTCGGGCTTGGGCGGCTTTTTCAGACCCAGGAGCGAGGTGACCATTGCGATGACCTGCTTTTTCTCCGCTCTGCCGTAGCCTACTATCGCCTGCTTTACCTGCAGGGGGGTATATTCGAAAATGGGGATGCCCGCCTCATGCGCGGAAAGGAGGATGACGCCTCTCGCCTCAGCCACCACGATACCCGTTTTCTGGTTGGTGTTCCAGAACAGCTCCTCAACGCTCATCACGTCCGGATGATAACGGTTTATTATTTCGCACATCCCTTCATGGATCTGACGGAGCCTTTCCTCCACCTTCAGCCCTGCGGCTGTCTGTATGGAGCCGTATCCAACGGGTGAAAACCTGCCGTTTTCACACCGCAGGACTCCCCATCCCACGATCGCATATCCGGGATCTATGCCGAGAATCAACAATTCTACCCCACCTTAAATACAATATCAAGTCATTATATCACAATACTTATAATAAGTCAAAGATTTTATTAAAAAACACACAAAATGTTTACATTTATATCTTAATTCTTTTTCTCTAAAAAATCTCCCGTTCTTATTTACTTTGCCGCAATTCTGTGATATAATAAACTGATTAATTATCTGTATGGGAAAAGGCTATGAACAATATACCCGTAATCCGCGTCGGAGACGTGCTTGAACTGAAAAAAACGCACCCCTGCGGCTCTGCGAAATTTACCGTCATGAGAGTGGGCAGCGACGTGAGGATCGTCTGCACCGGGTGCGGCAGGGACATGACTCTTCCCCGCGTGAAGCTTGAAAAATCCATCAAAAAGATCATCGGTGAATCCAATGGACAATAATATCGAAACCTCGCTCCCCGCAAAAAGGGAAAAATTTATAACGCCCCTCGCTCCGAGAAGAACTCTGCGGCAGGTCATTTCCGATTTCTTCTCCGTGAAGAAACACCTCCTGCTCTGCTTTCTCGTGCCGGTCGCCGTCATGGCGCTCATGTACGTCTGCATGTCCGTTTATCACGAGGGTGAGTGCGTTCTCGTTCTCGATCTGAACGGCCAGTACGTTTATTTCTTCGAAGCGCTCCGCAGCTTTCTGCACGGTGACGGCAGTCTGCTCTACTCCTTCGGACGGGCTCTGGGCGGAGAGTTCATGGGCATTTTCGCATACTATCTCTCAAGCCCGTTCTCGCTTCTTGTCGCAATATTCCCCAAAGAGAACATCACCGAGGCCATCCTCACCATCCTGCTTCTGAAGACGGGATTCTGCGGATTCTTCTTCGGTGTTTACATCGAATCCACCCGCAAGGTGAGAAACCGCACGGCGACCGTTATTTTCTCCTCCATGTATGCGCTCTGCGGATACTGCGTGGTGATGCAGCACAACACCATGTGGTTCGACAACGTGATGCTTCTTCCCCTTATCATGCTGGGGATCGAGAGCATGGTGAAATACGGAAAGTTCACCCTTTACGTGGTTTCCCTCACTCTTGCGATCTTCTCCAATTTCTATATCGGCTACATGACCTGCATTTTTGCGGCGGTCTATTTCATTTACTACTATTTCTCTAAGTCTCCCGACGAGAGAAATCCCAGGGGGGAAAAGCTCCACGCTCTGAAATCCGTGGGGCGGATGACGCTTTATTCGCTTATTTCCGCCGCCATCTGCGCGGCGCTGATCCTGTGCACCTACTATTCGCTGACTCTGGGCAAAACCACTTTCTCGCATCCCAACTATGCGCCCGTCCAGAAATTTGACTGGATGGATCTTCTGCCCAAGTTCTTTATCGGCTCATACGACACGGTGCGCCCCGAGGGCCTTCCCTTCGTTTATTCCGGCATTCTCACACTCATTCTCTTCCCTCTGTATTTCTTTGCGCCCCACGTGAAGGTGCGGGAAAAGATCGCATCCGGATGCCTTATCGTATTTTTCCTCCTGAGCTTCAACATTTCAACCGCCGACCTTTTCTGGCACGGCATGCAGAAACCCAACTGGCTCAACTACCGTTACAGCTACATGCTGTGCTTCTTCCTTATCCTGTTCGCGTACAAGGCTTTCGAGAGACTCCGTGACATAGGATACAGAAAAGCAGTTGCCGTGTGCGGTGTTCTGGCGCTGATCCTCGTGATCATCCAGAAACAGGGCTACGACAACGTGGACACCTTCTCCACCGTATGGCTCTCTCTGGGCATCATCGCCGTTTATCTGTGCGTTCTGTGGGCTGTCACCTCCGACGACACGGAAAGAAAACAGACGGCATCGCTTATTCTCGCCGTTCTTGTGGGAACGGAGATGTTCGGCGGCGGGCTTCTCAATATGTCGAGCCTTGACGATGACGTGAGATATTCCGTAAGCTCCGGCTACCGTACCTTTGTGGACGGGCTCTCCCCGGTGGTGGACAACGTGCACGAAAGTGACTCGTCCTTCTACCGCATGGAGAAGAACCACCACAGAAAGACCAACGACAATCTGGCGCTGGGCATGAGGGGACTTTCCAATTCCACGTCCACCCTCAACAGTGAGACGATAAGCCTTTTGCACGATTTCGGTCTCGCATCCCATTCCCACTGGTCGAAATATCTGGGCGGCACGCCCGTTTCCGATTCGCTCTTCGGCATCAAATACATGATCTCCGACAACACACAGGAGGAGATATTTGAGGAATACGAGGAGACGGATCTGGGCGACGTGGACTACACGGTCTACAAAAATCCTAACGCACTCTCCGTCGCTTTCGCAGTCGATCCCTCTCTCGCAGAGCTTGAAATACACGAAAAATACAATTCTCCCTTTGACAGGATGAACGCCATCGTTGCATCCATGCTCGGGGAGGAGGAAGTGAATATTTTCCGTCACGCCGTATACGGCGCAGACGTTGATCCCGGCTCCATGAGGGCCTCCTCCGTGGCGGGGCACGAGAAATACGAGAAATCCGAATCCGGCTTCCAGAGGGTGACCTACACGGTTTCCGTGACGTGCGAGGACGTTCTGTACTGCTACTTCCCCACGGAATATCTCCGTGAGGCATACCTTTACGTGAACGGTCTGAAGCAGGGCTCCGTCTTCGGCAACGAGACCGACCGCATCATCGAGCTGGGCTCGTTCGAGGTGGGCGACATGGTGGAAGTGAGCCTTGAGCCCCTTGAGGACTGCATCTACGTCATGAAGGGCGAGAACTACTTCTACTATCTGGATTCCGCAGAATACGAAAAATATATGCCGAGGCTTCTCGAAGACCAGTTCATCATCGAAGATTACACCGAGGACAGCTTTGAAGGAACGATCACCGTTTCCGAAGGAAATGAACTGGTATTCACCTCCATCCCTTACGATGAGGCATGGAACATTTACGTTGACGGCGAAAAGGTCGAAACAAAGAAGCTTATCGGCGGCGTTATCGGTTTTGAGATCACCCCCGGCGGGCACACATTGGAAATGAGATACTGGCCGAGGGCTCTGACCGTCGGACTTATCATACAGTTCGCGGGGATCGCGGCATTTGCACTCTGCATAGTGCTTACGGAAAGACGGCGCAAAAAGCGCCTCGCCGCAGGCGTTCCCATGTACAGCGAATATCCCGAGCCGGAGGTGCCCGACCTTACCGCTTTCGATATGGATTTTACGGAAGCAGAAGCGGAGGACGCGGCTGCCGAACCCTCTGAAGAAGAAACAGAAGAAAAGGAAGAAGATATATGATCTACTGTCTTACCGGCGAGCTCATCCATCTGGATGCGCTGTCCATGACCGCCGTCATCGACTGTGCGGGAGTGGGCTACAAGCTGACCGTCACCGGAAACACCCTGTCACGGCTGAACGATCCCAATCTGGGCGACACGGTGCGGCTCTACACCTACATGGCTGTCCGCGAGGATGCCGTGGAGCTTTTCGGATTTTTCACCACGGAGGAGCTTGACCTTTTCAAGCTTCTCATCACAGTTTCCGGCGTGGGCCCCAAGGCGGGCATATCCATTCTTTCCACGCTGACGCCGGAGGCACTGGTCAACGCCATCGCAGGCGAGGACTCCCGCTCGATCGCACAGGCTCCCGGAATCGGTGCGAAGACGGCGGCAAGGATAGTTCTCGAGCTTCACGACAAGGTGGCGAAATCCTATCTGGGCATGGCGCAGACCGCAATAAAGAAGCCCGTGGCAGGCTCCCCCGCAAAGGGCAATCTCTCCGATGCGAGGGATGCTCTCATCGTACTCGGATATTCAAGGCAGGAAGTATCTTCTGCCCTCTCCGCAGTTGATCCCTCGAAGGATACGGAGGAAATCATCCGTGATGCTCTGGCAATTTTGATGAGATAATCGGACATATAAAAAACAGGCAAGGAGAAACCAATGCCCACATACACAGACTTTAACGACGATTTCGATTTTGAGAACAGAATAGTCGAAACATCCTACACGGAAGAGGATGCGGAAACGGAGGTTTCTCTTCGTCCGAAGACCCTTGACGAATATATCGGTCAGGAAAAGGCGAAAGAGGAGCTGAAAATTTATATCGACGCCGCAAAAATGCGCGGTGAGCCCCTGGACCACGTGCTCCTGTACGGCCCTCCCGGACTCGGCAAGACCACCCTTTCCGGCATCATTGCTTCGGAGCTGGGTGTCAATTTCCGTGTAACGAGCGGCCCCGCCATCGAAAAGCAGGGAGACCTGGCGGCCATCCTTACAAATCTCGGTCAGGGCGACATCCTCTTTATCGACGAGATACACCGCTTAAACCGCAATATTGAGGAAATAATGTATCCCGCCATGGAGGACTTTTCCCTTGACATCATCATAGGAAAAGGCCCTGCGGCGAGAAGCATCCGTCTGCCCCTGCAGAAGTTCACGCTTATCGGTGCGACCACCCGCGCCGGACAGATAACCACCCCGCTTCGCGACCGTTTCGGCGTGATTTTACGTCTTGAGCTTTACACTCCCGAAGAACTGTCCCGGATCGTCAAGCGCTCTGCGGGCATCCTCAGCATCGAGATCGACGACGAGGGTGCTTTGGAGATCGCTTCCCGCTCGAGAGGCACTCCCCGAATCGCCAACCGCCTCTTGAAGCGTGTGCGTGACTACGCTCAGGTTAAAGCCGAGGGCGAGATCACCCTGCCCGTGGCGCAGGCGGCTCTCAATCTTCTTGAAATAGACGAGCTGGGACTTGACAACACGGACCGCAGAATGCTTGAAGCAATGATCAAATTCTACGGCGGCGGCCCTGTGGGACTTGAAACTCTCGCGGCAACAATCGGCGAAGAAGCTATCACCATTGAGGACGTTTTGGAGCCTTATCTCATGCAGATAGGATTCCTCTCACGCACACCGAGAGGAAGATGTGTGACCAAACTCGCTTACGACCATCTGAATATCCCCTATGCGCCGAATGCGGGCAGCGGAGAGCAAATGAAGATCGAATAACTAAAAAATCAATATAAAATTTTAACATATACCACGGAGGAACAAAAAATGTTCAATTCACCCAAACTTTCTCTGTCTGATCTTTTAGGCAGAGAGTACACACAGTCCGTTGCCCGCGCAAACGAGGCTCTCGGCGTTATGTCCTATGACGATACCATGGCTATCGCCGATGAGAAAGTCGATTTCTACCCCGCTGAAAAGCAGGCGAAGAACGACGAAATGCTGAAAAAGGTCGGCACGGAGATCATGCCTCCCTT
>JAZUGU010000142.1:0-2977 GCA_045641325.1 Candidatus Avispirillum sp.
AACATACCAGAGTTGATTCTGCTCTTAAATACTTTAAAGAGCTGCCATTTTCATGGCTTTTTTAAAATTCAAAAGAATTTTCGGAGTCTTTTGTACTTGTCTTTTGTTGTTCAATTTTCAAGGAACCTTCGCTATCTCCTCAGGGCTTCCCCTCGGGCGACAGCTTTGATAGTATACCACCTCATATTCCCGTTGTCAAGTACTTTTTTCAACTTTTTTTGAAAATTACCTGTTTTTATTTTTTCGTCAGTTTTATATGAAAACGCGGGGGCTGTTTTGTGCATTGTGCCATCTGTGTTCGGGACGGAATATACGGCATAGAAATCACCGCAGGCAATATATATGGAACAAAAAAGAGAAGCACCGCCGCTTCCCTTCTTTGCTATTCGATTCTGATATGCTCCAGGGCGTATGAGATGCATTGATTTATGAGTTCGTTTCGACTCAGTCCTGCCTCACTTGCTGCTCTGTCCACGTTTTGTAGCAATTCTGACGAAAGTCGTATAGATATTACTTCTTTGTCCGGCTTTTTCGGAACAAATTCTTCCATAATGTAGCTCACCCCCTTGACATAATTGTATTATTTATGATAATATTTGTATATATTCAAAATGTGATATCGTTTTTTGAATACACTATATTATAACACAAAGGAGAGAGCTATGAAAACCAGATCAGGCATACGTTTACTGTCGCTCGTCATGTGCATATGCATGCTCGTGACTTCCGTTCTGGTGATGCCGGTTTCGGCAGATCAGGGCGTGCCCACATTGACAGTATCCGATGCAACTGCATGCCCCGGAGGAGATTTCACTGTAAACGTGATAGCCTCCAACAACCCGGGTATCAGCGCATTCACATTTTCCATCGAATATGATGCAAGCGCTTTTACCCTGAACGACGTTACCGTCAATCCCGCGCTCGGCGGACAGTCCAGCTACACGAAAAAGGTAGTATGGATATCCTCCAGGGACGTCGCATACGACGGTACGATCCTCACTTTGTCCTTCACGGCGAAGGATACGGCATTGGAGGATGATTATCCGATAAGCGTTTCATACGTTTCCGGTGACATCTGCAACTACAATGAGGATGACGTGAACTTCACCGTTATCCCCGGTACGGCATCCGTTATGGACATTCTCGCCGGAGATATCAACGGCGACGGTGCCGTCAACAGTAAAGACCTCAACCGTATGATGAGATATCTGTCCGGTGATGAGGTTGAGGTAATTGGGCAGGCTCTGGACACCAACGGTGACGGAAACGTAAACAACAAGGACCTTATCCGTCTTATGAAATACATCGCCGGTGAGGATGTCCAGATATATCCTCTTCCCAGAAAATGCGATCATACGATGGAAGCACACGATGCTGTTTCCGCGACCTGTACCGAGGCCGGCAACTGCGCTTACTGGTACTGCACGAAGTGTCAGAATTATTTCACCGACGCAGACGGCAGGACCGAGATCGCTTTTGAGAATACTGTGATCGCCGCACTCGGGCACGATCAGAAAATATTGCCCGCAGTTGCGCCTACCAGCACTGCTGTCGGATACACCGAAGGCGCCATGTGCAATAGGTGCCTTGAAATCCTATGGGGACATGAGGAAATACCGATTTCCGAGCCCGACACCGCCAGCATTACCTACAGACTTGTGAATGAAAGCAAGGATCCCTATCTTGCGACTCAGCAGATCAATAATCCTGAGGTTAACCGATCCTATTACGTGATTGGTGAAGGACTTACCCTGTCTAAGGATTTAAGCGTTCCCGGATACACCTTCCTGGGATGGTTTGACGGTTTCGGAGATAATGCATCCGAAATCACTGTAATTTCCGCTTCCGAAACAAACAACATCACACTTTATGCTCATTGGAGTGAGGAAGTCTATACTATAACCTACAAGCTCTACCAGACTCCCCTTGTAGACTCTATTGCCGACAAATACACCAGATATACCGTAAGCAAGGGACTCGCAGATATGCCTAATCCGGAGCTCTACAACTATGAGTTCATAGGTTGGTATTCTGATGACGGAAAGGAAGTAACAAGCATTCCTGCAGGAACCACCGGAGACATCACTCTCAATGCTTACTGGGTAAGCTACCGCAACCGTGCAAAGGCAAACAAAGACTATGGAAAGCCTATTATCATTGAGGACACAGATAAGGGCGTTGTATATTACGCATATGAGATAGGTACTATAGAAAACGTCCCCGTCTCCAATGCTCTGTGGACCGTTCAGGAGGTCGGAGGCCTTGCTCAGCAGAGGAGCGAGACATATACGACGAGCATTGATGATACCATAGGTTCCTCTATTTCCAGTACCATTTCCAAAGCAACCACTGACTCCGGCACATGGACACTCTCTCAGGACTGGAACGAAACCACCACCGTTGATGAAGATTGGGCTACCGAACACGGCTGGACTCAGGAAGAAGCAGAAGAGCATGTAAAGACCGCTTCTCACACTTATGCACATATGAGCGAGTCTGGCGGAAACAGCAGCACTACCGAAAACACCGGCACAACTACCCTTGGGTATGACAGTAAGAACGTAACTGATGAAGATACGGTACAATTGAACGGCAAATTCTCTACAGACGTGGAAATACAAGCAGGATTTGGTAATAATCATATCAATTCCAGTATGGGCTTAGAAATAGGCACCGAGGATGGTCATAAAGACTCAACCAATACGCATACAGGCACTGATACCACAACGCTCAACACAAAAAATACTGTAACCGGATCAACATGGAACAGTTCCGATTCAAATTCTCACACATACGAAGACAGTGTAAGCAACAGCGTAAGAAATGCTCTCTCCGAAAGCATCAGTGAATCAAAGCACTACGGTGAGTCATATACCACAGGCGGCGAGGCAACCGATGTTCAAGGATACAGCAACACCTCCGGAAAAGACGAAACCGCTGCGAATTCCGTGACATATTCCAAAACCGAGACCAAAAC
>JAZUGU010000143.1:0-4760 GCA_045641325.1 Candidatus Avispirillum sp.
TTATCGAAATATGGGGAATATTCATTGTTTGTTCACATTTGTGGTTTATACTAATGTGAAAACATTTTTGCAAAGAGGTATTACCATGAAACTGAATGCTCTCAAGAATCCCATAGGTGTCAAGGGCCCCGTGCTGACCATCGTTATGGACGGTGTGGGTCTGGCTCCCGCGGAAAGCGAAGGAAACGCCGTTTCCCGCGCTTACACTCCCACGCTTGACGCGCTTATGGCAAAATATCCCACGGTCAAGCTGAAGGCTCACGGCACCGCCGTCGGTCTTCCCTCCGACGACGACATGGGCAACTCCGAGGTCGGCCACAATGCGCTCGGCTCCGGTCAGGTATTTGCCCAGGGCGCGAAGCTTGTTTCCAACTCCATTGAGTCCGGCAAGCTTTTCCGGTCCGACGCATGGAAGGCTGAGATCGACAACGTTCTCAAAAATAACAGCACGCTCCATTTCCTCGGTCTGTTCTCCGACGGAAACGTGCACTCCCACATAGATCACCTGAAGGCTCTTATCGCTCACGCAAAGGAAGACGGTGTGAAGAAAGTCCGCATCCACATCCTGCTTGACGGCCGTGACGTGGGCGAGACCTCCGCTCTCGATTACGTTATTCCCTTCGAGGCTTTCCTCGCTGAGCTGAACGGTGACGGATTCGACGCCATGATCGCTTCCGGTGGCGGACGCATGGTCATCACCATGGACCGCTACGAGGCTAACTGGGCCATGGTTGAAAAGGGCTGGCACACCCACGTTCTCGGTGACGGCAGACAGTTTGCCAATGCGACCGAGGCCATCGAGACCTACCGTGCCGAGACGAAGGCCATCGACCAGGATCTCCCTCCTTTCGTTATCGCAAAGGACGGAAAGCCCGTGGGTACCGTTGAAGACGGCGACAGCCTCATTTTCTTCAACTTCCGCGGTGACCGTTCCATTGAAATTTCCAAGACATTTGACGCGGGCGACGATTTCGACAAATTCGACCGCGTGAGAGTTCCCCGCGTGGAATACGCCGGAATGCTCGAGTACGACGGTGACCTGCACATCCCGAAGCGCTATCTGGTTTCTCCTCCCGAGATCACCAACACCATGGGCGAGTATCTTGCTGACACCGGCATCGCGCAGTATGCCATCTCCGAAACGCAGAAGTACGGCCACGTGACCTATTTCTGGAACGGAAACAAGTCCGGCAAGTTCTCCGAGGAGCTGGAGACCTACGTTGAGGTCCCCTCCGACGTTGTTCCCTTTGAGCAGAGGCCCTGGATGAAGTGCGCCGAGATAACCGACAAGCTTATCGAGGCTCTGAAGAGCGGAAAATATCCCTGCCTCCGTGTCAACTTCCCCAACGGCGACATGGTCGGCCACACGGGAAGCCTTGAGGCTACCATCTGCTCCATGGAGGCGCTCGATCTCCAGCTGGCGAGAATCCTCGCGGTCGTGGACGAGCTTCACGGCGTTGCTCTCATCACCGCAGACCACGGAAATGCGGACGAAATGTATGAGACCGACAAGAAGACAGGACTTCCCAAGGCGGGAAAGACCGGCGCTTTCAAGGCAAAGACCAGCCACACTCTGAACCGTGTTCCCTTTATCGTTTACGATAATTTTTATACCGACAAATACTCTGTCAAGGAAGACTGCGGCGCTTTCGGTCTTTCCGACGTTGCCGCGACCGTTGTGAATTTCCTGGGATACTCCGCTCCCGATATGTGGGACGAGTCCGTGATCGACGTAAAATGACAGACCACGGAGCGCTTGCCGCTGAATATTTCGCAAACGGGTACAACTGCTCTCAGGCAGTTCTCCTTGCATTTTCCGACGTGACCGGCCTTGACGAAAAGACTGCCGCCGCTCTTTCCTCCTCCTTCGGAGGCGGAATGGGCAGGCTGCGGGAGGTCTGCGGCGCGGTTTCCGGCGCTTTCATGGTGGCGGGGCTGCTGTGGGGACGGTACGGTCCGGAGGACAGAGAGGCGAAGGCCGCCCACTACGGTCTTATCCAGTCTCTTGCCGCACGCTTCAAGGAAAAGAACGGCTCTATTCTCTGCCGTGAATTGCTCGGGCTCCCGGGGGCTTCCGCTCCCGTGCCGGAGGAAAGGACGGCGGATTACTACCGCCGCCGTCCCTGCGGGGAATACGTGCGTATCGCGGCGGAAATCATTGATGAGGAATTGAAAAAAAGATGAAAAACATTGCGATCCTCGGCTTCGGTGTTGTCGGCGGCGGCATCACCCGGGTCATCGAGCAGAACTGCTCCGCCATCCGCCGTGCATGCGGCGATGACATTTTCGTAAAATACATACTGGATCTCCGTGAATTTCCCGATTCGCCCTACGGCGACAGAGTTGTCCACGATATAAGCATCATCGCGGACGACCCGGAGGTCTCCGTGGTCTGCGAGACCATGGGCGGCGTTGAGCCCGCTTTCACTTTTTCCATGCAGATGATAAAAGCCGGAAAAAGCGTTATCACCTCCAACAAGGAGCTGGTGGCAAAGCGTGGCGCGGAGCTTCTCTCTGCGGCGAGAGATGCCGGAGTGCATTATCTCTTCGAGGCATCGGTCGGCGGCGGCATCCCGGAGATACGCGGGATGAGGACCTCTCTTGCAGGTGACACGGTTTCAAAGATCGAGGGTATCGTGAACGGCACGACCAACTTCATTCTCACCGAGATGAAGAACGGCGGCTCTCCTTTTTCCGAGGCACTCTCGGAGGCGCAGAGGCTGGGCTATGCCGAGAAGGATCCCACGGCTGACGTGGACGGCTACGACGCGCAGAGAAAAATCATGATACTGACCGCCGTTGCAACGGACAAGCTGGTATCGGAGGACGACGTTTACAGAGAAACGGTTTCCGCCGTCACTCCCGCCGACATGGACGCCGCGCGGCGTCTTGGCGGCACGGTGAAGCTCATTGCGGCATCCCGCATCAAGGAGTGCGGCGCTTCCCTTTTCGTCTGCCCCTTTATCGTTCCCTCCGGCTGTCCCCTTTCGTTTGTTGACGGGGTTTACAATGCGATCCGCATCACCTCCCCCGTGACGGAGGACGTGATGTTCTACGGCAGAGGCGCGGGCAGGATGCCCACGGCGGGCGCCGTTGTATCCGACGCGGTCTCCGTTCTTTCGGGCCTTGCGCAGAAGGAAAAGCCCTGTCTGTGGGAAAAGGCGCCCGAAGGATATGCCGTTCCCTTTGAGGAAAATTCTTTCTCCTACTACGTGAGAATAAAGACCGACAAGGCGGCAGATGCAAAGGATGCGCTCGCACTTGCATTCGGCAGTGCCGTACCCCTTGAGGGCGCGCCCGATGGCTATGCGGAATTCATCACGGGAGAAACATGCGAAAAGGATGCAAGAGAGATATTTGCATCGTTTGAAGGAATTGAATCTCACATAAGGATATTAAAATAAAAAAGAGCCTTGCGGCTCTTTTTTTATTGTGCTATAATAAGTCGAACTGTCGGGGAAGCAGGTGAAACTCCTGCACGGGCCCGCCGCCGTGAGGCACAGCTTTGCATATATCTTGCCCGGAGCCGTATCCGGGGACAAGCCATTGGTTTTTCCGAGAAGGCGATCTATGCGTGCCGAGTCGAAATATCCGGCTTTTCAAAAATCTCCGTTGTACTGCGAGCACCGGTCGGAGATAATTCAATATTTCAGGAGAAAAAAATGAAAAGAACAAGACTTACAAAAGTTTTGTCGCTTTTTCTCTGCATCGTGCTGATTACGGCTATGGCACAAATGCTGGGAAGCTGCGGCAAAAAAAGTGCCGATATCCCCTCCTCTGCCGCCGAAACCGTGGCTGTGGGCGAGGGTGAGCATGAATTCACGCTTTCGGTAAAGCATGACGGCACGGAAAAAGTTTTCACCGTGAAGACGGACGAAAAAACGGTGGGCGCGGCGCTGACGGCGCTGGGCATCATTGAGGGTGACGAGGGAGAATTCGGTCTGTACGTGAAGGCCGTTGACGGCATCACCGCCGATTTCGAAAAGGACGGCACCTACTGGGCTTTCTACGTTAACGGAGAATACGCCATGTCCGGCATTGATCTGACGGATATCACAGACGGCGCGAGTTATGCTCTCTCGCTTGAAAAAGGATGAAGAAAAGCATATACGAGATATGTGTGTTCGGCATGCTGGGGGCTTTGATGTACGCCTCCAAGGCGCTGATGAACGCCCTGCCGAACATCCATCTCATCGGTCTTTTCATCACGGCGATAACGCTGGTATACAGAAAAAAAGCTTTATTCCCCATTTATATTTTCGTTCTGCTGACGGGAATTTTCGAGGGCTTCGGCCTCTGGTGGATACCTTATCTGTATATCTGGACTGTCCTGTGGGGGGCTTTGATGCTTCTGCCGCGGGGAGTTCATCCCGTTTTCCCCATTATAATATGCGCTCTGCACGGATTTTTGTTCGGCGTTCTGTATGCGCCGGCGCAGGCGCTGATGTTCGGGTTTACCTTCAAAGGCACGCTTTCGTGGATCGCTTCGGGTTTACCTTTTGACGTCATACACGGTATTTCGAATCTTGTTTGCGGGGCGCTTTTGCTGGTGCCGCTGACGAAGCTTCTTAGATACGGACAGAAGATGGCGGAAAAATGATACTTAAAAAAGCACCCCCAACGGAGCGCACACATAGGGATTTTTTCACCGCCGACCGGAAAGAGAAAAAAGACTAATAAACCAAGAACGGTGGGAAGATTTCCGAATATCTAATGAAAAAATGACCGAAACGAAAGTTTCGGTCATTTTATTATATCTT
>JAZUGU010000144.1:0-10114 GCA_045641325.1 Candidatus Avispirillum sp.
CAGTTCCTCCGTGTCCTCGAGTTCGATCCCGATCAGGAGGACCTTGCTTTTGACGTTGTCATGGCAGGCCCCGTGGGTTCAAAAAAGACTATTGCAAATATAGTGAACGATTTCAACCGCGATAACACGGAAAACAAGACCGTTATCGCAGGCGTCAACGGTGACCTTTGGATGATGGCGGAGTACAATTCGAGGGTAGAGGGCCCCGGCGTGGATGATCCCGTAGTTAAAAAGGAGCTGTGCGTTCCGCGCGGCACCGATATATGTGACGGCGAGATAATATGCTCACAGAACATCCAGCAGGAGACACCGTTCGAGGAAATGTTCCAGTCATTCGGTATAACGTCGGACGGCGAGCCGCTCATCGGAAATCTGCGCGTAAAGCTTAAGATCACGGACGTCACCCTCGGCTCAAAATCGTATCAGACATTGGCGCTGAACAGATTACCCGCATATAACACCGTTGTGGTTTATTCCGATAAGGGCCCCATATCCAACTATTGCCTTGACGATGCATACGAGGTAGTGGTGGATTGTGATTATGATTATAAGCTTACGGCGGGCAGTACGATAACCGGAACGGTCACAGCCATAAGCGAGCCGGGAACCGAAAGACCCACAATGAAAGAAAACCGCTTTATTCTGACCGCCCGCGGTGATAACGTGATAAGTAAGATAAACGAATACAGAATAGGCGATGAGATCACGATCGAAACGACACTCTCTGACCTTTACGGCAATACGGAAAAGTGGCAGACCGTCACCGAGGCGGTAGGCGGCCATTACGTAGCGCTTACGGGCGGAGTGAACACAAGTCCTCAGGGCATGTACAGATATGACCCCATGACGCTTATCGGCTTCAAGCCGGACGGCAACGTCGTGATAATAGTAAACGACGGACGTCAGGACTGGTACAGCTCGGGAATCGTCAGAAGCCGTTATGCCGACCTGTGCCTTGATCTTGGGCTTGATTCCGTGTTCCTCCTTGACGGAGGCGGCTCCACCACCCTCGTTGAGCTGACGGAGCAGGGATATGAGCTGAAAAACCGTCCCAGCGACGGCGCAACGGTCTTCACCCCCGGCATCGAAAGACCGTGTATAAACGCCGTGCTGATCTCCGCAATATCGCAGACCCCGGAGTATACCGTCACGTGGAAAAACGGAGAAGAAACCATCTATTCCGAAACGCTTGAGGAGGGAAGCACCGCCGTCTATGACGGGGCGACTTACGGCATCCCCGAAAAAGCGGAAGACGAAGAATATACCTATGAATTTGCCGGATGGGATCCGGAGCCCGGCACCGTCACCGGAAACGTAACCTATACCGCGGTCTTCACAGCGGTAAAGAAAGCCATCCCCGGCGACCTCGACGGTGACGAAAAGGTCACCGCAAAGGATATAAACCTCATCAAGAAGATGATGACGGGAACTATCGCATATCTGGACGCCGCCGATCTGAACGGTGATAACAAGCTCACCGTGGCAGACGTAAACGCCCTCAAGAAAATAGTCACCGGATCATAAACTTCTAAAAGAAAAAGCCCGCTCACGCGGGCTTTTTCTTTCATTTATCAGTCCTCAACGGAAATGATTGTTCCGTCATGGATGTCGCAGGCCTTGATAAACAGCTTTTCAGTCTTCATCAGCTCGCAGAATTCACCGGAAACAACGTTTCCGTCAACGGTGAACTTCCTCTTGCCGAGACCGCTGTTCTTATATTCCACCGTCACGGGATGGCCCTTAATGACAATGGAAAGATTCGCCTCGTTGCAGGGCATATGCGCCGGCATCTGCAGCCGGAGACCGTCAAGATCGGGAGCAATGCCGAAGCCGGACCTGATCATTGCCTTTATAAGCACCGTTCCGCTTCCCGTGTACCAGTCGCCCATGGAATCGCCGTCGATTTCATAAACGTCCGTGCGGCAGTATGAGTTGGGCATCGCAAAGGATGTCATCGTGCAGTTGTCGTGGGAAATGACCGCAGAGCGTTCAAGCTCCTCCCATGCAAATTCACTCTCACCGAGGGTAAACAGCGCCATAATGGCAAACATGCTTGCGTGTACGTATGCGGCGGCGTTCTCGTATGTACCGGGGGTGATGCCGCTGATACGTCCCGCCACACCTCTCATGTCGGGAGTGAAGGGCTCGTCAAACGTCATGAGACCGTATTTTGATTTTACGGCGTTGAAATTGCCCATGATGGATTCCTTCAGTGAAACGTCACGGTCGATCATGCCGGAGAGTACCCAGAAGGAATTGGACGTGGTGGAACGGCGTGCTTTTCCGTCGGGATCGTTGAAAGAGCCCAGACGGTATGCCATCTTGTCGCCCCAGCCGTGGATTATGCGGCGCTCGCCCGCACCGTTTTTGTCAATGCCGTATTTCATGAGCCCCGCTTCGATACCCAGGCGGTACTTTTCAAGTGCGGGAAGTCTGTCTGTGTGCCGCCCCAGATGGGTGAGGATGTCGGCCATCTCCTCGCAGTTGCGGTAGAACTGCAGGGAAGCCATAACGGTAACACCCGTGCCGAAACTCTTTCCGGGATCCTTCGTCTTGCCGAGCCCGTCGATCGCATCGTTCCAGTCGCCGTACAGAGCGTGCAGACATCCGGTGTCGGGATCCAGATTGGATGCCAGATAATCCATGATTTTCAGCATGTGATCGAGCACCGTGTCACGCACGTCGCTCTTTCTCACGATGTAAGTGTTGTCCTCGGAGGGAACGTAGTAAGAGCATTCCTCATCGAGGATGGACCAGTCGTCCGTAAAGGAAAGGTAAGTGTATATAGTGGAAATGATCCATACGCCCTGGTCGATGTACATTCTGAGGTCCATGTCGGGGATCATTTCGGGCGTTGCGGGCAGGGAGAACTGACGGGGAGGTCTGCCGTTTTCCATGATGTAGTTGAGAGCCGTGATGATCTTCGCACGGCTTTCCTTCGGCTGCCATATCAGCGAGGATTCCAGCTGCTGCATCACGTCACGGATGCCGATGTGAGGTCCCGCATAGTTCTTGCCCAGCGCACAGAACGAAACCTGCTTCTGCACGTTTCTGATAAACTTGTTGAGAACATTGGGGTGAAGCTTGCCGTTCCAGTCGGAGAAGGTCACCTTCATTGTCTCGAAATGAGCAAGCTCCGCCGCTTCGGAAAGCTCAAGCTCACGGTCGATCGCCGCGCTGTCAAAGTCCGCACCCACAGCCTTTTCGGCATCATTTATGTCGTGATAATATGACATATCGAACTCACGGCGGATCATCTCCCCTGCGGGAAGCTCATAATGGACGATTTCAGCCGCCAGCGGGATGTCCGTAGTGTTCACGCTCTTTTTCTGCTTTACGAAAACGCCGGAACGCAGGGCCTCGGCATTGGTCAGCTGACGTCCTTTTGATCCGAGAAGATCGGATTTTCCCATGGTGCGGTATTCTCCGGCGACCTCGCCCCCGGAAGCTTTCACGTTTATGACGAGACAGTCATTCTCACCGGAGCGGAGCATGGCGTTGCCGTCACCGTATCTTTTGCCGAATTTCGTCATCCTGCACCAGAAATCCTCGGATTCCTGGAAACGGAGGATAGCCTCAACGGTCGATGCCATGTAGAAGGGAACAGTTTCTTTCGTCTTGTTGATGGCGGTGTATGCGAAATGGATGTGCTTGTCGGCGCTGACGTGGAGGCGCACCGCAAAGGTCACGTTTTCCGTGTCGGCAATATAATAAGCACATCTGAAAGAATATACAACGTATCTCCTTACCTCAAGAGGCTCAAAGAGCTGACGGCATGCGCCGGTGACCGAGATGGGATAAAAATCGCCGTTGTCAAGCGGGATTCCCGCAAAGAACCCGATGGAAGGGTCCTCCGCGTAGTGCGCGGTCTTGAAAACGGAGAAGGTGGATTCGCAGGCGTCGATGAATCCGGAGGAGTGCGCCCATACCACGAGTCCGTCCGCATCGTAAGGATAGCGGGATTCGCCCGTTTCCCTGTCACAGCAAAGAATATCGTTTTCGTTAAGATAGTAAGTGTTCTGCGGCAGTTTTCTGCCCGCATCGGGAGATGCCTCAAGCTCTTTTATTTCAAGGAGGAGCTTTTCGATTTTTTCTCTTAAAGTCATTGTGAAAACCGTTCCTTTTCAAAGATAATTCATTTTACCATATCTTTTCACTTTTTTCAAGGAATTCACGATATCTTGGGATAAAACTTGCCAAAAGACGGGAAAGGTGGTATAATAGCGGAAATAAGTGATATTTTAATCACAAAGGAGTACGGAATGGTATTAAGCAATAAAGAAGCCACGGTTTCATACAGATGCCCCGGGTGCGGCAGTTGGGTCACGGGGATAGCGGGCGTTTTCTCGCTTTCCGCCGATATGCTCAGACTTAAGTGCCCCTGCGGCGGCGGTGAAATGGACATAGTGTACGGCAAGGATAAAAAAATAAGAATGACGGTGCCCTGCTTCGTCTGTCCCACACCGCACAGCTTCACTCTCACCCCGCAGATCTTTTTCGGGAGAGAGCTGTTCTCCCTGCCTTGCCCGTATTCCGCCCAGGACCTTTGCTTCATAGGTGAAAAGGATCAGGTCGCAGCGGCGACAAAGGCGGCGGACGAGGAGCTTTCCAAGCTTTTTGAAGAAGCCGGCTGCGAAAACTTTTTCGGTGAAAAAAGGGAAGAGACCGATCCCGTATTCACTGATCCCCAGATACTTGAGATCGTCAATTTCGTCATCCGCGACCTTGACGAATCGGGCGAAATAGAGTGTAAATGTGAAAAGGACGAGGGACTGTACGAAGTCGATGTCACGTCAGACGGCATCACCGTGAAATGCGAGCATTGCGGAGCATCCGCAGTCATTCCCGTCACAAGCACCCTCTCCGCGCAGGCGTTTCTCAACTGCGAACATCTTAAACTGAACTGAATCCGGCAAAAAACGGAAAAAAGGCTCTGCACCGTGAGGCGCAGAGCCTTTTTCTTATATTTTCAGAAGCCGTTTTGCGTTGAGAGACAGTATCTTTTCCTTCTCCGTGTCGGTGAGCAGGAAATCGTCGCGGACACCGCCGATGTACATGGCGGGGTTGCAGGTGGGATAATCGGAGCCGAAAATGATGCGGTCCGCACCGTAAAGGTCAATGGCGTGGCGCACCATTCCGTGGCGGAAAATCCCGTAGCCGGAAAGGTCGATGCAGTAGTTCTCGCTCATGCCCATTCTCTGCATGTGCCGCTCAAACTGCCAGTATTCGCCCGGGTGCGCCGCAACGATGGTCAGATGCGGATGATCCCGCACCAGCTTGTCTATTTCCTCCTCCCGCTCCAGTATGGAGTGGAGGTTCACAACCATGTCGTATTGCTCGCACAGCTCGAGTATCTCGTAAAATTCAGGGCAGGAGTAATCAGCCCATCCCTGCATGTATGGAACTATCTCGCCCACAAGATTCAGTCCCATCGCATGCATCCGCTCCACCTCTTCGAGAGATTCGCGGACGTATGAGGGATGAACGTGGAAGCCGGGGTAGTAGAAGTCGCCGTACATCTTCTTCAGCTCCAGCGCCTGATCGTTGAAATATCTGACGTCGTCAAAGGACTTCACCTCATGGGAAAAGGATGCCACACAGCCGCATATCATGGAAATGCCGATAGACTGCAGATCCTTTTTCGTGTTTTCGGCGGACATGTTGCAGTTGTCTATGTGATTGCAGATATTGTCCTCACGGCTGATAAAAGGATGCGTGTGAAAATCAATGATTTCAAAGTCTTTCATGCCTATTTCTCCTTTATCTGTTTTTCCAGCGCCATGACCAGCACAGGAACAATGACTATCTGTAATATTATGCCGGGGACGGCATTGGTGAACGCCCCGGAAAGGAACGCCGCCCATCCGAAATCGGATCTGCCGAGCCCGTATATCACAAGCCTTGCGCCGCCCCAGACGATACGCCCCGCGAGCATGGCGCATATAAGTGAAACGTAAATGTACGGTTTCTTTTTCGGTAAAGTGCGGTAAAGGATACCGGCAACGACCCCGTATGTCAGAAGCTCCGCGCACATTGCCGCACCCACGGGTATCAGCGGCGGCATACCGAAAAGCGCAAAACGGAGAAGAGGGGCTGTAAATCCGACGGCGGCTCCGTAAACAGGACCGCATATAAACCCGCACAGAAGCACCGGAAGATGCATGAGGCACAGCATGTTTCCAAGCTCCCTCATCTGCCCGGTAATAAACGGAAGTACAAGACACATAGCCAGAAACATGGCCGCAAAAAGCATTTTATTAAGCTTCGTGTTTTTCATGCCCGCCTCCGTTTTAGATGTGAATATATTATATCACCGCGGTCACCTTTTGGCAATACTTATCTGTTAATAAAATAAAGTCCCACACCGCAGATGAGAATGCCGGCGACCTTTGAAAAAGTGATCTTTTCGTGATAGAGCAGAGCACCCACGAAAATAAGACAGATCGCAAGAGCGGCGCTGGCAACGAACTGGCCCACACTCATGTCCCAGCCCACCTTGTACATGTAGATGAAACCCGCCTCAAGCCCGACAATGGCGATTCCCAGTATCCACGCACTCCAGTTGAGATGACGGTATTCGGAGAAAAGATTCCCGCCCCGCACGGTAGCAAAATAAAGAACTGCGGAAACGACCGCCGCCGTGATGTAGGTAACCGTCAGAGAGGCGAAAGGGGATACCGAATCCGGCGTGGATTTGGAGCAGATGTGGTAAAAAATGTTGGAAAGAACGACCAAAGCTATGGGAAGATAAACAGTCATAATAAACCTCCGTAATAAAAAAAGCCGGGCATCAGCCTGACTGTCGGTAGGTGCACACCAGGTAGAGTAATTGAACCATATTTCGGGCGCAAAATCAAGACGAAAACGGAATATGACCGAGCAGAAAATAAAAATTACTTATTTTATAAAATATGTTTGACTTTTTTCGCCAAATGTATTATTATATAAGTCAGTCTATTATTTATGCCGCGAAGAACGGCGAAGAAATCTGAAAGGATAATTTTTATGGAACAGAAAAGAATTTCCGAGCTGTCCGAGATCGCCCGTCAGGTACGTGTGGGCATCATCGAGGCAGTTCACTCTGCCAAGTCCGGTCATCCGGGCGGTTCGCTTTCCTCCGCAGATATCCTTACCTATCTGTATTTCGAGGAGCTGAACGTTGACCCCGCAAAGAAGGACGATCCGGAGCGTGACAGATTCGTGCTGTCAAAGGGTCATATTTCACCCGCTCTTTATTCCGTTCTTGCACATAAAGGCTATTTCCCCGTAGAGCATCTGAAAACCTTCAGAAAATCCGATTCCAACCTGCAGGGCCATCCCGATAAAAAGAAGGTCCCCGGCGTTGAAATGTCCACGGGCTCTCTTGGCCAGGGCGTATCCGTTGCCTGCGGAATGGCACTTGCCGCAAAGATAGATAATTCTCCCCGCCGTGTATACGCTCTTATGGGTGACGGCGAGGCTGAAGAGGGTCAGGTATGGGAGAGCGCAATGTTCGCCGCTCACTATAAGCTTGATAACCTCTGCTATATCCTCGACTGGAACGGCCTGCAGATAGACGGCGCCATCGACGACGTTATCGGGCCCACCCCCTTCGATACCAAATTCGCCGCATTCGGCTGGAACGTGGTCATGGCAGATGCCCATGATTTCAATTCTCTTGAAAAAGCGTTTGCAGAAGCAAAGGCATGCTCCGGTAAGCCCACCGTGATAATCGCAAAGAGCATCAAGGGCAAGGGCGTATCTTTCATGGAAAACCAGGCTTCATGGCACGGTGCCGCTCCCAACGACGAGCAGTACGAGATCGCCATGAACGACCTTAAGGCGTAAGGAGGCACGAAAATGGCAGATAAGATCGCAACCAGAGAAGCGTACGGAAAAGCGCTTATAGAGTTCGGTAAAGAGTACGAAAACCTCGTAGTCCTTGATGCTGACCTTGCGGCAGCCACCAAGACCGGAATGTTCAAGAAAGAGTTTCCCGAGAGATTTTTCGACTGCGGTATCGCAGAGAATAATATGATCGACGTAGCAGTCGGCCTTTCCCTCAGCGGAAAGATCCCCTTTGCTTCCACCTTCGCAATGTTTGCGGCAGGCAGATCCTATGAGCAGGTCAGAAACTCCATCGGATATCCCCATGCAAACGTTAAGATCGGCGCTACCCACGGCGGTATCACCGTAGGTGAGGACGGAGCTACCCACCAGTGCCTTGAGGACTTTGCCCTCATGCGTACCGTTCCGGGCATGACCGTCATCTGCCCCGCAGACGCAGTTGAATCAAGACTTGCAGTAAAAGCCGCCATCGAGATGGACGGCCCCGTATACCTCCGTTTCGGAAGAATGGCTGTTGAAAACGTCAGCCCCGAGGGATACGAATTTAAGATCGGTAAAGGCGTAAAGCTTGTTGACGGAAACGACGTCTGCATCATCGCCAACGGCGTAGAGGTAGAGCAGGCGCTCATCGCCGCTGAAAACCTCAAAGCTGAGGGCATCAGCGCAGCCGTTGTCAACATGGCAACCATCAAGCCCATCGATGCAGAGCTCGTAATCGCGGAAGCGAAGAAGTGCGGATGCATCGTCACCGCAGAAGAGCACTCCGTTATCGGAGGTCTGGGCGGTGCCGTGTGTGAGGTTCTTTCCGAGAACTGTCCCACCCCCGTTCTCCGTGTAGGTACCGAGGACTGCTTCGGCAGATCCGGCCCCGCGAAAGAGCTCCTCTCCATGTTCGGACTTGATGCCGCAGCAATTGCCGCAAAAGCAAAAGCCGCTGTCGCACTTAAATAATTCAGGAAAAGCGGCAGAGAAACCTCTCTGCCGCTTTTGATAGCCTTCCCCTCTGGGGAAGGTACTCAAAGCCGGATTCCTCCCGGCTTTGAGGGGATGAGGCGTTTGATCACAGCAGACTATGCATCAACTTGCCGCAGTGCGGCAAATATCACTGCGGCAAAGCCGCAATAACACTTTTGCGAAGCAAAAATATCACTGCGGACTATGTCCGCAATATCACTGCCGGGCTTGCCCGGTGTTAGGAGGTCCGGCCCGTGAACAGAGCACATTCCTGCGACGTATATAAAAAATGCGGAGGCTGTCAGCTCACCAATATGAGCTATCAGGAACAGCTGAGCTTCAAAATGAAACGTGAGATCTCACTTCTGGGAAAGTTCTGCCGCGTCGATGAAATAATCGGCATGGACGAGCCGTACCATTACAGAAATAAAATGCAGGCGGCATTCTCGACCGATGCCAGAGGCCACGCCGTGTGCGGCGTGTGGCAGTCAGCGGACGGCCGGGTGGTAAAAACGGATTCGTGCCTCATTGAAGACGAGGTCTCCATGTGGATCGTCCGTGCGGCCCGCGGGATGCTCCGTGATTACGGTATTACGGTTTATAATCCCGTGAACGGAAAGGGGATACTGCGCCATATCATGGTGCGCCGCGCCTTTGCCACGAACGAGATAATGGTGGTGCTCGTCACCGCCGACAGAGTTCTTAAAAACGGAAAACAGTTTGCCGAAACACTTGTCCGCCGTTATCCCCATATCCGCACCGTAGTCCAGTGCGTGAACGATACGGATATCCCCCTGTGGATCGGCGAAAAAGAAACCGTGCTGTGGGGAGAAGGGTATATCGAGGATGTCCTCTGCGGATGCTGGTTCAGAATATCCCCCCGCTCATTTTATCAGGTAAACCCGAAGCAGACCGAGGTGCTCTATAATAAAGCACTCGATTTTGCAAACCTCAAAGAAAATCAGACCGTCCTCGATGCATACTGCGGAATCGGCACCATAGGTATCGTTGCCGCCGCCGAATGCGGACGTGTCATCGGAGTTGAAAATAACGAATCGGCAGTAAAGAACGCAATAGAGAACTGCCGTCTTAATCATACGAAGAATTATAGGATATATCTGGGCGATGCCGGAGAATTCATGGATAAGGTCACCCGTCAGGGAAAGAGATTCGACGTGGTCTTCACAGACCCGCCCCGTGCAGGATGCTCAAAGAAATTCACGCTTTCTCTTGTAAAGAGCTCCCCGAAAAAGATAGTATACGTTTCCTGTAATCCCGAGACCCTCGCCAGAGATCTCACCTACCTCACCCGCGGCGGCTATAAGGTCGAAAA
>JAZUGU010000145.1:0-3578 GCA_045641325.1 Candidatus Avispirillum sp.
TAATTTACCTTTTTCCTTTCAATTATTGACTTAAACGCAGAACTGTGCTAAAATAAAGTATCTATATTATCCGGGAGAAAAACCATGAAAAAAGCTGTAGCTATCATCGCGGCAATACTGATGCTCGTGTCGGTCATGCCCCTGTCTGCGCTCGCCACGATAAACGGCGAGGATAACTTTGCCCTGTATCAGCGCTTCCGCACTGAGAAAGGTTACGTGGGTGATGCCGATGCAGACGGATACGTCAACGCCGTCGATGCCCACATGATCCGCTCGTACGTGGCAGGTTTCGACGTCGGAACGCCCGACGATATGGCGGACGTCTCCGCCGACGGTAAGATCAACGCCCGTGACGTCCTCTATCTCAAGGCGGCGTTCGCAGGTCAGATATCTCTTTCCGACTACGACGGAAGCACCCAGGTCTATAAATTCACTATTGCCGATGCGAACATTTCCAGATTCACCGTAGTCCTCCCCGAGGAGACCACCTACGATGATAATATATATTTCGCATACGAGCTTCTCTGGAAGTATACCGAGAAAGCAACCGGTGTCCGTCTCCCCGTGGTTTACGGTGAGGAAGTCTCCAACGGCATCTATTTCCATAACGTTCCCGCTGATTCCGAAATGGGCGAGCGCTTCGGCAAGGACGGCTACGCCTACGAGGTCAAGGACGGAAACCTCCATATCTACGGCACACAGCGCGGCAACATGTACGCCGTGTACGAGATACTGGAAGACTATCTGGGATTCTACTTCTGCGAGAACTACTATACCTATCAGTATAAGGTGAGATGCGCCGCTCTTCCCGAGGGCTTTTATCACGAGTATATCCCGCCCTTCTCCATGCGTTTCGTGTACCACGGATACTGGGGCTCCACCAAGATGTACTTCTACCTTGCCCGCGGACTGAACTCCACCAGCAACGCTTATGAGGTAAACTCCATGTATACCGGCGGCTACGAGGGCTCAACCCTTGTAAACTGCCACTCTTTCTGTAAATTCCAGGCAATGGGCGCAGGCGAGATGCCCGAGGAAGGGGCAACCAAGCCCGACGGCACCGTCATGTCCCTTGCCGACAGATACTACGCAAAGTATGAGGACGGACTCCTCAACGGCGTGAACTACGGCAAGGTCAGCCTCCAGACCAAAATGGACGAGCACGGCCCCCAGCCCTGCGCCACCAACGATGACGAGTACGAAAACCTTTTCGAGGGCCTCCTCTGCTACATCGAGCTGGGCCACGCCCGTGAAAACTACGATTTCTTCGTCAAGGAAGGTCTGCAGTACATAGCATTCTCCATCAACGATAACATGGATTACTGTACCTGCAAGTTCTGCCGCGCAAAGGCGGAGGGAACTGCCGTAAAACTGAATAAATCAATAGCGGCGACCGTAGAAAAGAACTACTCCGGCCAGTACGAGATCCTCCCGGACGGCAGATACCAGTTCCACGAGGAGACCTATAACGGCGTATACGTTGACCTTATGAACAGAGCCACGAGAGACCTCCGTAAGATCTATCCCGAGGCAAGACTGTTCCAGATAATCTATACCCCCGGCGTTCCCGAAACGGTAAAGCCCGAGGAGAACAACGTCTTCGAGTACTGCTCCGAGATCGGCGGCTGCTTCAGACACCACTACGGCGACACGGAAAGGTGCCACGGCGACGATAACGCCACCGATGCGGTGCATTCCGCATGGCGTGATGAAGAGGCTATCCCTCAGTGGATAGATATCTGCCACGAAAAGAACTGCGAGATCTATTACTGGGTATATCCCGAAAACTACGCATATCTCATGTACGATATGCCGTACTACTATAACATCTACTATAACATCCACTGGCTCTATGAAAAGGGAATAGACGGCATCACCTACGAGGGCGGCAACTATACCGGCGCGGACAAGAACTTCGAGCTGACGAAATCCTTCGTCGCCTCTGAGCTGATCTGGAACCCCGCAATGACTCTTGAGGAGTACGTCGAGGTCACCAAGAAATATCTCAAGGTCCGCTTCGGCCCGGGCTATGAGCACGTGTTCAATTATCTTGAGCTGTGGGATGCGGCAGGCCAGGCCTCCGATTACTGCTGCGCATACTGGTACGGCCTCTTCGATTACTTCGATAAGGATTTCGTCATCGAGCATTATGAGGAAATGAGAAACGAGATGCTCAAAGCGGTCGAGATGGGCGACGGGGATACGCAGTACAATTGCCGGCTGCTCTTCTGTATGTGCGAGTTCCTGGGTCTCTCCGCAGTATACGATACCATGTATACAAACGGCACCGCCGAGCAGAGAGCTGAGTACGAGCGCCGCTATACCGAGTGGTTCAACTGGCTGACCGAAAACGGACAGACCGTCGTGACCCAGCCCGATTATTCGGCATCCTTCCATTTCCCCACCACCATCGACTTCTCAGCTTCCCCCTGCATGCAGATATACAGATCGGAATACCGTCTTGGCAAGCATGACTAAACCGGGATGAAAATATAATGAAAGAAACGGTCAGAATATGAAACATTCACACGTATTTATGAGATTTCCCGGGGGAAAAGCAAAAGCGCTCACCTTCAGCTTCGATGACGGAAGCGACCAGGATATCTGGCTCTGCGACCTGATGAAATCAAAAGGGCTGAAAGCCACCTTCAACATGAACATGGGCCTTCTCCCTCCCTGCGAGAACTTTGATTTTTCCACTCTCGACTATGCGGTCTTCCCCTGCAAGGACACACAGCACAGAATGACCTTCGATAAGATGAAAGAGGTCTTTCAGGGCTCCGGCATGGAGCTTGCCACCCACGGCTGGGTGCACGCACAGCTCCCCCTGCTTGACGACGAGGGAATAGCATATGAGATCCTCCGTGACAGAAAAGCCCTTGAGGAGATAATGAACGAGCCCGTAAGAGGCCATGCATATGCCCAGGGCGATTTCGATGACAGAACGGTGGAAATGCTCCGCCGCTGCGGCATAGTTTATGCCCGCACCGCAAGATTCACCCACGATTTCAGGTTGCCGAAGGACTTTCTCCGCTGGGATCCCACCTGCCAGTATTGCGAGCCCTCCACCCCCGAGCTGTGCGATAAGTTCCTCAGCTTTAAGTCCGGCCCCGGCATCTATTTCGACGAGTCCCACGCGAAACTCATGTATATCTTCGCCCATTCCTATGAGTTCACCATCCATAATAATTTCGACGTGATGGAAGCACTCGCCGAAAAGGTCTCCGGCCACGATGACGTATGGTACTGCACCAATATGGAGTATTACGACTACGATAAAGCGTTCCGTTCTCTGGACTATAACCTGGAGCGCACCCGTGTCCATAACCCCTCCGCCATCCCGGTGTGGATATACGTCAACGGCAAGACCGTCGTCGCCGAACCCGGCAAGACGATGGATATATGAAAAAAGCCCCCTCACGGGGCTTCACTTAGGGATTTTTTCACCACTGACCACTTGAAAACGAAGTAACTGCCTGGCGCAAGTATGCTGTTTTCAAGCCCCATTTGTGACTTTTGCCGCCAATGGGCGGCAAATTCAAAGAACCGTCACAAATGCAAAGAGAGCAAAAACCGGA
>JAZUGU010000146.1:0-9725 GCA_045641325.1 Candidatus Avispirillum sp.
CCAGGATATCCACGTCAGCCTGAAGGATGCAAAGGAATATATCGAAAGCTATCTGGCAACGTTCCCCAAGGTAGACGGGTATCTTAAAAATACCGTATCCGAAGCGAAGAAAAACGGATATACGAAAACGGCGTACGGCAGGATACGCCCCATCCCGGAACTTTCCGCACAGAACAAAAATCTGCAGGCATTCGGTGAAAGAGTCGCCATGAACAGCCCCATCCAGGGCACTGCCGCCGATATAATCAAGATCGCCATGATAAACGTCCGCCGTGCCTTGAAAGAAGCCGGAATCGATGCAAAGCTCATCCTGCAGGTGCATGACGAGCTGATCGTCGAAGCATCCGAAAAGGATGCGGACCGTGCCGCCGAAATACTGAAATACGAAATGGAACACGCCGCCGATACTGCAGTTCCCCTCGAAGTCGAGGTAAACCGCGGCAGAACGTGGCTTGAAGCAAAATAAAAGGAGAACACTATGAAGAACACAATGAAAAGAGTCATATCTCTTGTGCTGTCAGCAGTGATAGCAGTGACCGTGATCCCCCTCTGCGTGAACGCAGAGTCCGTCACCTCCGGTGCGTGCGGTGATAACGCATACTGGAATTACGATAATACCACCCGTACCCTTACCGTATCCGGTACAGGTGCCACAGATGACTTTGCTTTTTCCTCCGACGGAAAGAATTCTCTCACTCCCTGGGGCGAGTTTTATATGTTCGTAGAGCACGTCGTTGTCGAAGAGGGCATCACCTATCTGGGCAACTACGCATTTGCGCTCCACCGCAAGCTGAAAACGGTCAGCCTTCCCGAGAGCCTTCTGTCACTCGGAAAGTACGGTTTCTATGACTGCACACGCCTTTCCGATATCAACATCCCCGGAAGTGTAACGCTTATTTCGGATTTCCTGTTTTTTGACTGCAGATCCCTCACTCACGTAACTGTCCCCGAGGGCGTCACCGCTGTCGGAAAAAGCGCATTCTCCGGATGCGGCGGCCTGACGGAAGTGAACCTCCCCTCAACGCTGACTACCATCGAGGAACGCGCATTTGAAAACTGCCGTCTTCTTCCGTCCGTTGTCATTCCCGATAAGGTGAACTTCATCGGAGAAAGTGCGTTCTTTTATTGCGATTCTCTTGCATCAGTCACCCTCGGCAAGTCCGTTTCCACCATACGCAGCGATGCATTCTATCGCTGTGATATGTTGGTGGAAGTCATAAACCGCTCACGCCTCAGCATCAATGCCGGTGATCCGGGCAACGGCTATCTTGTAAGATATGCGAAAACGGTACATACGGGCGAGACCATGCTGAAGAACGTTGACGGCTTCACTTTCTTCACCTTTGACGGCGTGAACTACCTCATGGGCGCGGCGGCAGACAAAAAGCCCTGCCTCGTTCTTCCCGATTACTATAACGGTGAGCCCTACGAGGTTTACAAAAATGCATTCATCTTCGATACGGATATCGTTTCCGTGACCGTAGGCGAGGGCGTTACCGCTCTGGGCGAGGATTCCTTCTACGGATGCGGCGGCATTTTCGAGATCGTGAACAATTCACAGATCGACATCAGAAGATCGGATTACGAGACCTATGAATACTGGGATGAAACCGGTATCACCGAGTACGCGGTATCCATGCATTCCGGCGAAAGCCTCGCAGAACAGATCGGCGATTATTATTTTATCACCGCAGACGGCATAAACTACCTTCTGAAATATACGGGTGAGGCAGAAGAACTGACTCTTCCCGAAAGCTATAACGGCGAGTCCTATGAAATATTCAACTGCGCTTTCCATAAAAACGATGATCTGACCTCCGTGGTCATCCCCGAGTGCGTGACCGCCGTCGGATACCAGGCGTTCCAGTGGTGCCCCTGCCTGGAAAACGCCGTTATCGGTGATTCCGTCACCGTAATAGGCAATGAAGCATTCGACGGCTGCGCACAGCTTTCCGAACTGACGCTGGGGGCTTCCGTCACGGAAATAGGCAACTCCGCATTTTCGAGCACTTCGGTAACGGAGCTTGTTATCCCCGATTCCGTGAAGCGTATAGGCAGTTATGCATTTTTCGACTGTGACGGTCTTGAAAGCGTCACCATCGGCTCCGGTGTCGAGCTTATCGAAGACGGCGCATTCGCATATTGCGATAACCTGAAATCAGTATGCTTCAGAGGAAGCAGAGAACAGTGGAAAAACGTGAAGATCGAGGGCTATAACCCCGCCTTTGCCGACGTTGAGATCGTGTTTTATTGCGAGGCTTACGGCCATACGTGGGAAACCGTGACCGTCCCCGCCACCTGCACCGAGGACGGACTGAGCTATGAGAAGTGCGCCGTTTGCTCGGAAATCAAGAATGAAACCGTCATTCCTGCTGCAGGCCATGATTTTGAGAACGGCGTGTGCCGCACCTGCGGATATAACGAGTACGGAAAATTGCAGGGCGACGTTGACGGCGACGGCGTACTCACCGCAGCCGATGTTATCGCATACAGAAGATACCTCTCCGCACAGCCCGATGCTTTGGATCTCGCGGAGATTTTCGAGGCTGATATGAACACGGACGGTTCGGTTAACGCCAAGGACCTCCTGCTCCTGAGAAGAAAGCTCGGCGCGTGAGGAAAATCTGAAAAAATACTTGATTTTTGTAACACCCGGTGATATAATACTATGGTAAATTGCTGAGAAGAAGCGGCGACCCCGTATGCGGTGGAAAAGAGAAACGTGCCATGGCTGAAAGCACGTTACCGCAGGGCATAGCCTTTCACTTCGGAGCAGGGCGGGCAATGCCGCCGGGGAGCGCCCCGTACAGCGCAAACGAGTGCCGCACCGGCGTGCGGAAATCGGGTGGTACCACGGATTTATTCGTTCCGCAGCATGCGCTTCGGGACGTTTTTTTTTGCCTTCCCCTTGGGGGAAGGTGGCAAAAGCCGGATTTCCCCGGCTTTTGACGGATGAGGCCATTCGTCCCCGGCAGACCACAGAGCCGATTACTAAGTCAAAATTAAACAGGAGATATACCGTATGAAAGAAAAATTACAGAACATCAAAGAGGAAGCGCTGACAGCCCTTTCTCAGCCTGATGCGGACGTAGAGGCGCTCCGTATCAAGTATCTCGGCAAGAAAGGCGAGCTCACCGCAGTCCTTCGCGGAATGGGCGCTCTCACCGCCGAGGAAAGACCCATTATCGGTCAGCTGGCAAACGAAGTCAGAGCCGCTATCGAAGAGACGATCACAGCCCGCACGGCAGAACTGAAGGCAGCCGCACAGGATGCAAAGCTTTCAAGCGAAAAGGTGGACGTAACGGTGCCCGGCAAGGAGCCCGTCCGCGGCCATCTCCATCCGCTCACCCGCGCACAGAGAGAGCTTGAGGATATCTTCATCGGAATGGGCTTCGAGATCGTCGAGGGCCCCGAGGTTGAGCTTGATTATTATAACTTCCAGGCACTCAATATTCCTCCGGAGCATCCCGCAAGAGATACGCAGGATACCTTCTATATCACCGATAATATCCTTCTCCGTTCACAGACCTCCCCCGTGCAGGTAAGAACCATGGAGAAAAAGCGTCCCCCCATCCGTATCATCTCTCCCGGCAGAGTGTACCGTTCCGATGCGGTCGATGCTACCCATTCTCCTCTGTTCCATCAGCTTGAGGGCCTCGTGGTGGATAAAAACATCACCATGGGCGACCTTAAGGGCACGCTTGAGCTCTTCGCCAGGAGAATGTTCGGAGAGGATACGAAGATCCGTTTCAGACCTCATCATTTCCCGTTCACCGAGCCCTCCGCCGAGGTTGACGTTTCCTGCTTCAAGTGCGGCGGCAAGGGATGCCGTTTCTGTAAGGGCGAGGGATGGATCGAGATCCTCGGCGCAGGCATGGTGCATCCCAACGTGCTCCGCGGATGCGATATAGATCCCGAAGTTTACAGCGGCTTCGCATTCGGTCTGGGCATCGAGAGAATCGTCCTCCTGAAGCATCATATCGACGATATGAGACTTCTTTACGAAAACGACGTTCGTTTCATAAAACAGTTCTGATAAGGGGGAAGAGAAATGAATTTACCGAGAAAATGGCTTGCTGATTTCACAGATGTCAGCGAAGTAAATACAAAAGATTACTGTGACAGAATGACCGATACCGGCTCAAAGGTCGAGGGCTATGAGACTCTTGCCGATAATATAAAGCTGGTAGTAGTCGGCAAAATACTGAAAACCGAAAAGCACCCCGATGCAGACAGACTGACCATCTGCTCCGTTGATATCGGCAGGGAAGAGCCCGTGCAGATCGTCACCGCCGCAACCAACGTGTTCGAGGGAGCTCTCGTTCCCGTGGCGTGTGACGGCGCAGACCTCTGCGGTGATATCCATATCAAAAAGGGTAAGCTTCGCGGCGTTGAGAGCTGGGGCATGTTCTGCTCCATCGCAGAGCTTGGGCTCACGCTCCACGATATGCCCGGCGCCATCGAGGACGGCATCCTCATCTTCAATGACTGTGACGTTGAGGGCGCAGTTCCCGGTGCCGACGTAAAGGATATCATCGGTCTTACCGATGACGTGGTGGAATTCGAGATCACCCCCAACCGCCCCGATTGCCTTTCCGTGATCGGCCTTGCGAGAGAGACCGCAGTATCCTTTGATAAGCCTCTCAATGTCCCCGCCCCCGAGGTAAAGCCTCTCGCTGACGGCGATAAGGTCGAAAACTATATCAAGGTCGATATAAACGATTCCGATCTGTGCTTCAGATATTCTGCGGCAGCAGTAAAGAACGTGAAGATCGCACCCTCACCTCTGTGGCTCAGAATGCGCCTCCGCGCGGCAGGTGTGCGCCCCATCAATAATATCGTAGATATCACCAACTACGTAATGCTCGAGTACGGCCAGCCCATGCACGCATTCGATTATTCCTGCCTTGACGGCAGTCATATAATCGTCCGCAGAGCAGAAGACGGCGAGCAGTATAAATCCCTCGATGATAAGGACCATACCCTCGATTCCTCCATGCTCGTCATCGCAGACGAGAAAAAGGCAGTAGCCCTCGCAGGTATCATGGGCGGCGCCAACAGCGAGATCGAGGATACCACAAAGACAGTCATTTTCGAGTCCGCCTCATTCAAAGGCTCCAACGTCCGTGTCACCTCCAGAAAGCTTGGCATGAGGACCGAAAGCTCCGGCAGATTCGAAAAGGGAATGGATCCCGAAAATACGATGCCCGCACTTCTCCGTGCCTGTGAGCTGGTACAGCTTCTGGGCGCAGGTGAGGTAGTGGACGGTATCATCGATGTGTATCCCGATAAAAAGCCCCTCACCGTCATCCCCCTGGAGACTGACAGGATCAACCATTTCCTGGGCGTGCACCTTTCCGAGGAGTTCATGATAGATACTCTCAAATCCCTTGAGTTCGGATACGAGAACGGAAACGTCATCGTCCCCTCCTTCCGTGCGGACGTTGAGTGCATGAACGACCTTGCCGAAGAGGTCATCAGAATATACGGCTATAACAAGATCGAGTCCACCGGCTTCGTCGCTCCCATGACGCAGGGCGGAAGAAATGCAAAACAGCAGTTCACCGTAAACGTCACCGATGCTTTGTGCGGAATGGGCATCGACGAGATCAATACCTTCTCCTTCATCAGCCCCAAGTATTACGACAAGATAAGAATGGCTGAAGACGATAAGAGAAGAGTATCCGTAAAGATCTCCAATCCTCTGGGCGAGGATACCTCCGTCATGAGAACAACGGCACTTCCGTCCGTCCTCGAGGCTCTGGCATATAACTACAGCCAGAAGAACGAAAACGTCCACCTGTTCGAGATCGCAACGGTATATCTCCCCACCACTCCCGATAAGCTCCCCTGCGAGTGCGGCAGAGTGACCGTCGCATTCTACGATAATAAGGCAAAGGGAGACGAGCCCTTCTACGAAATGAAGGGATACGTTGAAGCTCTTATGAACCTTGCGGGTATTTCCGTGAAATACGTTTCCGAGAGCGCTGACCGTGCATACCATCCCGGCAGATGCGCAAAGGTGATGCTGGGTGATACGTGTCTTGGCATCTTCGGTGAGCTCCATCCCGAGTGCGCCGAGAATTACGGCTTCGGCTCTGCCGTATGTGCTGCCGAGCTTGATTTCGATGCGATCCTTGAAAATAAGAAAACCGTTTACGAGTATACCCAGCTTCCCAAATTCCCCGCTGTGGAGCGTGACTTCTCATTCGTGTGCGAGGAAGCACTTCAGGCAGGCGATATCGAAGAAGTGATGAAGACCGCAGGCGGCAAGACCGTCGAGTCTGTCAAGCTCTTTGACGTGTACCGCGGACCTCAGGTAGGAGAGGGCAAGAAGAGCGTATCCTTTGCCGTAATGCTCCGTGCCGCGGATCGTACCATGACCGATGAGGATGCAGACCGTGTCGTCACAAAGATCATGAAGAAACTGGGCGAGGCATACGGAATAGCCCTCCGTTCCTGATTCACTCATTAAATAATTTTCAAAAAAGTTTTGCCGGCTTTTTCATAAGCCGCAGAAAGGACTGACATGAAAACATCCTATAAAATGAACATCGCGGGTCTGGACCGTGAACTGCCCCTTTGTCCGCTGAACGAAAATCTCAAAATCGGCGCGTTTGTCATCTTCGGAGATCCGGAGCTGACCACCGCCTGCGCCGCAGAGCTTTTAAAGAAAGCACCCGAGTACGATTACATCATCACCGCCGAGTCAAAGGGTATCCCGATAGCTCACGAGATGGCGCGTCTTGCCGGAAACCAGAAGTATTTTCTGGCGAGAAAGAAGCCCAAGCTCTATATGACCGGAGTATTTGAGGTAACAGTCAAATCCATCACCACCGAGGGCGAGCAGAAGCTTTTTCTCGATACGGCTGATGCTGAAATGATGAAGGGCAAGAAAATACTTATCGTGGACGACGTGATTTCCACCGGCGCATCCCTTGCGGCAGTAGAAGAGCTTGTACGTCAGACCGGCGGCGAGATCGTCGGAAAGATGTGCATCCTTGCCGAGGGCGATGCACAGACCAGGGGCGACGTTATCTATCTCGAGCCTCTGCCGCTCTTTGATAAAGACGGCGAGCCTATCGAATAATGAAGAAGAAAAGCAGAATGTGGATAACTCTCGTACCGCTGATAGCAGTTATGGTTGCCATATTCTGCTTTTCAGCACAGCCGTCAGTTGAATCCGCAAATACAAGCAGCGGACTGGTGTTCGGCGTGATAAGGCTCACCATCCCCGATTTTGATAACCTGAGTGCAAGAGACAGATGGGAAACACATAAGGTGGTCGAGCTCATCGTGAGAAAAGCGGCGCATATGGCGGAGTATGCCGCTCTCGGATTTTTCGCTTATCTCCATGCGTCCACGGCGAACCCGGACAAAAGGAAAAAGACTTTCCTTGTGTCCCTTCTGTTCTGTGCATTGTATGCCGCCTCCGACGAGATCCACCAGGCTTTCGTCCCCGGCAGATATGCGACTGTTGTTGACGTGGGCGTAGATACCGTGGGCTCACTTATCGGAATTTTGATTATATCTGCAGTGATCACCGCTGCAGAACGCAGAAAAAAGAAAAAATGCAGGATAAAGTAATGACCGTTGCCGTCATAGGATGCGGCGACAGAGGAAAAACGGTGTACGCTTCAATGGCGCACCGCTTTCCCGATAAGCTTAAAATAGTAGCGGCGGCCGATATCGACCCGGAACGACTCCGGGCGATGAAAAGGGATTTTTCGATCCCCGATGAAAACCTTTTCACCGATGCGGACGAACTTCTCCGACAGCCGAAAATGGCTGATGCGGCGTTTATCTGTACCCTTGACCGTGACCATTACAGATATGCCGTCCCCGCAATGAAAAAAGGCTATCACCTTCTTCTGGAAAAGCCCGTGTCCCCGGACCTTTCCGAATGCGTGGAGATCGCGCGCACCGCAAAGGAAACGGACCGTCACGTGGTCGTGTGCCACGTGCTCCGCTATACGGCATTTTACCGTAAAATAAAAAAACTTCTGTCGGAGGGCGCCGTGGGAGACGTGGTGTCCCTGCAGGCACTCGAACCCGTAATGTACTGGCATCAGGCGCATTCATTCGTCAGAGGAAACTGGAGAAATTCGGACGAGACCTCTCCCATGATACTGCAGAAATGCTGTCACGATCTTGATATCTTCGTCTGGCTCACCGGGAAAAGAGTGGAGAGCGTTTCCTCATTCGGAAGCCTTTCGTATTTCAAAAAAGAAAACGCCCCGGAGAATTCCGGGGAAAGATGCACGGATTGTAAGATCGAGGAGGAGTGCCCCTATTCTGCGCTGAAACTGTATCTTAAGCATATCAGAGAGGGAAACTACGGCTGGCCCGTAAGCGTCGCGTGCCCCGATCCCACGGAAGAAAAGGTGTGGAAAGCTCTTGAAACGGGCCCCTACGGCAGATGCGTTTTCAGATGCGATAATAACGTGGTCGACCATCAGGTGGTAAACCTTTTGATGGAGGACGGAGTCACCGTCAATTTCACCATGTGCGCTTTCACCAAGCCCGGCGGCAGACGTATCCGCGTAATGGGAACGCAGGGCGAGATAGAAGCCGATTTCGATGAGAACATAATATACGTCCGCCCGTTCGGGAAAGAGGACTATGAGATCGACGTCCGTACCCTCACCGATGATTTCGGCGGTCACGGCGGCGGAGATGCGGCAATGATGCTGGATTTCGTCGACCTTGTGAAGAACGGTAAAAAGGCAGAAGGGATAACCTCTGTGGACGTGTCTCTTGAAAGCCATTATGCGGCACTTGCCGCGGAAAAATCGAGACTTTCCGGCGGCGAACTCATTAAAATGAAGGATTTTATAAACGAAACAGTATGAAAGAAATGAAGAGAATCGGTATCATCGCCGCCATGGATGCGGAATCCGACGGCATAAAAGCGGCGATTAAAGACCCGAAGACCGAAACGGTCGGCGGTATCGTATTCGTCAGCGGCACGATAGGAGAAAAAGAGGTCATCGTCGCCCGGTGCGGCGTTGGCAAAGTCTTTGCCGCCATGTGCGCCCAGGCAATGATTTTGCACTTTGCCCCGGATTGCATTATCAATACGGGTATCGCAGGCGGACTTGCGAAAGAGCTGAAAATATTCGATTGCGTGGTAGCGGACTGTGTCGTACAGCACGATATGGATACCTCCGCCGTAGGCGACCCCGTGGGCCTTATCTCCGGCATAAACGTCATCGAAATATATACGGATAAAACCGTGTCTGCGGCGCTTGCCGAAGCGGTGGATAATTGCGGAATCACCCGCAAGAGCGGAAAAGTGGCAACGGGAGACAGATTTGTTGCGGGGAACGACGAAAGAGCCCGCATCAATGAATTCTTCGGCGCGGACTGCTGTGAAATGGAGGGCGGCGCCGTTGGGCAGGTCTGCTACGTCAACGAAGTGCCCTTCGGAATAATCCGTACCATCTCCGACAGCTACGGCGAGGAGGAGCCCGGCATGGACTTCATCCGTTTCGCCAAAAAAGCCGCGGAGGATTCCGTAAAGCTTGTTCTCGAATTTTTGAAGATAATATAAAAAGAGCCCCGTTACGGGGCTTCACTTAGGAATTTTTTCACCACTGACCACTTGAAAACGAAGTAACTGCCTGGCGCAAGTATGCTGTTTTCAAGCCCCATTTGTGACTTTTGCCGCCAATGGGCGGCAAATTCAAAGAACCGTCACAAATGCAAAGAGAGCAAAAACCGGA
>JAZUGU010000147.1:0-9324 GCA_045641325.1 Candidatus Avispirillum sp.
CGCAGATTTGAAGGCTACGAGGGATGCGAATACGTTGAGGAGGACGGCCGGGTATATGCCGTGTTCGATTCCTATTTCGTCCGTGAATTCCTTTCCGAAAAGGATAAGTACGCTTCCTTTATCGGCGGAAACTTCGGCTACACCGAGATCACGAAAAACGGCGAGGAAAGGGAAACTCTCCTTATTCTCAAGGATTCCTTCTCCCACTCAACGGTGCAGTTCCTCTCCCGCCACTACAATCTCATTATGATAGATTTGAGATATTATTCCGGCTCCATCATCCGTCTCTGCGAGGAAAAAGGCATAAAGAACGTGCTTTTCCTGTATAATATGGAGACACTCACCGAGGGCGCATATCTCAAGGTGCTCAATTCGGGACTGAAATAAAAGGAACGGTCAATACTATGAAAAAAATCATTTCCGTAATGCTCATTATTTCGGCGGTGCTGGCTCTCTCCTCCTGCAGCAGGCGCAGTTATCTCAACGAGAACGCGAAAAAGGAGACCGCATCGGAAAATACCCGCGCGGGCTTTGAGGACGTGACCGTCCCCGAAAGGGAGGAAACAAAGACCTCCCCCGAGACCGATCCCGCGGATGCGAAAAGGGAAGCGGCAATGGAGGCGGCGAAAAGCTATCTTTTTGAAAACGATCCCGCCGGTCTGAAATATGCCTTCTCCTATGACGGCATTGAAATGTTGGACGGCACCGAGTACACCAAGATAAGAGTATCTCTCCACGAAAGTGAGGACGGAGCGTACACGCTCTGCGGATACCTCCTTGTGGATGAGAACGGAAACGTTACAAAATACGAATGGTAATATAAGGATAAATATTTATGGCAAAGAAAGAAAATGCGGCAACTTATAACGATCAGTCCATCGAGAAGCTGGAGGGCGCCGAGCGAGTCCGCCAGAAGCCGTCGGTCATATTCGGCTCGGACGGACTTGAGGGCTGTAAGCACGCCTTTTTCGAAATACTGTCAAACTCCGTAGACGAAGCAAAAGAGGGATACGGCGACCTTATCACGGTCACCGTATATAAAGACAATTCCATCGAGGTGGACGACCACGGACGCGGCGTTCCCATGGGATACAACGAAAAATACGGCTGCTATAACTGGGAGCTTGTGTACTGCGAGCTTTATGCCGGAGCGAAATACAAGAACAACGACGGCGGCAGCGTTTATAAATACTCCCTCGGTCTGAACGGCCTCGGCGCCTGCGCTACCCAGTATTCCTCCGATTTCTTCGAGGTGTATTCCTATAACGGCACCGAGGAAGCCCATATGTCCTTCAAAAAGGGCGAGCCCGTGTCAAAGCTTCAGATAAGGGAGCTTGATAAAAAAGAACGCAGAACGGGCACGCTCACCTATTGGCGGCCGGACCTTGAGGTCTTCACCGATATCGTGATCCCCCGTGAATATTTCGAGGATATCCTTGAACGGCAGGCAGTCATCAACGCGGGCCTCAGATTCAAGTTCAGATACGAGAACCGGGACGGCACGTTCTTTGAAAGCGAGTATTATTATTCCACCGGTATCGTGGACTATATAGGCAGAAGAGTGGGAGAAACGGGGCAGACCCCGGTCACACTTTTCAGAATGGCGGAGGTGAGAGGCCGTGACCGTGACGACCGTGACGAGTACGGGCTCATCGCAGATATCGCGTTCTGTATGTCCAACCAGGTGAATTTTTTGGAATACTATCACAATTCCAGCTTCCTGGAATACGGCGGATCTCCCGATAAGGCGGTAAAGACCGCATTCACCTATGCGGTGGACAAGCAGATCCGTGCCATGGGCAAATACAATAAAAACGAGGGCAAGATCTCGTTCTCCGATATCGAGGACTGCCTCGCCCTTGTGGTGAACTCCTCATCCACCGTGGCATCCTACGAGAACCAGACGAAAAAGGCTATCACAAACTCCTTCATCGCAGAGGCGCTGACCTCGTATATGAAGGAACAGCTTGAGATATATTTTGCGGAGAACCCCTCGGATACGGACAAGTTCATAACACAGGTGCTGGTCAACAAGCGCACCCGTGAGCACGTTGAAAAGGAACGTCTCAATATCAAGAAAAAGCTGACAGCCGCCACCGACGTATCGAGCCGTGTGGAGAAATTCGTTTCCTGCCGTTCAAAGGACCCCGAGCGCCGTGAGCTTTATATCGTTGAGGGCGATTCCGCAATGACCAGCTGTAAGCTGGGGCGTGATGCGGAGTTCCAGGCGATAATCCCGGTCAGAGGCAAAACGCTGAACTGTCAGAAATCCTCATACGACAGGATATTCAAGAGCGATATCATCGTGGATCTTCTGCGTGTCATCGGCTGCGGCGTGGAGTTCAAGACCAAGGTGAAAACGGATATGCCGCCTTTCAGCATAGATGCTCTGCGCTGGTCGAAGATCATTATCTGTACCGATGCGGACGAGGACGGCTTCCAGATAAGAACTCTGCTCCTCACCCTGTTCAACAGACTTCTGCCCACGCTGATAAAGGAGGGCAGGGTGTTCATCGCAGAATCTCCGCTGTTTGAGATAACGGCGAAGAGCGGCATCTATTTTGCGTATAACGAGCAGGAAAAGGCGGAGATCATCGAAAAGCTGGGCAACGAGAAGTGCACTCTCCAGAGATCGAAGGGACTGGGCCAGAACGAGCCCGGGATGATGTGGCAGACCACCATGAACCCGGCGACCCGCCGTCTCATCAGAGTCACCGAGTGCGAGGCTGAGGCAACAGAGCACATCTTCGACGTGCTTCTGGGCGATAACCTTGCGGAGAGAAAGGAATTCATAGCACAGTTCGCCGCACAGTACGTGGACAGAGCTGATATATAAATCAAAAAGCACCCCGTGAGGGGTGCTCACATAGGGAGAGAGGCGCCGCTGATTGTTCGTTCTGAATACCGTCGGCGTAACAGCCTAAAGGCTGAGGTACGGCAGGTGTTTAGAACGGACAAAGGAAAGATATAATAAAATGACCGAAACTCTCGTTTCGGTCATTTTTTCATTAGATATTCGGGAACTCCCCGCCGTTCTTGGATTTTAATGCTTGTTTTTCTTTCCGTTCAGCGGTGAAAAAATCCCTAAGTGAGCGCCCCGTGAGGGGTGCTTTTCTTTCTGCCGACGCAGAAATGTTACTGATGTCTTTATTCTATGGTTTCCCCGTGAATATGCACCCGGCATTCATCCGGACACATGGCATCAAAGCATTTTGCACGGACGTTCCCGTAATCAAGCTCCGCTCCGTTTTTCAGTGCATATACCGAAGGATAGATCGCATTCCACAATTCATGACACAACGGCGGGCACAGATCATCCACAATAAAGGTGTCGCCCTTTTTGACATATCCGCATCTGCAGCTGCTTTCTGTTATTGTAAGTTTTACTTTACTCATTAGCTTATCATTCTCCTGTATCCCGACAAGTTCCGGTTTGTCAAGATCATAATAACAGATTTTATATAATAAATCAAGGCGAAGCCTTGTATATCATCACGACGAAGTCGTGCATATCATCAACCCGAAAGGGCTGTATCTCATCAAGCCGCAGAAAAGAAAATGCACGGCTGACGCCGTGATGATATACAAAGGCGGTGAGCCGCCTTTGATGATATACCGCCTTACGGCGGATGATATACCAAGCCGCTTGCGGCTTGCAGCCTGCGGCTTGGATAAAAAAATAACATCGCACAGCGATGTTATTTTTTGGTGGGGGAAGTTGGATAAAAACGCCGTCTTCCCCTTATTTCATAGGCTTTTTGATTTCAACGTGTGCAACCCGTGTGCAACCGCACGAATTATGCTTGCTTTTTTTGAGCCTCGCTTTTGGTGTCGAAAGTGATACCGAGGCTCTTCATATGCTCGCTTGCTTTCTCCGTCTGCTCGCTTTTCAGCTTGTCAAAAACATCGGCATATACGTTCAAGGTCGTCTGTATATCCTTGTGCCCCATAAAATCTTGCAATGTCTTTATGTTGACCCCCGCCTCTATGCACCGCGTTCCGAATGTATGACGGAGTGAGTGTAGATCGACAACGCCGGGAATAGATGTGTCGAGTATTTCGTACTTGTCGAGGACTCTTCTAAACTGACTATATACAACGGGTGTGCTTATCAGCTTGCCTTTTCTGGTGAATATCAGTTCATCATTTCCCTTGTCGCCTATTGCATCGCGTAAGAGGTATGCAACGTCGGAGGACATCTGGAGCGTTCTTCCTCCCGCTTTCGTTTTCGTCTTTGTACCGAGGACTGCTTTCCCGTGTTCCCCTCTCGTCATGGTACGGTTGATCGTCACGGTATTGAATCGGAAGTTCACGTCGCTGACCTTTAATGCGATTACCTCGCCCATTCTCATTCCAGTTA
This sequence comes from Candidatus Avispirillum sp., assembly GCA_045641325.1. Lineage (GTDB taxonomy): Bacteria > Bacillota > Clostridia > Oscillospirales > CAG-272 > Avispirillum. The sequence goes on from JAZUGU010000147.1 coordinate 4,361, forward strand.
ACATGGATAGTATCATCTCACGGGAGTACAGTACGTCTTCTGTCGTCAGCACGTCGAAAAGTTTCTTCTGCTCCTCTTCTGTTAAGGCTCTGACTTTCTTCCGCTCTTGGTCGGATATGGGCTTTTCAACGTCTTTCAACGGGTTCTCGGTAATAATCTTTCGACGTATTGCCTCGTTAAGTATCCTATTCAAAAAGGCGTATGTTTTAGCTATGGTAGTATCGGCATAACACTTCTGTCCGTTTATGAAGTTCTCCAGAGTTATGTCGTTGAGTTCTTGTATCGGAATATTGTAGATTGCGGACAGACGTTTCAACGTTTCCATGTTGCGAATGTACGTGACCTCCGCAATTTTATTTTTCTCCTTGTCCTTGTCGAGAATCAGCTTTCCGAGGTCATACAACGTGATTTTGTTCTTGTCCAGATACAAACCCGTACGGTATTTGTTTTCGATCTCGCGGAGCTTGTCGATGACTTCTAACTGTGTTTTCCCGGTTGCTGACTTCCGAATCAGTTTGCCGTTTTCATCTCTTCCGACGGTGACTTGTCCACGATAATTCCCGTTTGCCTTATTCTTATATACGGCATACTCTCCGTTTGCCCTTTTCTTTGATTTACTCGGCATCGCAACAACCTCCTATTATCAAAACGGAAGACTATCTGGTTCAAATTCGAGAGTGTGGGACTCATTGTCGAAGTATAAATTTTCAAATAACGAGTCGAATGCTTTGTAATACGCATCCTCGAGTTCATGTCTGACTTTTTTTAAGGCATTTATCTTGTCGGCGAGTGACTCCAAAACTATATCGGTAATTTCTATATGCATGCTACCCCGCTCGCTACAAGGCGTTATGACTGCGTATTCGCCATATGCGTCAACAAGAATTGAGAGGGCGTTAATTATGTCTTCCGTGCGTATCCATTCTTGCTTTGCCAAAGCGTTGCCCTTTGTACCGTATATCAGTTCATCAGTTGTAACGCCTAATGCTCTTGCTATATTTCCAATGGTTTCTGCCTTTGGTTGACTCTTGCCTTGAAGATAACCTTGTAGTGTACTATTCTTCACTCCGGCTTCCTCTGCAAAATCCTCTTGCGTCATTCCCGCCTTTTCAATTAAATCTCTGACACGGTTTCCGAAATTCATCTCATATTGTTTATCTTGTGGGGCTTTCATAACATCCTCCGTTGTTATTATTGTATCCGTATAACCATAATACAACAACAATAACATAAAGTCAATGTAAATGATTGAATTTCGTCAAAATTGTTGTTATTAATATTTGACCGATATTTATGCAAAATATTATAATCATGCCAGAAAGGAGGTGATAACATGAGTGGGAACGAAATTAAAAAGATGATTCACGGTGCGGGTGTCAAATTATGGGAAGTTGCTGATGCTCTCGGAATGAGGGACAATGACTTTTCAAGGCGTTTGCGTAAAGAGTTTTCAGATGCGGAAACGCAAAACATACGGTCTATTGTTGATAAAATTGTCAGCGAAAGAACGTAAAAACAAAAAGAACGTGCCTCCCGAGAAAGAGTTTACACGTTCTTGTTAGCTCGGCGAGAAAGGATATGCCTTTGTACGCCTATGGAGAGAGTTATTCCCTCTCCTAAAGTCATTATAACATATACTGAAAGGAGTTACAAGTATATGGACACAATTTTTTACAATACGAAAGATGTAGCACGACTTCTCGGTTGCTCGATCCAGACGGCGCGTGAAGTTATGTATCGGAAAGATTTTCCGTTAATAAGAGTCGGCAAGAACCTCAAAGTACAGAAAACCGCGTTCGAAACGTGGGCATCGGAAAGGCGGGTGTGATTATGTGCGATACGTTAAAGAGCCGAATAAACGAAGCATTGCATGAAGTACCTCTGACGAGGACAAATGACAATATCTTATTCGGTGAGATCGTCAAAAGGCGTATACCATTATTCCCGGAGTACGAAACTGAATTATCGACGGTTGCAGAGGTGTTCACAAATTCAAAGAAGTATGGACTTCCGAGCTATACAACACTAATACGGGAACGTCGAGAGATACAGAAAAAGAACCCGGAAGTTGTCGACGATCTGACCGCGACAAAACGTGCAGACTTGGAAGTTGACTTTCGGAATGAATATGGGAAAGGGAGAGGGCGTAAGACATGAGCGTTAAGAGAATAGTATCGACAGACTTCTGGACAGACGAAAAAGTATCTGTCGAGTTTTCCCGCGATGAAAAACTATTCTTGTTGTACCTCCTCACAAACCCACATACAACGCAATTGGGCATATACAAAATACTTCCACGGCAAATTGCTTTTGAGGTAGGTTGTACGGAAAATGAGGCGTTATCTATGTTGGACAAGTTCGAGAATAAGTACGGCATCATCAAGTATTCACATAGCACGAAAGAAGTCGCTATTCGTAATTACCTCAATTATTCCATAGTGAAAGGAGGTCGCCCGGTGTTTGACCTCTTGGTTAAAGAGGCTCTGAATGTCAAGGACATAGTCTTGCTTGAATACATCAAGACGGGTGCGGTCTTTTCTCATAACGATACAGTTAGGTCGTTTGTTAAACATATAGGCGAGGGAGGAGCGCTATCATTTCAAAATGACAACTACAATGGAAATGACAATGGTAATGACAATGAAGAATCGTATAACGAATCGTCACAACATAGACGAGGAAGTTTTGATACGGACGATTTCTTTGAAGCATCGTTGAGGAGAAGCTATGAGAATATGAGCACCGAGGGGGAGGCATGAATAAACCTCCATAATATTCTGCGCGCAACCCTCCCGTGTGCCGTAACGAATCGTTATTACAGTTGACCGTCGCGGATACCTCAAAAACATTGCGCCAGATCGTCGCGTGTGTTTTTGGAACGCCCGCCATAGTGAAAAATAGGCAAAGGACGTGAGCACCGAGGGGGAGGGAATAAAAATACCCCACAAGGCGCGCGAGGGGAGGTGTCAATTTCGGGCGAGTAGTTGAGAACCCCGGAACGAACCGAGAGCGAACCGAGAGAAAACCGTCAAAGTGAACAACGGGCGAACAACGGGAAAATGCAAAAGCGGGCAAAGGACGAGCCATGCACAAATTCAGCACAAAACCGCGACAACAATCGGTTGTTTTGGTGGCGTGAAGTGTGAGCAAAGTGAGGGCGAGCAACGGCACATATCTTCCCGGAGGCAACCGCAAATAAAAAATGAGAGCGAGGCATAACGCCTCGTTCTTTTGTTGTGTGTCCTATTGAATTTTGCCGTGAGAGGCTCTGTACTGCGCTTTCTTATGTAGTTGGCATAATTTTACCGAGAGGGCGAACAAATGTTCTGTATCGCCTTTGAAATGCTCAAAATCACGTAAAATCGAGAAAAGTGTGCAACCGATAACCGACAGAATGGCGCAACCCTTTATTTATAGGGGAATATCGGATTTTTACGTGTGCAACCCGTGTGCAACCGTAAGCACATCAAGTCATTTTAAGTGAATTGCGCCTCTTCCGAGCAAATGCCGAAATCCCTTGCGAGAGTAAGGAATAAGTCGTTTTGGAATAAGAAAGAGCCAAGTTCGAAAACTTGACTCTCTGGTGGGGGAAGATGGATTCGAACCATCGAAGTCACTGACAACAGATTTACAGTCTGCCCCCTTTGGCCGCTCGGGAATTCCCCCATATTCAATTCGCAGGGTTGGAGCTGGTGGACGGATTCGAACCCCCGACCTGCTGATTACAAATCAGCCGCTCTACCGACTGAGCTACACCAGCATTACTCTCAAACCGCTCGCGCAAGAAAGAGTATATCATAGAGGAGTATGTTTGTCAAGAACTTTTTCAAAGATTTTGAAAAAATTATTTATCGCACACTCTTGCGGCAACATACCATCTGTCGCAGTCTTTCCCGGGCTCTCCGAAATCAAATCCGCCGAAGAATCCGCAGACCTCAAAACCGTTCTTTAGAAGCGCCTTTTCAAGCGCTTCTCTTCCGTAACAGCGCTCGCGGACTACCTCGTCCGTTCTTTCCCATGCGCCGTCCTCTCTCTCCTCAAAAACGGAAAGATAAAAGTCACACACTCCCCGCTTTTTATCGTAATCGTTCTGCCAGCAGCACATGACGCCGTCATCCTCAAGGATATAGTCACGGTCGCCGTAGAAATTCTCAAATTTATGGGGCGTGTTCACGTCGAAAACGAATATTCCGTCCGGGTCAAGATAGTTATGGACAAGGGAAAAGCAACGGTCCAGATCGCCCGCTCCCGTCAGGTGGTTGATGCCGTCAAGACAGCATACTGCGGCGTTTACCGTGCCGTAAAGTTCAAACTCCCTCATATCCTGGCACAGCCAGAGGATATCGGAGATACCGTTTTCCTCCGCCGCATCCCTTGCCACGGAGAGCATCTCCGGGGAGATATCCACCGCCGTCATGTCATAGCCTCTGCGCCTCAGCTCAAAGGTCATCGCGCCCGTGCCGCATCCCAGATCGAGGACGCTTTCGGTGCCTTTTCCGAATTTTCTGAAGATCTCCTCGATAAAATCCGCCCATGAGGCATAATCGGTTTCGCTGTTCAGCTTATCGTATCCTCTGAAAAGTGCGGAATATGCGCCGTCATTCATCGGATCCATCCTCCGTTTTCAGCGTGATGCCGCGGTCGTTGAGCCTTGAGATAACGGATGCGTATCCGTCACTTCCGTATTTGATACAGCGGTTCACACGGCTGATAGTCGCCGTGGAGAGCCCTGTTTTTTCTATGATCTCCGTATATGTTTTTCCGTCGGAAAGCATTTTTGCCGCCGCCATGCGGTTGGACATTTCGATCATCTCGTTCATGGTGCAGAGATCGTCGAAAAGAGCCGAGCACTCTTCGCGTGTCTTCAGCTCAAGGATACTTTCGAAGAGATATTCCATTTTTGGGTCCTGCATTGTATCCTTCATTTTCTACTCCAGAATAAGTGATGTTATATCTTCGGGGGA
>JAZUGU010000148.1:0-35836 GCA_045641325.1 Candidatus Avispirillum sp.
GGAACGTCGTAGCAGATCTTGTTATCTCCGGGAGGAGGTGTGATCATGCACATGCTCGTGTTCAGGAGGGAAAGTCCGCCGATCATTACGGCGCAGGTTCCTTCATCCTGGTTGGAGATCGCAACGCAGTCGCCTGCGATGCTCTGGGAGAGCTCAAAGCTGTCAAAAGCTATTTCGGGTTTCTTATAATTCTTTTTCATCTTTTCGTTCTCCTTTTCTCAATCTTTTACTATCTGTATTCCCTTCACCGCTTTATCAAGTTCTGAGAGGATCCTCCTCAGCTTGATGACATCGGCAGCACCGACGATGCCGTCGCCGTTGACATCTGCGCCTGCGCAGAGGCCTGCAGTGTCATCCTGTGCAAGTGCTTTTCTCAGCATATTAAGGTCCTTTGCGTTGACTGCGCCATCGCCGTTGACATCGCCGCGGTAGAATACGTTGCCGTAGCTGTCCAGTGCGGATTCATATGCAGAGAGGACTGTTCCTGCTGCGCTGCGCGCTGCAGAACGTGTCATTAACAGCTGTGCGGGAGCACCTGAAGGATCTGCAGTATAGGTGATCTTGATATCGGTGATGGAGAGGACGTTCTCCGTATTATTGGTGATGATGATAACGTCGCTCTCGTTGGAGCTCCACTCAACGTAAGGTGTGATATCGTAGAACATATCGGTACAGGTGCTGATCGTGAAGGGAGTTGCACTTCCGTTTACTGCGAAGGATACATCGCCGTTCACGCACTTTGCGCCGAGGTGTACTGCGGCAACCTTATCGTATGCTTTGGAGGTCAGCTTGAATGCTATGGACTGTCCGAGTCCGAGGTAAACCTCGTTATTCGGTCCGTAGTTGTAGTAATCGGCAAGAGTTCCGGCAAGGCCGAAGTCATCTATGAAGACAGCGCCGGTGATCTTTGCATCCTCGGTATCGAATGCGCCCTGTCCGAGAAGCTGATTTCTGATCTCGATATACTGCGGGTACGCTTCATTATCCTCAAGATAGCATCCCTCTGCAAAATCGTTGCCGTATGCGGGATCGAAGATGCGGATGGCATCGAGGCAGAAGTCATAGCTTCCGTTCTTATCGATATCGTGCAGTTCATCGTATATGGGGATGATCACAACGGTGTATTTACCGTAAGGCAGGAGATCGTTATTGGTTCTGACTACGGGGATCTGATAGAGTGTACCGTTATCCTCGAGTGTAAGGTTGGGCATCTTATCGAGAGTGTAGCCGTAGTAGTTATCCACTGCCCAGTAATACTTGGGAGTTCCGGTGGTATCCTCTCCCTCGAAGACCTGAATGAGGATCAGGCCCTGATCCGGGTCAGTCAGGGATATGATATCGAATCCGCGGCCGACGAATGTGAAGGTCGCCGTGGGACCCAGTTTCTGTGTCTTGGAAACGGTCGCCTTCATTGTGGAGCCGAGAGAATACTCTGCGCACTTGCTGTATGCGGGATCGTAGCCGTAAATATCATCGGCATCGATAACGGTGATGCCGGAGAATCCGGGACGATCCTGATCCTGCAGCTTGTTCTCGTAGGTGCCCGCGCTCTCCCAATCGCCGCTGAAGGTGACGAAATCATCCTCATAGTAAATGGTGGTTGCGGGAACTACGGTGACGCTGGAGTAGAGATACTCGGTGTGGGTCTCGCCGTTCTTATAATAAGGAATTGCGGTATCGTAATAGATGGTTATGGGTTCGTCGAAGATCATTGTCTTGGGCGTGAAGCGGATCTCGTTGCCCACGATCTCGAACGTGCCGTTTTCGAAGGTAAGCTTCTTCTCGGAGAAGAATGCATCATCGGAGATACCCGTATTGATATCATAACCTTCGGGTGCAGTTTTGCCGATAGAATGGATGGTATTATCGTAGGGATCGTTCATGGTGGCATCGATATCTACGGGGATACCGTAGTCGATGACGACCACATCTGGAACGATCTCATCGAAGCGGGGATCTTCCATTACGAGGAAGGTGCCGACCTCTTCGTCATCAACGATGAGCTGGCCGTCTTCAGATACGGTGAATGCGATATCATCTGCAACGCCGTAGCCGCTGGGTGCGGAAACCTCGTGGAGGACGTAGCTTCCCGTCTGGAGCTCGACCTCTTCCATCTCATCATCGGAGCTGGTCCATTCGTGAACGACCAGACCGTCGGAGTTGAGGATCTGCAGGAGTGCACCGGCGATGAATTCGCCCATGTCATTGGTCTTTGCAAAGCCTACACGCCATACGTCCGGGCTGTTGGTGAAGGTGAACGTGGGAACGAGGCCTTCCGTGAGAGCGCGGCGTTTGGTGGAAAGGTCGGTATTTGCCTTGCCGTTTACTGCGGAGTCGACCACGGTGCCGCCCTCTACCACACGGTAGGACGCCTTATAATCGCAGGCAGACTCGATGACGGTGACCGCCGTACCGAGAGGAAGCTTATTGAATGCGAGGGATTCGCCGCCCGCAAGGGATGCGGTATAGGTGGCGATGCCCGCAGCGTTCGCGGTGAAGGTGGTTCCGTCGGAAACGGTATAGGTGGCATTGGGACGAAGTCCCTCGATGATCACGGTGAAGAGATACTCATCGGTGGTGGCAAAGCCATTGAGCTGCTTTTCGAGAACGAAGCTGCACTTGCCGCCGATAACGAGCTCGGGGATGGGTCTGTTGGTGATAACTGCCTGGGCAGTTACGTTTTCAACGATGGTACCGATGCAGCCGGTAGCGTCTTCCTGTACGTAGAAGTCGGGAAGCTCCTCGGTTACGGTATAAGCAGTGCCTGCGGGAAGCTCGCTTATCGTGATGCTTTCGCCCGCCTTGAGGGTGAAGTTGAGAACACCGTCGGTGAAGGTGAAGCCGCCGAAGGTCTGCGTGCCGGAGATCTTGTCGCCCGTGAGGGTGACGGTGAACGGGAAGGAGGTCTGAGTTGCCTCGGCGTTGTCTCCGGTGACGATCTTCTTCACGTTAAGAGCACCGGTCGGGTGAACGATTTTGGTGTTGGTAGCGGAAACGGTGACGACCTTGCCCGCTTCGACCGTGCCGGAGGCGTTTTCGTAGGTCACGTCAAAGCCTTCGTGATCGGTCTCGACCACGGTGTAGGTAAGACCAGCGGGAATCTCGCTGATGGAGACGGACTCGCCTGCCTTGAGGGAGACGGTGGCAACGCCGTTTACGAACTCGGCGCTGCCGTACCAGCCATCGGGCAGATCGTTGACGGTGACGGTGAAGGTGAAGGCCTTCTCCTGCTCCTCGCGGGTGAGGGTACCCTCGACCTGCTTGCGGAGGATGAGACCGCCGTCCGTGTATTCCTTGGAGTTGGTGATGGTGACGACGGGCGCGCCCTTATGCGCAACGTACTGGATCTGCTCGGGATTCAGAACGGTGATATCGCCCAAATAGGTGGGAACGTCGTCTTCCCAGACGAAATAGGTGTTGTCTTCGTCGAAGACCTTGAAGGTGTAGGACCAGGTGCCGTCGCCGTTGTCGATCCACTTTTCAAGATCGCCCTCGACGCCCATTTCGCTGTTGGAATCGTAGGTCTTGGTCTTGGGATTGATGGGGTCAATGGGCTCACGGGTAGTCGGCTCCATATAGGTGAAGTAGCCGGGAGTGCCGTTCTCGTCGATGCGGGCGTATTCCCAGTCGGTGTGGTCGGCGGAATAAGCGGTGCCGTTCTGACCGACGAGCTTCACGCAGCCGTCGAACATATCTTCGCCCTCGGAGTACTCGGCCATCTGCCAGCGCTCCGAAACGTAAACGGTTTCAAGAGACGAGCAGCCGGCGAACATGCCTTCGGTAACGCCGAAGTCGAGCGGTGCGAAGTCGGGCATCTTCACGTCGATGAGCGAGGTGCAGCCCTCGAACATAGACGCGGCGTTCCAGATGCTTTCCAGCGTCAGGCCGCTCAGGTCGAGGTGTTTGAGGGAGGTGCAGTCGCGGAACATTCCTTCCACTTCCTGACAGCCGTACCACCAATCTTCGTACTCATCGACAAATCCGCCGAACGTCAGGTCGCCGAAGTTGACTTCCTCAAGAGATGTGCAGCCTTCGAACATATACGAAGCGGTTTCAACCATCGGGTACTCTTTACCGTCAAGTGCCATCGTATAAGTGCCGCGGAAACCGGTGAGGTCGACGCTTTTCAGGTTGGTGCAGCCGGCGAACATATTGTTGAGATTATAGGTGATGTACGGATCTGCGCCTTCGGGATACCAGTAAACGGTATCGCCGTCCTGCCACAGCCAGATGTGCGTGTCGGGATCGGAGTTCTCCGTATCAGTGAAATCGTACTTCGTCACGCCGTCGGCGGGCATCGCATCGCCCTTACGGAAGGCGGTGGCACTGCCGAAATACCGTTTGAACTGATCGTTGAAGCCGCCCGGGAGCATCTCATCGGTGTCCCAATCATACATAACACCGGGAATCAGCATCAGCCACGGCTCGTATTCGGGTTCATCCGGGGTATCGGGATCCACGGGCTTTACGGGTGCTTCGGGCACGTAGGGGGTGAACGGAACGGCCGCCTTATAGGTCAGGTAACCGGGGTCATCCGTACCGCCGTCGACGTGCGCGTAGGTCTTGCCGATGACGTGGTGAACGTCATAGCTCGTGCCTTTTTCTCCGACCAATGCGCTGCAGCTGTCGAACATACTGCTGCCTGTCGCGCTGCCGGATACAGTCCATCCGTCGGAAACGCGGATCGTTTTCAGGTTGGTGCAGTTCCTGAACATAGAATCGAATATTGTAACGGAGGACGTATCAAAGCTGCTCAGGTCAAGCTCCGTCAGAGCGTTGCAGCTCCGGAACATATTTTCCATAGTCGTAACGCCGGACGTGTCGAACTTGGAAAGATCAACGGAAGAAAGCATATTACAACCTTCGAACAGGCTGGAGAGGTACAGCAGAGACGTAAAGGTGGTACCCGTGAAGTCGATCGTCTCAAGAGCCTTGCAGCCACAGAATGTCGAGGCCAAATTCTTGACATGCGTCGCGTCAATGCCCGCAAGGTTGACGTATGCGAGTTTTTCACACACATAAAACGTTGAGTTCAGATACTCCAGTTTCGGCGTATACGCGCCCTCCATGCTGAACCATTCGAGATTGCGGGTTCTTTTTGAATAATCAGAAGAGGTAAAATTCACATTGAACAGATTCCCCATGCTCGTCAGAGAGGCGAAGTTCGCCCCGCTCAGATCCAGCTTGGTCAGATACAGCATCTCCATGAACGGACCCGTTCTGTCGTTGTAGGACGAGTCCAGCCGAGTAACGCCCGAGAAGTCGCAGTCCTTCAGGATCAGTTCCTTGATATTGGATTTGGCAAAGATACCTGCCTCACCGGATACGAGGCCCGACAATCCCGGGAAAGCGCTTCCGCTCATATCCAGCGTCATTTCCGGATCGCAGAGGTAGAACATGGACTGCATATTTTCGGGGGAATACATTGAAGACCAGACCATATCCTGCATCACAAGCTTTTTGATCTTGCTTCCCTGGAACATGTGAGAGGTATTGCGCACGTTTGAAACGTCGAGGGGGCTGATGTCCATCTCGTCCGCTTCCACGTGGTAGAACATATAAGACATGTTCGTACAGGAGGAGGTATCGAGAATGCTCCAGTCGGAGACGGCGTCACAGATATACGCGCAATCGGCGAACATATAGGACATATCCGTGACGTTGGAGGTATCGAGCCCGGAGAGATCGAGACTGACAAGACATTTATCATAATCGAAGAAATAGGACATATTTGTCGTTCTGACAGCGGAAATGCCCTTCAGGTCGATGGACTTACAACTGTCCAAGTGCGCAAACATATTGCTTGCGTCCTCGGGCAGGAAGGCGACGGCGGCATCGGTCCACCAGTAGATGATCTGCGCGTCCTCGTCACACCATGCGTAAATGCTGTAATCGGTCGTTCCGTCGTCCACCTTCACGGCGTTCGCAGCGGGAGCGGCGTCATAGGAGCGGCGGACTTCTTCTATGGGAGAAGGCGTCTGCTTGGGGTAAATCTGATTCAAATACGGCGCTTTGAAGTCAATCCACAGATCGTGGTCGAAGGTGGCGTAGGGCTTATTGAACTCCGGCTCCTCGGTGCTGATATGCACCACGGGGATCGGACGGTCTGCAGTGTCCTCTTCGTTATCGTCCCACTTTTTGACGACGGTGATCTCACCGTTGTACTCGGGCTCGTTGAGGACCGCAAAATATTTTTCAAAGCCGGTGACGTCGGACCAGTAAGCGGAAAGCTTATCAAGTCCGGTCACGGTGCCGTCTGCGGCGACGGTCACGGTATAGGGAGTGGGATCGAGCTTATAGTTCTCGGGGGCTTCGATCTCGGTGAGGGTATAGGTACCCGCTTCGAGATCCGAGAAGGTCACGACGCCGTTCGCATCGGAGACAGCGGTCATATCGACGACCGTGCCCTTACCGGAGATGCCGGTGAGGGTGAAGACTGCGCCTTCAACGGTCTTCGAGCGGTTAGCGGCGTTGAGCTTGAAGAAGCTGAAGCTATGGAAGGGCTCGTTGATGATCTCGACCTCGCCGCTGAGAGCATCGAAGCCTTCAACGTACACGAAGCCGGTATCGTCACAGATAACGGTCCACTCGTTTTCAACGGGGAGCTGATAGCCCTCTGCGGTGGCTATCTCGGTGAGGGTATACTCACCCTTTTCTATATTATAGAATGCAGTTTTTCCGCCCGCATCCGTGACCGCATAAAGGGTGCATACCGTACCGTAATCGGACGTGCCGACAAGTCTGAAGGTTACGCCGGAAAGTCCTTTGGTCGCATCGCTGTTGTCGATCTCACCTATCTTATGGATGGGAAGATCTCCGTGGATACGGGTCTTATCGGTAATAACGTAGCAATCCTCGAGAACGGCGTTGTCTATAATCGTTCTGCCGGAATCATCAATGGTAACGTGCCAGAGAGTTTCGTTGATGAAATAATCATCGGGGCTTTCAATCTCCTGCATGAGATAATCGCCCATTTCAAGGTCCTCGACGGTGATGGTACCGTCGGGTGCGGTGGCGAAGGTCTTATCGTAGGTGTTGCCGTATGCGGAGGTACCGTATATACGGAACACTGCGCCCTCGACGGTGATCTCCTCATCATCCTCGGAGACCTTCTTCAGTTCAACGTCACCTGTGACCTTGAGCTTGATCTGAGTATAATCCTGATGGATAAGCTCGGATTCCTCATCGATAAGGCCGGTTTCAACGTTGATATGCTTTAAGTTGAGGTAAGTATTGTTGTATGCGGTGGGATAGCCGTCCTCGCTCTCGGGAGATACGGCGGGTGCCAGCATGAAGATACGCACGTTGACAGAGGTATCGACCGGCATCTCATAATCTGCGCCGAAGGAATCCTTGCGCAGATCTACCGCTACTGCGGTGATATCGGACTTATCTCCCGTGAAATCTTCCTCTGCGGTCCAGACGGAAGCGTTATCGACGGAGTTCGCCTCGGTTATGGCAAGATCCTCAACGGTGGAGAAATATACTACCGGAGCGATGCCGAGCTTTTCCGCCTGGGATAGGTCTATATCGTAGTAAGAGCCGTACCAGTCGGATCCGCCCACGCCCTTATAGTTTTCAAGAGAGTCGTAAAGAACAAGGTCGGTCGCTTTTTCGGAAAGGTCTGTTGCAAAACGGAGCTGATAGGAATAGATATCCCCGATGCTCGTTTCGGCGCTTTCGGAATAATCGGTCTTGTCGTTGCCGAGCACCTTCTTATAAAGACCTATGTTACCGCTGGTAACGATGGAAGGTCTGAAGCTGTAATCGGCATAGATGAATTTTTTATCGTCGGTATCGGGATCGAGGTCCGCCATGTACTCATGGTTGCGTATCGTGCCGCCGTCATCGGGACGTCCGGAGCCGATGGTGGCGTTGCCTGTCTCATATGCGACGGCATTAAGGAAGGCGCTGCCGTAGTCCTTGAGAGCATCCCAGGAGGTATAGGTGGTATACTCTATCTTATACTGCTCTGCGGGTACACGGATACGGACGACAAGGAGAGTCTGGCCGTGTGCGTAGTTTTCTACGGTGGAAACGGTATAGCTGCCGAAACGGAGCTCCGTTCCGTCTGCGTACGCTTTGACGGAGGTAACGTCACAGTTCGCGCCCTCGGGAAGGAGGTCGTAGAACACGCCGCTCTGCTGCTCAACGTACTTGAGGCTGGAGTCAACGTCATGATAAGTCTCGCTCATCTGGGCCTGCCAGGTGGTTTTGAACTTACGGTTGATTTTATCGTTGCGGTAGCTGAGCACGGATTTCTTGACGGATCCGACACGCTCGATACCCATAAGGAAATCGTCACCGAAATCCGTCATGACGGTGAGGTTTTCGCCGCCGTTATCCGTGACCGTTGCTACGCCGTTATCGGTGAGACGTGTTCTGGGATCGCTGCCGATCTTTTCGAGAACGTCATCGGAGCGTTTCAGCGTGAGGCCCACGTATGAACCGTACTCAAAGGAGTACATGGCGGTGAAGGTCTCGATGGCATAGCCTGTTACGCCCGTGCCGGGCTTCAGCAAAAGGTCTTTGCCGGAAACGCCGTCGACGAATTCCCCGTTCAGATCTGTATATTCATCGGTATTCAGGTGATATACGGCCGCCAGAACGGGATCGCCGGATTCGGTTTTTACATATATATTAAAGTAGTCGTTCTCGCCGTACACTGCGGGAGAGGATACAAAGTTCTGCTCATTCTCGCTGAATGTCGCGGTACGTGCGCTGTATCTGGGAGTGATGGAGGTGATCTCGTAATCGTCGGGTCCGAGAGGCTCTCCGTCAGGCAGATTGAACGTATAGTTCTCAATGAAGACCTTTACGGGAACCTTACCGTAGGAGGCGGGATCATTAACATCTCCGTCTACGGTCCAGGGGTAGGGATTACCCGTCACATAAGAGGTGTAGCGGAGGTTCTCGATAGCTTCGACACCGCCGGGATTGCCCTCTTTGAGGTCTTCCAGCTCATAGCTGGAAAGCTTGGTGGACTCGTTCTTGGTATTTACGACGCCGTTATAGTCGATACCGTAAACGTGGAAAATGAATTTGCCGTTGGGCGTTCTCCACTCCTTCATCTCATAGGTGAAGGTAGCATTGCCGGTCTTGGAGGAAGCAGGATCAGCCATGTCTGCGGGAGTAACGGTTACGGTCTCGCTGTTGGTGAGCTTATAGGTCCTGCGTTCGTTCTTCTGAGTCTGTTCGGCTATGATTCTGTCGTAGGTGGATTTCAGATGTTTCGTAAGAACGTAATCGTATCTCGTGCCGGTGAATCTGCAGTTATCTATGTAGTTCACGTCGGAGTATCTGCTCTCGCCCTGAAGCTTGTAGCCTACTATTTCGCCGTCCAGCTCTTCAAAGATATCATTGATCTCATATCTGTAAGGCTGGTTTGCGGTAACGGCGGTGGTAAGAGTCCACACCAGATAGTAATAGTCACCTGCATCAGCGGGAGCCGGGCCCCAGCTTTTGTCCCATTCGGTGATAAGGTTGCCCTTCTGTGCCTTCTGGGTGGAGGTCACCTTGGCGTTGGTGTCGATAAAGACGTGATCCGCCTCGTCGGCTGCGGTGTCAGTTTTACCGTCACGGGTAACGCTGATCTCCGCTTCAAAGGGTGCGGATTCATCGTTCTCGCCGCCGTAGTCAACGTAATCAAACGCAGACTTGGTGACAACGTAACCGATATCGATATATCCCGCCCAGCCTGCGGCTACGGGGATACGGTTGGTGATAACGATGTCGTCTCCGTCCACGGTATAGACAAAGTACGCAGTATCGGGAAGATTCTCGGTACCTGCCTCGGGAACGGAAATATCGTATTTGTCAGCGGTGTTTCCGCTGCGGTCGCGGAGAACGGACTTGGGCACACGGATCTCGATGGAATCCGCTGCATATTCTCCGATTCCGGAAAAGGCATAAGTGACACGGTATATAAACTCGTGTCCCTGGGTGCCGTCCGGGGTCCAGACATAATCGCCGGCGGCGTTCTTTGTTGCGCCGGATACGAATTTTGCCCTGAAAGTCTGGAGAAGACCGTCTTCGGGCTGTGCATCATTGGCAAACACGCTCATCGGGAACATCCCGAGAAGCATGACCGCCGTCAGAAGCACAGCAAGCATTCTTGTGGATTTCTTCATGTTTTCCTCCGATTTTTTGTAGTATTTTATAACAAAATATCAATAATTGTTACTTGTCTGCCCGATAAAATTATATGGAGAGCAGATTATCATTATATCATATCTTTTGGAAAATTTCAACAGCCGAGGTCATTTTACCCTTTGTGCCGGGAGGAGGATCATCCCATTTCCGATATATGCGACATGTTGTGCCGCTCTCATCCGAGGGATACATAAAGTTGTACCGATCCGCTTTTTCCGGAATAAAAAAACAGTCCCCGGAACGAATAGATCCGTCCGGGAGAATGTTAATTTTTTGTGAACATGTTTTTTGTGCGCTTTGATTTTTCGTGTACCTCACGTTCATGAAACGGCGGGTTTACATAAGCACTTCGCCTTGACATTTTTCGGGGGTGTGGTATAATTTTCGTATAGGAAACGGAGGGGATAATTATGGCTGATACCGATAAGATCATTTGGTTTTCCACCACGGAAACGGAGCCGTGGAAAAAGATGAGCTATGCGCCGCCTAAGGCTGAGAGCTTTTCCGAACTGGTGCTTTCCGAAGAGTTTGATCAGGTCATTGACGGTTTCGGCGCATGCTTCAACGAGCTATGCGAGATCGCTCTCCGTCAGCTGCCGGATGAGATGCATGAAAAAGTGCTCGACCTTTTGTACTCCCCCGGGGAGGACGGGCTCCGGCTCAATTTCTGCCGCATGCCCATCGGTGCCAGCGATTATGCCGAAAGCTGGTACAGCTACGATGAGACCGACGGGGATTATGAGATGGAGCATTTCTCCATCGACCGCGACCGCCGCTATCTTCTCCCCATGATACGCGGAGCTTTTGAGCGGAACGGAAATATCCGTCTGTTTGCTTCTCCGTGGAGCCCTCCCACATGGATGAAATATCCGAAGGCATACAATTTCGGCACTCTGGTGATGGAAGAAAAGAATCTCCGGGCATATGCGCTGTATTTTGCCAGGTTCGCGGAGGCTTACCGGGCGGAGGGCATCCGCATTGATGCCATCCACGTGCAGAACGAGCCCTTTGCGGATCAGAAATTCGCTTCCTGCCGCTGGACGGGAGAGCAGTTCATCACTTTCATCGGCAAGTATCTCGGTCCTTTGTTTGAGGAGCGGGGCATCGACACCGGAATATTCCTCGGCACGATAAATTCCGATGAGGTGAAGACCTACAACGACTACGTCAGCGCTCTCATGCTCGACCCGGATGCAGCACGGTATACGGCAGGCATCGGTCTGCAGTGGGCGAGCAAAGCGATAGTTCCCCTTATACACGAAAGCTATCCCGAGGTTTACACCGTTCAGACCGAGAACGAATGCGGTGACGGTGAGAACACCTGGGAATATGCGAAATACGTTTTCGGGCTGTTCCGCCATTATCTTACGAACGGTGTGCGCGCGTACACATACTGGAATCCCGTTCTCGCCTCCGGCGGCATGAGCACGTGGGGCTGGCACCAGAACTCGATGATAACGGTTAAAAACGGAGAATTCCGTCTTAACCACGAATACTACATAATGAAGCATTTTTCCCGTTTCATCCTGCCGGGAGCACGGAGAATAAAGCTCGGAGGACACCTGACATCCAACTCTGCCGCTTTCCGCAATCCCGACGGCAGTACCGTGCTGATACTGCAGAATCCTTTTTCCCGCCCTCACACGGTGCGCATCGGCATGAACGGCAACGAGCTTTCGTTTGAGCTTCCCGCCGATTCGGTGAACACTTTAGTGATATGACCGCCGATGTCCTCCCGTCGATTTGAAACATTATGACGTTGCAGTTGCAATTTCATACAAAACTGCAACTTTTTGAACATTTGCGCGGAGCTTCATGCAAATCGGCGGGCGGCATTGGATCGGCGGCGTTTCGGGACAATATATATTATAATAAAATGAGAATATTTTTTCAAAAAAACTATTGACAAAGAATAATCCGCGTGATATAATTGCATATACTTTATCAAGGTAAAGTGAATTAAATAAAAGGCTGTGACGAAGACGGTCTGCAGGAGTGCTCCCAGAGATCCGGTGGTTGGTGTGAACCGGAAGCCGAAACGCATGTACCTATCACTTCCGAGCCGGATTCCCGAACCCTCCGGGGTGTAGGCGTTTCCCGTGATTGCTGCGTGAAAGCATAGGAATTTAACCGATTCCGAGAGTGGCAGTATCTACTGCAATTTGAGTGGTACCGCGAGTGAGTTTCACCCGTCTCAAAGTTATTGAGACGGGTTTGTTTTTTTCAGAAAAAGAGGTGTCTGCAATGTCAAACGTATCAACTGCAAAACTGCAGGAGGTAGCATTAAGAATCCGCGAAATGCGTGAGATCACCGGCCTTACCGAGGCCCAGATGGCCGAAAAGACCGAAACCACGCTGGATGAATACAGACAGTATGAAGCCGGGAGCGTGGATTTTCCCTTTTCCTTTATCCACAAGTGCTCCATCGTTTTCGGCATCGGCATCAGCGATATTCTTGAAGGTCAGAGCGCACATCTTCAGTCCTACACCGTGACCCGCAAGGGCCAGGGCCAGGAGACAGCCAAGGAAGACGGCATCCAGATACAGAATCTGGCGCCCATGTTCCGCAAGAAGATCGGTGAGCCCTACTGGGTACATTACGAATACAGTCAGACGCTTCAGGACAAGCCGATCCATCTGGCAAAGCATTCCGGACAGGAATTCGACTTCGTCATGAGCGGCAGGCTCAAGGTGCAGATAGGCGACAACGTTGAATATCTGGGTGAGGGAGACAGCATTTTCTACAACAGCTCCACTCCCCACGGCATGATCGCCGTTGACGGCGCAGACTGCTATTTCGTTGCGGTGGTGCTCCCCGGTGACAGCACCGCAGAGCCCGTGCTCCGCGACACCTTCTTCCCTGCCAGAAACTCGCAGAAAAAGCTCATCAGCAACTCCTTTGTCACCGTTGACGAGGACGGAAACGGTGCGCCCACCGCCATCGACTTCCACGGTGAGGACAAATTTAATTTTGCTTTCGACATCGTCGATGCGCTTGCCAAGCGCGATCCCGACAAGCTGGCGATGATATACATATCAAAGGATAAAACGGAGCGCCGTTTCACCTTCAACGACATGAAGAGAGGCTCCGCTCAGTGTGCCAACTATTTCAAATCGCTCGGCATCAAAAAAGGAGACCGCGTGATGCTGGTGCTGAAGCGCCATTATCAGTTCTGGTTTGCGATCCTTGCTCTGCACAAATTGGGTGCGGTGGCGATCCCCGCCACGAGTCAGCTTCAGGCTCACGATTTTGAATACCGTTTCAATTCCGCAGGTGTCAGTGCCATCGTCTGCACGTCGGACGACGGTGTTGCCGAGCAGGTCGACATTGCGGCAATGAATTCGCCTACGCTCAAAAATAAGCTTATCGTCGGCGGAAAGCGTGAGGGCTGGCACGATTTCGACGAGGAATACACGTTCTACAACGCTCATTTCTATCGCAATGACTCCACCGCCTGCGGCGACGATCCCATGCTCATGTTCTTCACCTCCGGCACGACCGGATATCCGAAGATCGCCGTTCACAACTACAAGTACCCTCTCGGCCATTATCTCACCGCCAAGTACTGGCACGGTGCCGAGGAGGACGGACTCCACTTCACCATTTCCGACACGGGCTGGGGCAAGGCGCTCTGGGGCAAGCTGTACGGTCAGTGGATGTGCGAAAGCGCAGTATTCACCTATGACTTTGACAGATTCTCCGCGGCGGACATCCTGCCCATGTTCGCAAAATACAAGATCACCACTTTCTGTGCTCCTCCCACCATGCTCCGCATGATGATAAGAGAGGACATATCGAAATACGATCTCTCCTCCGTCAACCACATGACCACCGCGGGAGAGGCGCTGAACCCCGAGGTTTACCGTTTGTTCGAGAAGGCAACGGGACTTCAGATAATGGAGGGCTTCGGTCAGACGGAGCTTACCCTTGCCATTGCGAATCTCCGGGGCAATGCCCACAAGATAGGCTCTATGGGCCGCCCCGTGCCTCTTTACGACATCGACCTTGTTGACGAGAACGGCGATCCCGTTCCCGACGGTGAGACCGGTGAGATCGTGGTCCGCACGGACAAAAAGGTGCCCTGCGGTCTGTTCGCAGGATACTACAAGGATCCCGAAAAGACGAAGGAAGCATGGCACGACGGTCTTTATCACACCGGCGACACCGCATGGCGTGACGAGGACGGCTACTTCTGGTACGTGGGACGCGTGGACGACGTTATCAAGTCCTCCGGCTACCGTATCGGCCCCTTCGAGATCGAAAGCGTTATCATGGAGCTGCCTTACGTTCTGGAATGCGGTGTTTCCGCAGTTCCCGACGAGGTGAGAGGTCAGATCGTCAAGGCGAGCATCGTTCTGGTGGACGGCACCCCCGCCACGGACGAGCTGAAAAAGGAGATACAGGATTACGTCAAGAAAAACACGGCACCTTACAAGTATCCCAGAATCATAGAATTCCGCACGGATCTTCCCAAGACTGTAAACGGAAAGATCCAGCGCAGTATGCTGTAACGGAAAGGAGGAACACACATGTCACAGATGTCAGGACTGGATTTCAAGATCCTGGAAATGGCACAGCGTATCCGCGAGCTTCGTGAGATCACCCGCTTCACGCCGGAGGAAATGGCGATGAAGACCGACGTGACCGTTGCCGAATATCTGGCTTGCGAAAGAGGTGAGAGCGACCTGAACTTCGCTTTCATTTACAGATGCGCTCTCGCTTTCGGTGTTGACGTCACCGATATCATCGAGGGTGTCAGCCCCACTCTGAAATCCTACACCGTTACCAGAAACGGAACGGGCCAGAAAATAGACCAGGCACACGGCATGGTTTATTACAACCTTGCCGCATCCTTCCAGAACAGGATAGCAGAACCTCTTTACGTGTGCAGCGCATACAGCGAGGAGGCACAGCACCGTGATATCGAGCTCACCACTCACTCCGGTCAGGAATGCGATATCGTGGTATCCGGCCACCTTAAGGTACAGATCGGCTCTCACAAGGAGGTGCTGGGCCCCGGCGACAGCATCTATTACGATTCGGGCACGCCCCACGGAATGATCGCCGTTGACGGAGAGGACTGCATCTTCTATGCGATAGTTCTCAATCCCACCGGCGAGCCTATCCCGGAGCTTACACCTTCGAAAGAGATCGAAACGAAGGCGAAGCTGGAAAAGGACACCAAGGAAAGAATATATCAGAAATTCATCGACGTTACGGAAAACGAAAACGGCACTCCCACCTCCATCACATTCAAGAATACGGAGCACTTCAACTTCGCATTCGATCTGGTGGACTCGCTTGCCGCAAAGGAGCCGGAAAAGCTGGCAATGCTCCACGTTTCCCGTGACGGCACGGAACGGCGCTTCACATTCAAGGACATGAAGCGTGCCTCCGCCCAGTGCGCCAACTATTTCAAATCGCTTGGCATCAAAAAGGGCGACCGTGTGATGCTGTGTCTGAAGCGTCATTATCAGTACTGGTTTGCGATGCTCGGTCTCAACAAGCTGGGCGCCGTTGCCATTCCCGCAGTCAATCAGCTTCTCTGCCACGATTTCGAATACCGCTTCAATGCGGCGGGCATCGAGACCATAATCTGCACCTCCGACGGCAACACCGCCGATGAGGTGGACAAGGCGGAAAAGAGCTGTCCCTCTCTCAAAAACAAGATCATCGTGGGAGAGCAGCGTGAGGGCTGGCGCTCATTTGATGACGAATACACTCTGTTCTCATCTCACTATGCGAGAGGTGAGGACGCCCCCGGCGGCGACGACATGATGCTCATGTTCTTCACATCGGGCACCTCAGGATATCCCAAGATCGCCGCGCACAATTACAAATATGCTCTGGGTCACTTCCACACCGCCAAATACTGGCATTGCGTTGACCCGGACGGACTACACTTTACCATTTCCGACACGGGCTGGGCGAAGGCTATGTGGGGAAAACTTTACGGTCAATGGCTGTGTGAGGCTCCCACCTTCGTTTACGATTTCGACCGTTTCGATGCCTCCGACATCCTGCCCATGTTCGCAAAATACAGGATCACCACTTTCTGTGCTCCTCCCACCATGCTCCGCCTGATGATAAGGCAGGACCTTTCCGGATACGATCTCTCCTCTGTCAAGCACATGACCACGGCAGGCGAGGCGCTGAACCCCGAGGTCTACCGCAGATTTGAGGAGGCTACCGGGCTTCAGATCCTTGAGGGCTTCGGTCAGTCGGAGAGCACCATGATAATCGGAAATCTTATCGGCGCGCCCCACAAGATCGGCTCAATGGGCAAGCCCGCTCCCATTTACGATGTTGACATCGTGGATGAAAACGGCATTTCCGTTCCCGCCGGTGAGGTGGGTGAGATCGTTGTAAATATAAAGGACGGTCTTCCCTGCGGACTTGCCGTGGAATATTACAGAGACCCCGAAAAGACCGCCGAAACGTGGCGGGACGGCTTCTATCACA
This sequence comes from Candidatus Avispirillum sp., assembly GCA_045641325.1. Classification (GTDB taxonomy): domain Bacteria; phylum Bacillota; class Clostridia; order Oscillospirales; family CAG-272; genus Avispirillum. The sequence continues at coordinate 16,616 of JAZUGU010000148.1, forward strand.
CCGGCGACACCGCGTGGCGTGATGAGGACGGATACTACTGGTACGTGGGACGTGTTGACGACGTTATCAAATCCTCCGGTTACCGCATCGGTGCCTTCGAGATCGAAAGCGTTATCATGGAGCTGCCCTACGTTCTCGAATGCGGCGTTTCCGCCGCTCCCGATGAGGTCAGAGGTCAGGTCGTCAAGGCGAGCATCGTGCTCCTTGACGGTACAGAGCCCACCGAGGAGCTGAAGCACGAGATCCAGAACTACGTTAAAGCACATACCGCGCCCTACAAGTATCCCCGTATCGTTGTTTTCCGTGACAGTCTTCCCAAGACCACCAGCGGCAAGATACAGAGAAATCTCCTTTGATGCCTATGGAATACAAAAGACTTACCCTTTTCTGCGGACATTACGGAAGCGGAAAGACCAACGTGGCGGTGAACACCGCCATGAAGCTGGGCAGCACGAAAGAAAACGTTGCCCTTGCCGACCTTGACATCGTTAACCCCTATTTCCGTGCACGGGACAGCGAAAAACTGCTCTCGGACGGCGGTGTGCGTGTGATCTGCTCGCCGTTTGCAAACAGCAACGTTGATTTTCCCGCTCTGCCCCAGGAAATGTACTCCCTGACGGACGACAGGAGCATCACGGCGGTGCTTGACATCGGCGGCGACGAAAGAGGCGCTCTGGCGCTGGGCAGGATCGCTCCCGCGATCGTTTCGGAAAACGATTACGAAATGCTTCTCGTCATCAACATGTACCGTCCGCTGACTCCCGACGTACAGTCGGTGCTTGAAATAAAGGAAGAGATCGAGGGAGCATGCCGCATCCCTTTCACGGGGATCGTGAACAACTCAAATCTGGGTGAGGAAACCACGGAAGATACGGTCCTTCATTCCGTTCCCTTCGCGGAGGAGGTTTCACGTGCGGCGGGGATCCCGGTCACTATGACATCCGTCAGCGAAAAGCTGATTCCCGCCCTCACGGGAAAGATCCCGGATCTCTTCCCCATGAAGATCACAAAATTAAGCGATTATTTTGAAAGGAATTGAATATATGGTTAAGATCACATTCAAAACCGATACCTGCAAGGGCTGCGGGCTGTGCGTTAACGTCTGCCCCAAAAAGCTCCTGCGGATATCCCCCGACAAGATCAACAAAAAAGGACATCATCCCGCAGAGATAACGGACGAGGGCGCGTGCATCGGATGCGCTTCCTGCGCCACCATGTGTCCCGACTGCGTGATCAGGATAGAAAAGGAGGCTTGAGGTAAATGGCAGATAAAGTTTTGATGAAGGGAAACGAAGCTATCGCGGAAGCGGCGATCATTGCCGGATGCCGCCACTATTTCGGTTATCCCATCACTCCCCAGACGGAGATCGGCGCATACATGGCAAAGCGTATGCCCAAGATAGGCGGCACTTTCCTGCAGGCTGAAAGTGAGATCGCCGCCATCAACATGGTTTACGGTGCATCCGCCGCAGGTGTGCGCGTGATGACATCCTCATCCTCCCCCGGAATTTCCCTTAAGAGCGAGGGTATCTCTTACCTTGCAGGCTCTGACCTGCCCGCAGTTATCGTGAACGCGCAGAGAGGCGGTCCGGGACTCGGCGGTATCCAGCCCAGCCAGTCCGACTACTTCCAGGCGACAAGAGGCGGCGGCCACGGCGACTACCACATGATAGTCCTCACCCCCGCATCCGTTCAGGAAATGGCAGAGCTGACCATCAAGGGCTTTGAGCTTGCGGACAAATACCGCACGCCCGTTATGATCCTTGCGGACGGCACCATCGGTCAGATGATGGAGCCCGTTTCCTTTGATTTCGCGGTAAACGAAGCTCCCGAAAAGCCCTGGGCCACCACCGGCACGGGTATGTCGAGAGAGCACAACGTTGTAAACTCTCTTTATCTGAAAGCTCCCGAGCTTGAAAAGAACAATCTGGAAAGATTCGAGCGTTACAAGGTCATAGAAGAAAACGAGCCCATGTGGGAGGAATACATGACCGATGACGCAGAGATCGTTCTCGCCGCTTTCGGCATCGCCGCAAGAGTGTGCAAGAACGCCATAAAGAAAGCCCGCAGAGAAGGCATAAAGGTCGGTCTTATCCGTCCCATTACCGTATGGCCCTTCCCCGCGGAACCCTATAAGAAGATCGCCGACAAATGCTCCGCCATCATCTCCGTTGAGCTTTCCATGGGTCAGATGATAGAGGACGTGAAGCTGGCAGTGGGCGGCAAGGTGCCCGTTTCACTCTGCAGCCGTGTGGGCGGCATGATCCCCGAGCCCGAAGAAGTGCTCGAGGCGATCCGTAAAGTTTACGAAGGAGGTAAAAACTGATGGTAATATTCGATAAGCCCAATGCTCTTCTTGACGTGCCGCTCCATTACTGTCCCGGCTGTACCCACGGCATAGTCCACAGACTGGTCGCCGAGGTCATCGACGAGCTCGGAATTGAAGGAAAGACCGTCGGTATCGCCCCCGTCGGCTGTGCCGTTATGGCATACGACTACTTTGCGTGCGACATGATAGAGGCGGCTCACGGCAGAGCACCCGCCGTTGCCACCGGCGTTAAGCGCGCAAGGCCCGAAAACGTTGTTTTCACGTATCAGGGTGACGGCGACCTCGCCTCCATCGGTACGGCGGAAATAGTTCACGCCGCCGCAAGAAACGAAAACATCACGGTAGTGTTCATCAACAACGCGATCTACGGCATGACCGGCGGTCAGATGGCGCCCACCTCCCTTGTAGGTCAGGTGACACAGACCTCCCCCTACGGCAGAGACCCCAAGCTTTGCGGTTACCCCGTTAAGGTATGCGAGATGCTTTCCCAGCTTGAGGGCCCCGAATATCTGGAAAGAGTTGCCGTGAACTCCGTCGTGAACGTGAGAAAAGCGAAGAAAGCAATAAAGAAAGCCTTTGAAAATCAGATAGCCGGAAAAGGATTCTCTCTCGTTGAGGTCATTTCCGCCTGTCCCACAAACTGGGGCATGACTCCCGAAAAGGCTCTTCAGTGGATCGATGAAAAAATGATCCCCTATTACCCCCTCGGCAACTACAAGGACAGATCTGCAGATGAGGAGGCGGCAAAATGACAAAACAGTATTTATTCGCAGGCTTCGGCGGACAGGGCATCCTGTTTGCCGGCAAGCTCCTTGCATACAAGGGGCTGATGAACGGTGAAAACGTGAGCTGGCTTCCCTCCTACGGCCCCGAAATGAGAGGCGGTACGGCAAGCTGCGGCGTCGTTATCAGCGATTCCGAGATCGCCACCCCCATTGTTCTCCATCCCGACGTTCTCATCGCAATGAATCTGCCCTCTCTTGACCGCTATGAAAAGGACGTTCAGTCCGGAGGCACGATCTACGTTGACTCCTCGCTTATCGAGCGCAAGGTTGAGCGCGATGACGTGACGGTACACTACATTCCCGCCACTCTCCTTGCGGCGCAGAAGGGACTTGACGGTCTTGCCAACATGATAATCATGGGCAATATACTTAAAAACGAAGGAACTCCCATTTCCGACGAATCAGTTGAAAAAGCTCTCGGCAAGTGCATTTCGGCAAGACACGCCGACATGCTGAAATTCAACCGTGATGCGCTGATCCTCGGATCTGAACAGTAGTTTGAAAATCGACTGGATTCATACCGGCAGTATGCTGTTTTCAAACCCCGTTTGTGCCTTTTGTCACCAATGGGCGAAAGACACAAATGCAAAGAAAGGCATTATCATTTTATGAAAAACATTCGTATCAGCGACATAACGCTGAGTGCGTCCGGCGGCGACGGCAAAAAGGCTCTCACCTTCCGTGAGAAGATCGAAATGACGAAGCTTCTGGACCGTCTGGGCGTTTCGGTAATCGAGCTGGGGCGTCTTTCCGGCCAGATGGCGGACAAGCTCCTCATTAAATCCGTCGCCGCTTCCGTCCGTGACAGCGTTATCGCAGTTTGCCCCGGATTTGATGCCGACGGGATCGCAAAGATCTGGGAAGCTCTCGCCGAAGCAAAAAAGCCCAGACTCCAGGTCTGCGCCGCAGTCAGCGTTGCAAGAATGGAATACGTATACGGCAAAAAAGCCGACGGCATGCTTGATGCCGCCGTGTCCGCCGTAAAAGTGTGCCGCGGCTTCTGCGATGACGTTGAGCTTATCGCAGAGGATGCCACCCGTGCGGATATGGGATATCTCTCCCGTTTCCTCACAGAGGCGATCGGAGCAGGTGCCGGCACCGTCACCGTTTGTGACACCGCCGGAGTCATGCTTTCCGACGAATTCGGCAAATTCATATCCGAGCTTTACGAAAACGTACCCGCTCTCTCTTCGGTGACGCTGGGCATCAGAGCTTCCGATGCTCTTTCGGCGGCGGATGCATCCGCAGTTGCCGCAATCAAGGCGGGTGCCGGTGAGATCAAGGTCACGTCCGTTAAGTCCGACGACGCATCGCTTGAGGCAATCGTAAAGGTGCTCTCCGCAAAATCGGATACTCTCGGTGCGTCCTGCACCGTCAGATCCACGGAGATCAACCGTATCCTCCGGAGCATCGAGGATCTCCACACGGGCGTTTCCGCACAGTCTCCCTTTGAGGACGGCATCAGGCAGTATCCCGCGGACATGACCTTCACCTGCGGAAGCACCCTTGAGGACATCGTCCACGGCGCGGAATTTCTCGGATACGATTTTGACGACGCGGACAAGATGCGCATCTGGAAGGCTTTCAGCGAAATAATCCAGAGAAAAGAAAAGATCGGCATCGGCGAGCTTGATGCCATCATCGCATCGGAATCCATGCAGGTGCCTCCCACCTACACTCTTGAAAGCTTCATCGTTACCACAGGCAACGATATAGACATAATCGCACACGTCAAGCTGAGACGGGGCGACGAGATATTTGACGGTCTCTCTCTGGGTGACGGTCCCATCGATGCGGCGTTCCTCGCCATCGAAAAGATCACAGGCCATCACTACGAGCTGGACGATTTCCAGCTCCAGGCTATCACCGAGGGCAGAGAGGCTATGGGCCAGACCATCGTCAAGCTCCGCTCCGGCGGGAAAATCTATCCCGGCAGAGGTATCTCCACGGATATCATCGGCTCCGGCGTTGCGGCATACGTCAACGCCCTCAACAAGATCCTTTACGAGGAGGAAAACCAATGAGGCTTTCTTTCTCTGCCGGAGGCTGGCAAAGCCTTTCATGGCAGCAGATGACGGAAGCGGCGGCTGAATCGGGATTCTGCGGCATCGAGCTTTTTGACCGTATGCCGGATTTCTCGTCCCCCGGCAGTCCGTTTTCGAAAAACAACATAATGACCACGGTACGCGGTCTTCGTGAGAAGGGGCTTTCCGTTCCCTGCATCGACACCGATTTCGACCTTTCGGGAAGCGAAAGTGTCAGCGCCGCACTCTGCGACGTCATCGCGCTTGCGGGAGAGCTCTCCTGCGACAAGGTGGCAGTCCACGTATACGGGGAAAACGGGCATCTGACGAAAAAGCGCATCAGAAACGTTCTTCCCGCACTTGAAAGAAACGGCGTTACCCTGCTTCTCGCCACCGACGGTATCTTCTCCGACACGGTGAAGCTCTGCGAGCTTCTCGACGGATTTGCCTCCGACAGCGTGGCAGCTCTCTGGGACTGCCATTGCACCTATTTCTCCTCCGGAGAAGCTCCGGGAGATACGGTGGAGCATCTGGGCGCATACATAAAGCACGTCCACGTGAAGGACTCGGACAAGAACGGCGAATACACCGTCATCGGTGAGGGCGAGCTGCCCGCAGAGGACGTTATGAACGCTCTCTCCTCCGTTGACTACGACGGCTTTATCTCCCTTATATGGGATATTGAGTGGATGGGCGGCTTTGCCGACCACAGCATCATATTCCCTCACTTCGTTTCTTTCATGCAGAAATTTGAAAGGATGGAGCAGGAGAGACGGCTTTATCCCAATTTTGACGGAACAGGCCACTATATCTGGAAAAAGGACGAGCTTGTGGATCTCACCTTTTCCCGTGTGCTGGACCGCCTCGTTGAGGAATTTCCCGATCAGTATGCTTTCAGATATACGACTCTCGATTATACGAGAACATACTCCGAATTCCGCCGCGACGTGGACAATTTCGCCCGTGCGCTCGTATCTCTCGGAGTTGCCCCGGGGCACAAGGTTTCCGTCTGGGCGACCAACGTGCCGGAATGGTTCATCGCTTTCTGGGCGGTGACAAAGATCGGCGCGGTCCTCGTATCCGTCAACACGGCATACAAAATACACGAGATCGAATATCTGCTCCGCCAGTCGGACACGCACACTCTTATAATGATAAAGTCCTCAAAGGACTCCGATTACGCCGCGAGCATAAACGAAATATGCCCGGAAATTAAAGATTCCGAGCCCGGGAAGCCGCTCCATTGCAAGCGTCTTCCCTTCCTCAGAAACGTGATAACCGTCGGCTTCAGAATGGACGGCTGTCTCACCTTTGAGGAAGCGGCGGAAAGAAAAAATCTCGTTCCGAAAAGCGAGATAATGCGGCTCGCCGCAGGGGTCAGGCCCACGGACGTGTGCAACATGCAGTACACCTCCGGCACCACGGGATTCCCCAAGGGTGTCATGCTGACCCACTATAACGTAATAAACAACGGAAAATGTATCGGTGACAGAATGGGGCTTTCTACCGCGGACCGCATGATGATCCAGGTTCCCATGTTCCATTGCTTCGGCATGGTGCTTTCGATGACTGCCGCCATAACCCACGGCACCACCGTGTGCCCGCTTCCGTACTTTTCCGCAAAAGCATCCCTTGACTGTATAAACCGCGAGAAGATCACCTGCTTCAACGGTGTTCCCACCATGTTCATCGCCATGTTCAATCATCCGGATTACAGAAAAACGGATTTCTCACACATGAGAACGGGCATCATGGCAGGTGCGGGCTGTCCCCCGGACCTTATGAGACGGGCGGCAAGGCCCGACGAGATGAACATGAGAGGCATCGTAAGCGTATACGGGCAGACGGAATCCTCTCCCGGTAGCACCATGACCGAGTGGACAGACCCTCTCGACATGAGGTGCGACACGGTGGGCTATCCTTTCCCCCACATCCTCTGCAAGATCATTGACCCGGAAACGGGTGAGGAAGTGGCGGACGGCGTGAACGGCGAGTTCTGCTCCAAGGGATACAACACCATGAAGGGATACTACAAAATGGCGGGAGCTACGAAATCCGCCGTTGACTCCGACCACTGGCTCCATTCCGGAGATATCGCCGTGAGGCGTCCCGACGGAACGTTCCTCATCACCGGACGGCTCAAGGACATGATAATCCGCGGCGGAGAGAATATTTATCCCAAGGAAATAGAAGAATTCATATACACCCACCCCGACGTGAGTGACGTTCAGGTCATCGGCGTGCCCGATGAAAAATACGGCGAGGAAGCGGCGGCTTTCATCATCTTAAAGGATGGGAAAGCACCCGATGAGCCCTCAATGAGAAAATACATAAAGGAGCATCTGGCAAGCCACAAGGTGCCCCGGTATATCCTCTTTGTGGATTCGTTCCCCATGAACGCCGCGGGAAAAGTCCTCAAGTACAAAATGCGTGAGGACGCCGAAAAACTGATATCCCAATTAAATTCTATATAATTTCAGGAGGAAAAAACAATGGGAAATGTTGAACTTATCCGTGAATTCGGACATGAGCAGGTCGCTTTCTTCCAAAACGAAAAAGCAGGACTTCGCTGCATCATCGCGATTCACAGCACCAAACTGGGACCCGCACTCGGCGGCTGCCGTCTGTCTCCCTACGCAAGCTATGAGGACGCTCTTTTCGACGTTCTCCGCCTCTCCAGAGGCATGAGCTTCAAGAACGCGGCTGCAGGTCTGCCTCTCGGCGGCGGCAAGGGCGTTATAATTGCAGATCCCTCTCAGAGAACCCCCGAGCTTATGGAAGCTTACGGTGAGGCTGTTGAATCTCTCGGCGGAAAGTACTACACCGCAGAGGACGTTAACACCGACACCCGTGACGTATCCTATATGATGAGAAAGACCAGCTACGTTGTCGGACGCGAAGGCGTCAGCGGCGACCCCTCTCCCTTCACCGCCATCGGCGTTTTCGAGGGTATCAAGGCTACCGCAAAGGCTCTCTACGGCACCGATGACCTGACAGGTCTTACAATCGCAGTTCAGGGTCTCGGCAAGGTCGGCTACGACGTTGCGAAGCACGTTCACGATGCAGGTGCAAAGGTCGTTGCATGCGTTCACTCCAATCGCAAGGCTATGGAAAAGGCGATAGCTGAGCTTGATGCTACCGAGGTCCGTGAGAAGGACATCTTCTCCACCGAGTGCGACATCTTCGCTCCCTGCGCTCTGGGCGCTATCATCAATGAGTACACCATTCCTCAGCTGAAGTGCAAGGCTGTTGCAGGCGGTGCGAACAACGTTCTGTTCAACGACCAGTGCGGCGTTGAGCTGAAGAAGAAGGGCATCCTCTATGCTCCCGACTTCATCATCAACGGCGGCGGCGTTATCAACGCAGGCCAGGAGGCATTCACCACCTACGACAAGGAGAACGTACTGCGCCAGGTAAGAAACATCTACAACACCGTATACGGCATCCTTGAGGAGTCCAAGCAGACCGGCGAGCCCGAGGGCGTTATCGCTCAGAGATTCGCAGAAGAAAGAATCAAGAACGGTCTTTGATCCATTTATTAAAAAGCCCGGAACTCACGTTCCGGGCTTTTTTGGCTTTTCGTGTATTGACACGGGCGGGCGGGGCGTGATACAATTATCGTGTAGATCCGACACCTTATTTCTGACGGAGTGTGCCATGGCAGACAAACCTAAAAAACCTTCTTTTCCGGCGATCCTTGTTTTTACGGCGGTAGTATTCATTACGGCCGCTGTTCTGCTTCCTCTTTTCATAACGCCGAAATCCGCTTTCGGCCGTGCCGTGGATCTTATGCAATCCGGGAAATATGAGGATGCCATTGCCGCTTTCGAGGAGCTTGAAGATATTGATGAAAGCGCCGAAATGATCCTCGCCTGCCGCTACGGCATTGCCGAAGATCTCATGAACGACGGCAAGTTTGACGAAGCGGTCACCGCTTTCGGAGCGCTCGGCGATTATGAAGACTCCGCCGACATGGTGCTCCGGTGCCGTTACGGTGCCGCCTGCGCTCTCGCCGACGGCGGCGATCACGAAGCCGCACTCGAAGCATTTGAAGCACTGGGCGATTACAAGGACTGCGCCGACAGGATCCTCAACTGCAAATACTATCTTGCCTCAGAGCTTATGGACTCCGGAAAGACGGAAGAAGCCATTTCCGCTTTTTCCCTGCTGGGCGGCTATAAGGACAGCGGCGACATCATAAAAGACTATTTCGTAAATCTCGGAAAGGACAGAATATATCCCGAGGTATACAACTGCGGCAGGGTTTACTGCATGAGCGACCCGGGGGCGGATGAAAGTCTTTTCTACCGTCTTGGTCTGTGGAACATAATTTCCGCAGGCAACAAGCACACCGTGGGCATCACCCCGGGCGGCACCGTTGTCGCCACGGGACAGAATGACGACGGACAGTGCGATATTTACAGCTGGTCCGACATCGTCAGCGTTTCCGCGGGATGCGCACACACGGTGGGGCTTCGTTCCGACGGAACGTGCGTTGCCGTGGGTGACAACACGAACGGCCAGTGCAACGTGGAAGACTGGACGGATATAGTCAGCATCTCCGCGGGAGGCTGGGCTCACACGGTGGGCCTCCGTTCCGACGGTACGTGCGTTGCCGTGGGAAGCAACGAGAACGGCGAATGCAACGTTTCGGACTGGACAGACATCGTCAGCATCTCCGCAGGCTGGAACCACACGGTGGGGCTTCGTGCCGACGGCACCGTTGTGGCGACGGGCAGCGGCGACTACGGATGTACCGCCGTTGATGACTGGAAAGGCGTGGTCTGCATTTCCGCAAGCTGCAACCACACGGTGGCAGTTCTCTCCGACGGATCGGTCGTATCCGTGGGAAGAAACGAATACGGCGAGGGCGACGTGCTTTTCTGGAACAACATCACGGCGATCCGTGCATCCTACTGGCACACGGTAGGCCTTCTGCCCAGCGGCAAGGTGGAGATCACCGGGTGGAACGAATACGGTCAGTGCGACACGAGAGACTGGTACGATATCATCAGCGTTACCGCCGGCACGGACCACACCGTGGGGCTTCGCTCCGACGGCACGGTCGTATCCACCGGATACAATTTCAACCGTCAATGCGACACGGGATACTGGTATCTGAAAACGTTTGAATAAATGTCCCTTTTATGTCCCTTCGTGTATGATATCCTGTTATCACACCGGATGGGACATTTCTTTTGGGAGGTTACTATGAAATACGCTGTTTCCGATCTGCACGGATGCCATGACAAATATCTCCGTCTTCTTCAGAAGATCGGTTTTTCCGATGAGGACGAGCTTTACGTTCTCGGCGACGTATGCGACAGAGGCGAGGGAGGAATGGAGATCCTCCTCGACATGATGAAGCGCCCCAACGTGATACCGCTGAAGGGCAATCACGATTATCTCGCCGCACGGCTGCTGCCGAAGCTGAAATCGGAATACGGGGAAGACGAATTATCCGCCGAAACGCTGAAGCTTATGAGCCTCTGGCGGCTTGACGGAGCGGATGCGACGATCAGCGGCTTCTGCCGCCTCACGGAATCTCTGCAGAGAAATGTGCTTGCATATCTCCGCACTTTCCAGTACTACGAGATCACGGAAGCGGGATGCAGAAAATTTTTCCTTTCCCACACGCTTCCGTCATACGACGAAAACAAGGATATATTCGATTATTCGATTATGGAATTCGTGGTGGGTGAGCCGGATTATGAAAAGACTTACGTGCCGGATATGATAACCGTCACCGGACACACACCGACCATGATGCTGAACGAGGACGGCAGAGCGGGAATATACAGAAACGGTCCCAATATCGTCATCGACTGCGGCGCCGTTTTCGGGCATCCTCTGGGCTGTCTGTGTCTCGATAATATGGAAGAAATTTACGTGGATTGAGCAGTTTTTTTCTTTTGAAACGGCTTGCCGGAGGCCTTTTTTTGCGAATTAATGGTCAATATGTGCAAAATATACAAACAGAAATTAATAAATTTGGAGAAAAAACATCTTTCTTTCCTATACTTTTGCTGATATAATATTTCTGTAATATTATGCGGTAATGCCGCAATAGCTTTCTGAGGAGAAATAATATGGCAAGCGTTTCATTAAAGCACATTTATAAAAAATATCCCGGCGGTGTTACCGCCGTTTCCGACTTCTGTCTGGAAATCAAAGACAAGGAGTTCCTCATCCTCGTCGGACCTTCCGGCTGCGGTAAGACCACCACTCTCCGTATGATCGCAGGTCTTGAAGAGATCACCGAGGGCGAGCTCTTTATCGGCGATAAGCTCGTCAATGACGTTGCCCCCAAGGACAGAGATATAGCAATGGTTTTCCAGAACTACGCTCTTTATCCTCACATGACCGTGTTCGATAACATGGCATTCGGTCTTAAGCTCCGTAAGACTCCCAAGGAAGAGATCAAGCGCCGCGTTGAAGAGGCTGCAAGAATTCTTGATATCACCCACCTGCTCGACAGAAAGCCCAAGGCTCTGTCCGGCGGTCAGAAGCAGAGAGTTGCGCTGGGACGTGCCATCGTCCGTAAGCCTACCGTATTCCTTCTTGACGAGCCTCTGTCCAACCTGGATGCTAAGCTCCGTGCTACCATGAGAACCGAGCTTACCAAGATCCATCAGAGAATCGGTACTACGTTTATCTACGTTACCCATGACCAGACCGAGGCTATGACCATGGCAACCAGAATCGTTGTCATGAAGGACGGTCTTATCCAGCAGGTTGATACTCCTCAGAACCTTTACGACTATCCCGTCAACCTCTTCGTTGCAGGCTTCATAGGCACTCCTCAGATGAACTTCGTAGACTGCGAGCTCGAGGAAGACAAGGGCGAGATGTTCCTGAACTTCGGCAACAACTCCGTAAAGCTTCCCGCTGAAAAGGCTAACGATCCCATTCTCAAGGATTACGTCGGCAAGGAAGTTATCATGGGTATCCGTCCCGAGTGCATCCACGATGACGAAGCTTCCATCGCGGCTATGCCCGGCGGCGTTATCGAGGCTGACGTTGAAGTTACCGAGCTTATGGGTGCCGAGATCTATCTGTACCTGACCAGCGAGGAAAACAGCCTTATCGCTAAGGTATCCAACCGTTCCAAGGCTCGTGCCGGTGACGTTATCAAGGTTGCTATCGACGCTTCCAAGATCCACCTGTTCGACAAGGACACTGAAAGATACATAATCCACTAATTGAAAATTTAAGCGGCGACCCGAGGGTCGCCGCTTTTTTTATTTTATTATTATGGGGCTTCCGTCCGATACCCCGTCACGGCGGACGGAGTTTATCCGCTCAAGCTCGGGGATCGATGCATGATGCTCCTTGGCGATGTTCCAGATGGGCGTGCCCTTTCCGGGACAGCACACCTTTATGACGCATCCGCCTTCATCTCTTATACTGTCACCGGTGAGCGTTGCCTGCGTTACCGGTGATATTTTGTATTTTTTCACCGCATCCAGAGAAACGGACAGCTCCGCCGAAACGGAAACGGTGTCTCCCGCATATTTTGCCGCTATCTTTGACGGCGATGCAAAAGCGCTCCACAGTATTTCCTGGGGTGCGGCATCAGCCGCGGCACCTGTTTCATATCTCATGGGGATTATGCCCTCGTCGCAGTTCACCTCGCCGCAGGATGCCGTATACACCCTCACCCTGCAGTTCCCCGTAAGCACCAGTCTGCCGTCCTTCACCTCCGCTTTTTCAAAGGTGGGATCGGCGCTGGCCGTTATTATATAATCGTCCGGAGTTTTTTCTCCGGTGCGCCTGATATCTCCGCTGAGTGTGAACCCGCCGTTATGACATGCGATAAGACTTATGGGCTCATAATCCGTTCTTTCGGCATCAAGCCCGGAAAAGGTCGAATATATATCGTCCGTCACGGTGATCTCCGCTTCCCTGCACACGATCACGTCAAGGTCGTATTCCACGTCAGCCGAGGCTGTGCCGCCGTCCGTGCTGACGCTGACGGATGCCGCCCTGCCGCACGCCGAGGCAATATCGCCCTCAAGGACTCCGGGGATATTGACCGTTTCCTCGATCGGCAGATATCCCGTTACCGTGGAATAAATGCCGTCGGCATTCAGCACCGTGCATTTCACCTCCGCACGTCCTTTGACGGTGACGCAGTCATGCTCCGCCGTGACCGAATCAACGCACACGGTGCCAAGGCACATCACGGGCTTCGTGCCTGCGGCATCCGGGATCTCACCGCCGCAGTTCCCCGTGGCGGTAACGTACTTTCTGAAAACGGTTTTCTTTGAGCTTTCCAGATATTCAAGCCCTGCCGTGCCGCAGGGCTCGCCGGAGGAATTTCTGACCGCGCAGCTATAGTTTTCTTTTCCGTCGGCGATGATCTGCGACCGTATTTTTGCTTTCAGCGACAGCTTTCTCGGGGCAGTCACCCTGCACTGCACGTTCTCCGCCCCGGCAAAGATCATGATGCTTCCCGTTCCCTCTATCCCGTCCGGGAGCGTGAGCTTCAGAGAATCGGAGTATTCTCCGCTGTAAGGCACACAGCTGAGGGAGTTGTCATCTCCGATATAGAGAACGCAGAACGACACCGTGCCGCCGTACTCAAGCTTTCCGTCCGAAATATATTTTGAATCGGGCAGAGCTTCGGCAAACACCGCCACCACCCGCCTTATCTCCGGGTAATAATCCGGCATGGTCACCTCCGCCGCCGAGTCCGTAACGGCAGTATAATCAAGCTTTCTCAGGGAGAACACGTCTCCCGTTTTTTTCATCAATTCAGGCTTATCCATATTAAGTCCGTCCTTTCTTTGAGTCAAGCCATTATATGCGGGAGGCGGGGGATTAATGCAAAGCGGGGATGCCCCCGCTGGCGTGAGACGCTTCGCGCGGGGATGCCCCCGCTGGCGTGAGACGCTTCGCTGCTTAATCGTTTCATCGCTGACAGACGGATGTTTTGTATAAACGGAACGAAACGGGAGCGTGAAACGCCCCGTTTCTGTAAGCAGGCGAACGGTTTCGCCACCGCTGAATGCCGAATGCACACTTCCTTCGGAAGTAAATGCTGAATGCTCGACTAATTATAATTTAAAAAAACACCGACCGTGCGGTCGGTGTTTTTTTATACCGTGCCCGTGACCCTCACGGTTACCGTGCCGGGGTTGACCGAGATCTCGCCCGTGTCGGGATTTTCCGTATACGTGGCGGCGGGAACGGTTATTATGCCCGCTGTCGTCGCAAACTGACCCGTGCCCGTGTCGTAGGTGTAGTCCGCAGTCTCGGCGGCAGGCGCACCGTCTATCGTTACCGCAATGTTTTCGAGGACCGGATCAAACGTGTCGGTGATGACTACCGTGTCAGCCGCGGCGGTGTTTCCGTTGTTCTCTACCACGAACGTGTAGGTCACCTGCCCGTTCTCGGTCACCGTATCGGGTGATACGGACTTACTGATGGAAAGATCGGGCTCTTCTGCCGCAAGGATCGTTTCATCCGCAGTGACGGGCGCCGCAAGTGCATCACCCGTGACCGTCGCCGTGTTGAGAATGCTGTCGCCCACGTTCAGCCGTGCCGTGCCGTTGACGTCGGCCTCGTAAACGATGACTGCATCCCCGCCTGCGGGAACTGTTATATTATTTACGGTCAGCGGAGGCTGCGCCGCATCGACCGCGGGCGTCGGCTGGAGATTTCCGTTGGTGTAGTACAGGACCGAGCCGTCTACATAGGTCAGAGGTGTTGTGGTCACGTCGCCCGCAGTATTGGTGCCCAGATCGTCGGTAACGGTCAGCCCCGTTATATCCGTGCCGCCCGTGTTCCGGAGACTTATCACGTACGTCACCCTGTCGCCGGAGGCGTAGGTGTTCAGCGTGGCGGTCTTCTCTGCGGTGATCGCTCCCACAAGCTCCGCCGAAACGGTGTTGGAATTGACCGTTCTGCCGTTGTAGGTCAGCTGAGCCTGATTGAAAAATGTTGCCATTAAAGCTTTTCCTTTCTTTTTCGGTTTCCCTTGAGGGGGCTTCTGCCCCCTCATTCCATAATATGTAAGCTCCCACATTAGGATACAGCCGCCGGGAAAGTTGCGGAAAAGGCGCGAATTATTGCAGATATTGTATATATGCAAAATCGTCGGCGGAACTGATGTGGATAATTTTTCTTTGCGGCAGTAAGAAAAATCGGGAATAATTTATTTGCGGCGATGAATATGCGCCGGAAAATATGCAAGTCAAAAATCTTTTTATGCGTTTGTCGAATATTTGTTGACACAGTTTACATAATATGGTAATATTATGACGAATATCCGTAAAAGGAGGATAATTATGCCCAATAATGTTCCGGCACCGGACAGACTGCGTCCCCGGGATTTCGATTCCGTGGCGGGGCAGAAGCATCTTGTCGGTGAAAAAGGCATCCTCCGAAAGCTGTGCGATAAAGGTCATATCACCAGCATGATCTTTTTCGGGCCTCCCGGCACGGGAAAAACCACCTGCGCTTCCATCATTGCGGAGCGCTCCGGCATGGAAATGCGCCGGCTGAACGCGACCACCGCCTCCCTTGCGGACGTCAAGGCGATAGCGGCGGAAACCGGCGGCGTTTTCGGACAAAACGGAATTCTTCTGTATCTGGACGAGATACAGTATTTCAATAAAAAACAGCAGCAGTCGCTGCTGGAATATCTGGAGGACGGCAGGATAACGCTGATAGCCTCCACAACGGAAAACCCCTATTACTATATCTACGATGCGCTCCTTTCCAGGTGCTCCGTCTTTGAGTTCAAGCCGGTATCAGCGGACGAGATGATGCCGAGGCTCCGGGCGGCGGCAGAGGAGCTGTGCCCCTCGGGGGCATCGGAGGAGGCCCTCCGGTTTATCGCAAGGTCGGCATCGGGCGACGTGCGCCGCGCGCTGACCATGCTTGATTCCGCCGCGTCGGTGGCGGAAAAAGAGATCACCGAAGAGGACGTCAGAGATTTTCTCCCGTCGGTGATGGCAGGCGTTTTCGATATGGACGGCGACGTCCACTACGATCTTCTTTCCTGCCTGCAGAAGTCCATCCGGGGCTCCGATCCGGACGCGGCTGTATTCTATCTGGCAAAGCTTTTGGAGGGTGGCGACATCCTCTCCCCCTGCCGCAGACTGATGGTGATCGCATCCGAGGATATCGGAGCGGCGTATCCCATGGCGGCGGCGATAACCTATGCCTGCGTTGAAAGCGCGAAAATGCTGGGGCTTCCCGAGGCAAGGATCCCTCTGGCAAATGCGGCTGTCATGCTGGCCACCGCTCCCAAATCCAATACCGCATACTGCGCCGTGAACGAGGCGGCAGAGGACATAAGAGCCGGAAAAGGACTGAATATCCCCGCCCATCTGAAGAGTCCGCTCTTCAAGGGCTACGTTTATCCCCACGATTTCCCCGACGACTGGACACCTCAGCAGTACCTCCCCGATGACCTGCGTGACCGTCATTATTACCGCTTCGGTAATAACAAAACGGAGCAGGCGGCAAAGAGCTACTGGGACGGTATCAAAAAAAACAGGTAAAATTTCTGCGGAGGATTGCTATGAAAAGAACGATCGCAGTGCTGCTCAGCCTGACGATGCTCATATGTGCATTGTCAGGATCTGTCATCAACGCCAACGGTTTGTTTTTCATATCTTTCGGTAAATACATCAATTATTACAGAAGCTTCGGTCATCTTTCCGCTTCCGTAAACGGCGAGGCCATCAAGGAGCTCACCCATGAGGAGCAGGAAGCTCTCGCGGAGCATCAGACGTCCTCGTGGCAGTTCCGCCTGCACGGAGATTATTACGTGCCTTCCGCATACAGCGGCGTGTCCTACGGCATCGTCACTCCCCCCAAGGATCAGGGATCGTACGGCGCATGCGCCACCTTTGCCGCCATGTCCGCGGCGGAGGCATCTCTCACCATCAATACGGGCATGAGATACGATCTTTCCGAAATGCAGATGATCGCCATGTTCGGCGGAACGAAATACGACGTTCTCGGCAACTGTACCGGCGACAGGACCAATACCATGGTCAGCCCCCTTGACGGCGGAAACGCTCTGTATGTCATGTTCTCCGCGCTTTCCTGGAACGGAAGCGAGAGGGACAGCGTGTACACGTTCTCAGAGGCGGAGGATTTCAGAGAAAACGGATGCCCGGATATGACGAAGCTCTACGGCAATGACGTGGCTCACATGAAGAGCTCCAAGGTCATCCCGTACGTTTCGGACGAAGATGAAATGATGGACAGCTATAAGATGCTGGTCGCGCTGAACGGCGCGCTGGTATGCGATCTGTGCTTCAGAGATGCCTGCTATAACGATTCCAACGGAGCGTACTGCTCCACGGCAACGGTAGCGCAGACCAACCACGAGGTCGCTATCGTGGGCTGGAACGATAATTATCCGAGAACCAATTTCAATTCCTCCTGCCGTCCCGCAAAGGACGGAGCGTGGCTGGTGAAGAACAGCTGGGGCACCGACTGGGGCACCGACGGTGACTACAATCCCACCCACAGCGGAAGAGCCGGATATTTCTGGGTGTCCTACTACGATACGTCCATTGAATATCTCTATTCATTCGAATATACCGCGGCTGACGATTATAAATATAATTATCAGTACGACGGATGCCCCGGACTTGCATATACCACGTTGAACGCGGGCGATACCGTCTGCTCCACCTATACGGTGAAAGGCCTCACCTCCGATAAAGAGCGCATCAAGGCGGTCGGCATCGGTACATATTCCGCGCTCACAAGCGGAACTGCGGCAGTGTACGTGGGCGGCACGGATGAAGACCCGCTGAGCGGCACTATGGTGGCATCCACCCCGTTTACGACGGATTACTGGGGATTCTATAACGTGGAGTTCCCCGAGCCGCCCGTTCTGCCGGTGGGTACGGACTTTACGGTGGCGGTCACCTTTGATAAGAAGACCGACGTTTTCGTGGATTCCGCATCCCCCACCTCCTTCGGCTCCTGCTCTCCCGATTTCAGGGGGGAGCGCACCTGCATCATATCAGAAAACGGAGCTTATACGAACCTGGCTGAAAAGGGAATGACCCCCCGTCTCAAGGCATATACAAGAGACGCGGGCAGAAATGCCACCGCCAACCACACGGTCAGCTTTGATCCCGGCGACAGCGTCAGCGTTCTCGTATCGCAGATAAAGCCCGCCGGACAGGATATGCGCCTTCAGTACACCGTTCCGGTGAACCGCGATCCCGACGTGACGTTCCTTGGCTGGTCCACGCAGAAGAACGGCTGGAAGGTGGAGTATCACCCCGGCGACCTTTTCACCGCGGATGAAGATACTACTCTGTACGCCGTGTGGGACAGCAACGAGCCTCTGGGCATTTTCTTCTCCATGGAGGAGGAGACCACCATATATGTGGGCGATCCCGGACAGTGGGTGTTCGTATCGCTGACACCGGGCGAAAGCAGCTGGACGCCGGACGTATCCGTTGAGGAATACGATTCCGTGACGGAGGAAAACGGGCGCAGATGCTACTTCGTCAGCGGCCTCAAAATATCGCTTGATCCCGGCGGACTAATGTTTGTTGAAGCAAAGGAATACGTGAAGGATTCCGTGGATATCCGCTTAAAGGACGCGAATTACGGATTTGAGGGCACGCTGAAGGTTTCCGTGCACGGACACAAGGGCGACCTTGACCGTGACGGCAAGATGAACGTTTCCGATTTTACGGTCGTAAAGCTTGTCATCCTCGGCATATCCGAATATTCGGAATATGAGTATGAGGGCGATCTGGACCGGAACAACAAGATCAACGCGGCGGATGCTTCGATCCTGAAAAAGCTGATACTGGGCATCAACGTCGACGATATCATCGGAGAATAAAAAGAAAAAGCCTTTCGGCAGAAGACACGGACTGATAAGGAAGTATTAGATGCTGCTGAAAACATATATTTTTCAGGAAAGTTGAGAGGTGTAGAACTTTATGGGATTTTTCGGTTTGTTTAAGAAAAAGAAGGTTGAACTTACAGAAGCACAGCTTAAATTCAATAAAATGTGGGAACTGTGGGCCGAGGAAAAAGCAGAAAGCCCATACGCGGAGCTTATGACCTATCAAAGCGAAGTCAATAA
>JAZUGU010000149.1:0-11128 GCA_045641325.1 Candidatus Avispirillum sp.
ATGGTCCCCGTGCTCCAGTTTAATAACATGGATATCGGTATGGGTGCCGATTCCACCATATTCCTGCTCCAGAACGGCGGCAAGTACTGGAGGGACGAGGGCATGAGCATAAACCTCGATTCCTACATAGCTCTCGATACCTTCGAGACCATGTGCAACATGTTTACACAGTATTCTCTGCCTGTTGCATTCAACGGTCAGAACATGTTCAAGACAGGCGAAATGCCTATCCTCATGAGCGACTATACCTTCTATAATACACTCGTAGTATTCGCGCCCGAGATCTCCGGTCTCTGGAGCTTCTATGAAATGCCCGGTACCAGACGGGACGACGGTACGGTAGACCATACCACGGTTTCCGGCATCTCCGGCATCATCCTCCCCAAGGGATGCAAGAACATGGATGATGCATGGAAGTTCTCCGACTGGTACTCCGATAAGGAATTCCAGGTTGACTACTCCAACGAGATGATGGCGCTTCTCGGTCCTTCCGCAAAGCAGTCCGTTGCGAACATCGAAGCACTTGAAGAGCTTCCCTGGTCCGAGACAGAATATAAGATCCTGCAGGATTGCATGAAGAAGACCGTTGCCATCGAGCCTTACCCCGGCGGCTACTACGTAGGCCGTTACACCGGATTTGCATTCAATTCGGCTTATAACGAGGGCGCCGATCCTTCAGACGAGCTTCTCGGCTACATCGACACCATCAACAAGGAGCTTACCCGTAAGAGGACCGAGTTCGAGCTGATGGTCAACGACGAATGGCAGGCGATCAAGGCATATACCGGATTCGAGACCTTCGACGAGTGGAGAGAATACTGGTCGAAGGAACAGAACGTTCCCTTCGAATCCCGCACCTGTATCCAGGACAACCAGGAGGGCGAAGACAACTACACCTACGTTGACTGGATGCGTGACCATAAGGTCACCGTGTCCTCCTTCGAGGACTGGGAAAAAGCCGTGAAAGACGGTAAAACAACCAAAACCTATAAAGAATGGGTTTCATAAAATCCTTCATATTATTATACTGATACAACACAAAATCCAAAACAGGAGAAATTGACATGTTTAAGAAAACAAAAGAAGTCACGAAACACGGCAACATGACAAAAGGCCAGTGGACGTGGCATCTGATGAAACAGTATAAAGTGGGATATTTTATGATAGCCCCGTTTATGATATTGTTCTTCCTGTTCACAGTTATCCCGGTCGTTGCTTCCCTGTTCGTATCCCTCACGGACTACAACATGCTGCAGTGGCCTAACTGGGTAGGACTTCAGAACTACATAACGCTGTTTCTTGACGATGACCTGTTCATCACGGCGGTTAAAAACACCCTGATCTTTGCGGTGGCAGTAGGCCCCGCATCGTATCTGCTTTCATTCTGCGTGGCATGGTTCATTAACGAGCTGAGCCCCAATATGAGAGCTTTCGTAACGCTTATATTCTATGCCCCCTCCATTTCCGGCGGCGCATACACCATATTCGGCTTCATCTTCGGCTCCGAGCCTAACGCTCTTGTAAACGGCTGGCTCTTAAAGCTGGGCTGGATAGATTCTCCTATCCTGTTCTTCAGGGATACGAAGTATATCATGCCTCTGTGTATCGCGATCTCGCTGTGGATGTCGCTGGGTATCGCATTCCTCAGCTTTATCGCAGGTCTGCAGGGCCTCGACCGCAGCTACTTCGAGGCAGGCGCGGTGGACGGCATCACCAACCGCTGGCAGGAGCTCTGGTATATCACCCTGCCCGGCATGAAGCCCCAGCTGATGTTCGGTGCGGTAATGGCTATCACCGGCTCCTTCGGATTCGGTGACATCGTTACGAGCTTGGCGGGCAACCCGCCGACTGAATACGTCGGCTATACCATAACCCACCATCTGGGCGAGTATGGAGGCACCCGAATGGAGGTAGGATATTCATCCGCGATATCCTTCGTGCTGTTCCTGATAATGATCGGTGCCAATATGCTCGTACAGAAGATGCTGTCGAAGGTAGGTGAGTAAGATGGCTAAAAAATTAAGAACCAGAAGACACTCCGTCGTCCTGTCAAGATCGGCAGGCGGTGACGCGTGGATCACCTTCTTCCTTATCATTCTGGGAATTCTCATGTTCCTGCCCCTGTACTACACGGTAATACAGGCATTCAAACCTCTGGATGAGTTGTTCTACTTCCCTCCGAAGTTTTACGTGGTGAACCCCACGTGGGATAACTTCTCCGATCTGTTCAAGCTCATGAGCGAGTCGTGGGTCCCCTTCTCCAGGTACATATTCAACACCGTGATCATCACGGCTGCCGGTACCCTCGGAAACCTGCTTCTCTCCTGCCTCTGCGCATATGCTCTTTCGAAGATCCCCTTCCCCGGAAACGGCTTCTTCTTCCAGCTTGTACAGAAATCCCTGATGATCTCCGCGACTGTCGGCGGTATCATCACCTTCATCATCATCTCAAAGCTGGGCTGGATGGACAATCTGCTGGCAGTTATCGTGCCTACATGGTGCTCCACTCTCGGCCTGTACCTGATGAAACAGTTCATGGATACCAACGTTCATACGTCTATCCTCGAGAGTGCAAGACTTGACGGCGCGTCCGAGTTCAGAACGTTCCTTACCATAGCAATGCCCATGGTAAAGCCCGCATGGCTCACCGTCATCATCTACTCCTTCCAGGGTCTGTGGAACTCCGGCGCATCCCTCTATATCCACAGCGAGGAACTGAAAACACTTAACTACGCAATGGGCCAGATACTCACCGCAGGTATCGCCCGTTCCGGTGCGTCTGCTGCATCCGGCGTTATCATGATGGTAGTGCCTATCGTCGTGTTCGTCATCTCGCAGAGTAAGATCATCGAGACCATGGGCTCCAGCGGTATGAAAGACTAAGGAGGATAAAATGAAGAAATTATTCAGAATACTCCTTATCACTCTGATACTGGTCATGGTGCTCACACCCATTGCATCCGCATCCGCGCCCTACGCCACCTACACCTATTCCTCCACGGGATTCGTGCTCACGTCTCCTGACGCATACGTCCCCGACGTGGTGGTCACCTCCAAGTATATCGGCACGGATATCACCGGTAAGACCGCCAACATCTCCGACCCCAGAGACATCGCGGTCGGAGCTGACGGCAAAGTCTATATCTCCGATGCTTCCGAGAACTGCATCTACGTTCTCGATAAGTACTATAAGCTGAGCTTCACCATCAGCGATTTCACCAACGAGCAGGGCGTTCCGGACGGCTTCAACGGCGTTTCCGGTATGCATATTTCCGATAAGTATATATACGCCTGCGACACGGATAACAACAGAATCGTCATTTTCGACCTGAAAGGCAACTTTATAAAGACTGTCGGCCAGCCCGAAAGCGCGCTGTTCAAATCCGATACGATCTATAAGCCCGTGGCAGTAGCAGTCGATACCTACGGAAGACTGTTCATCGTTTCGTCCACCACCTACGACGGTATCATCGTAATGGGCGATAACGGCGCGTTCTACGGCTACATCGGTGCACAGAAGGTATCCGTCTCCGCATGGGACGCTTTCTGGAGAGAGATCAACCCCAACGACGCAAACCGTGAAGAGTTCCTCTCCACCGAGTTCAATAACATCACCATTGACGCCTATAACTTCGTTTACGTTACCACCTCCTCCATCGACGAAGGATCCCAGCAGGGAGCCATCAACGGTAAAGATAAGACGGGTACGTACGCGCCCGTCAAGAAGCTGAACGCTTCCGGCGCGGACGTTATGGCGAGAAACGGCTTCTATCCGCCTTCCGGTGAGGTCAAGGTCTCCAACGCCGCTACCAGCACCATCCAGGGTGCATCCACTATCGTGGACGCGGCAGTCGGCCCTCAGGGAACGTGGTCCATCATCGACCAGAAGCGTTCCAAGGTGTTCACCTACGACTCCCAGGGCAATCTGCTGTTCGCCTTCGGTGACTCCGGTAACCAGATAGGCTCCATTTCCAATATCAAAGCCGTGGCATACCAGGGCGACAATATGCTGCTTCTGGACCACGACAACTGCACGTTCACCGTTTACAGACGTACCGAGTACGGCGATATCCTGCTGCAGGCTCTGTCAAACCAGAACAACAGAAAGTATGACGCCGAGGTCTCCGACTGGACCGAGATCCTGAAGAGAAACAATAACTTCGACGTTGCATACATCGGCATCGCATCCGCGAAATACCGTGACGGCGACTATGACGGCGCCATGGAATATTATAAGGCGGCTTACGATAAGCAGGGATATTCCGATTCTTACAAAGAAGTAAGAAAAGAGTGGATGTCCAAGTACTTCATCGTGATCCCCATAGTTGCGGTGGTGCTCCTCTTGCTCATCGCAAAGTTCTTCGGCTATGCCGGAAAGAAGAACAAGGAAGTCGCGCTCAAGGTCGGACAGAAGAACATAAAGGAAGAGCTCCTCTATGCGTTCTACGTCATATTCCACCCGTTCGACGGCTTCTGGGATCTTAAGCATGAAAAGAGAGGCTCGGCGAGAAGCGCATACATCATCCTCGTCGCAACCGTCCTCACCATGCTGTATAACACCATCGGCTCCGGATACATCTTCGGCAGCGATGACGTTGAAGCAAACGTTTATATGACTCTGGTATCCGTGGTAGTTCCCCTGATGCTGTGGGTCATCGCAAACTGGTGTCTTACCACCTTGTTTGACGGCGAAGGCAGCTTCAAGGACGTGTTCGTCGCAAGCTGCTACGCCCTCACTCCCATCCCCCTGCTGGTTATCCCCGCAACGATCATCTCCAACGTGCTCGTCACCGAGGAAGCTGCTCTCGTTTCCCTGGTAATCACCATCGCAGTCATCTGGATGGGTATCCTCATGTTCCTGGGAATGATGACCACTCACGGTTATTCATTCGGTAAAGCTCTGCTCACCCTTCTGGGAACTGTCCTGGGAATGGCATTCATCATGCTTATCGCAATGCTGTTCTCCACTCTTACCGCATACGTCGTCAAGTTCGTCTACGATATCGTGGACGAGATACAGTACCGAATCTAAAAGGAGGGAGACGTAAATATGAAATTCAGAAGAATAATGTCTCTTATCCTCGCTCTGGCAACGGTGCTCGGCTCCATGGTGTTCACCGCAGTCGGGACCGGAGCGGCATATGAAGATAAGGTAGACGACAACGGCGACCCCGTTATCAACTATATCTCCCAGAGCTATTCCACTCCTCAGGAGAAGCTGGCCGACATGACTCTCATGAAAGAGCAGAACGGCTACGAGCTCTATATCGAGGAGTTCACCGGCGAGATCGCATTCGTGGATCAGGAAACCGGAGAAACCCTTTTCTCCAACCCCTACGATCTGGCTGCAGGCTATAACTGGGCATCCGCATCCACAAAGAAAAAGCTCCTCTCCCAGCTGGTCGTGACCTACGAGGAAAACGGTGTTGAAAGCACCATGTATTCCTACGAGGAAGCCGCTATGAGAGGCCAGATCATCACGAAGAACATCAAAAACGGTATCCGTGTCGAGTATACCGTCGGCGAGCTTGCGACCACAAGACTTGTTCCCCGTATGATCTCCAAGACCCGTTTCGAGTCGATGATCCTGAAAAACATCAACGACGAAGCGAACTATACGAGACTCACCTCGTTCTATAAGCTCTATGATACGTCTGATACGTCCCTCACAGAGCAGAACGTAAAGAAGATCCAGGCTTCATTCCCCATCACAAAGCAGTTCGCGGTTTACGTGTGCACTCCCGATATCTCCACCAAGGAGCTCCAGACTCTGGAGAAGATCGTCAAGGCATACTGCCCCAACTACACCTACGAGGAAATGGACCAGGACCACGCCGACTGTGACTACACCGTATCCGATGAGGCTCCCGCAAACTTCAAGATGGCGATAGAGTACACCATCGGCGAAGACGGACTTGAGGCGAGACTCCCTGCAAACGGTATCCGTTTCGACGAGTCCAACTTCACGCTGACCTCCGTGACCATGCTTCCTTACATGGGCTCCGGCTCCAGCGAGTTCACCGGATATAACTTCATCCCCGACGGCTCCGGCGCGCTCATCCGCTTCGAGGAAGTCAAGGATACCACCTATAACGTGGCAGGCCAGATGTACGGCGCAGACTATGCATACAACACCATCTCCGGTCAGCATTCCGAGACCATGAGATTCCCCGTGTTCGGCATAGTTGAAAACAGAAAGGCGCAGGGCGCAGCTGCCCCCGACGTTAACCCCAATAAGAAGCAGGAAGGCGAAGAAGAATACGTCGCAGATCCCAGAGGATTCCTCGCGATCATCACCGAGGGCGACTCCATGGCTACTCTCATGAGTGAGCACGGCGGTAAACTTCATTGCTACAACAGCGTATACGCTAAGTTCAATCCCCGTCCGTCAGATAAATATAACCTGGCGGCATCCATCTCCGTTGCATCCAACTCGTCCGTCACCAAGACCACGGCGAGAAAGTACTCCGGTTCCTACAGGATCAAGTACATCATTCTCCACGAGGGCACCGAGTACGATACCTCTTACGTGGGCATGGCGAATGCGTACAGAGACTACCTTGAAAACGAAGAGATCATCACAAAGCTCACCGCCGAGGAGACCGGAAAGAACGTACCTCTTTATATAGAGGCGTTCGGTTCTCTCGAAACCACGCAGAAGGTCCTGTCCTTCCCCGTGCCCGACGATACTCCTCTCACCACCTTCGATGACGTCCGCACGATCTACGACGAACTGACCGAAGCAGGCGTGGGCAACATGAACTTCAGACTGACCGGTTTCTATAACAGCGGTCTGAACAACACTTACCCCAGCAAGATCGACTGGATCGATAAAGTCGGCGGCGAGGACGGATTTGAAGACCTGATCAAATATTCCGGCGAGAAGAAGTTCGGTATCTTCCCCGAATTCGATCTGGCATACATGAAGACCTCCAGCTGGTTCGACGGTGTCAACTTCAAGCGTGACCTTGTTAAATCCATCAACGATAAGTACATGTCCAAGAGGCTGTATGACGCCGCAATGCAGAGCTTCGAATCCGACTTTGCTCTGGCGATCTCCCCCTCCAGATACGAGTACTTCACCTCAAAGCTTGAGAAACAGCTCAACGATTACAGCGAGCAGGGCCTGAACGGTATCTCGGTATCCACACTGGGTACGGATCTGAACTCCGACTTCGATGAGGACGATCCTTACAACCGTGAGGACTCCAAGGGCTTCACCACGAACGTCCTCAGCGCCCTCAAGGAAAAGTTCAGCGTCATGGTAGACGGCGGTAACGCATATACGCTTCCTTACGTTGATCACATCATCAAGATGCCCACCGAGTCCAGTAACTTCCTGAAGGCAGGCGCATCCATTCCCTTCGCGGCAATGGTGCTCCACGGATACGTGAACTATTCCGGCGATGCCGTCAACATGGAAGGCGACGTACGTTACGCACTTCTCAAGAGCATCGAGAACGGCGCATCGCTTTACTTCACTCTCTGCTACCGCAACAACAGCGCTCTGAAAGAGTCTGACGAATATAATAAGTATTATTCCGTATCCTATGACATCTGGAAGGACGATATGGCAGAATACTATAAGACCGTCAACGAGGCTCTCGGCGACCTGCAGACAGTTCTCATAACCGAGCACGACCTGCTGGATGCACAGAGAACCATCACCGAGGAAGAGCAGCAGCTTACCGAGGAAGAGCAGGCGCAGAAAGAGGCCGAGGAAGAAGCGGCAAGAAAAGAGGAAGAAAGAGCAAAGAAGCGTGCCGAGCTGGAGAAATCCAGAGGTCTGGCAGGCGAAACGAAATCTTCCAAGAACAACAAGAAGAACGGCGAAACAGGCGAGAACACCTCCAAGGTGGCAACCGAAAGCGGATCTGTTGTAAGAGTCGGATATGAAAACGGCGTAAGCTTCATCATCAACTACAACTCATTCGACGTAGAGGCGACCTACAACGGAAAGACTTATCCCGTTGAAGCGCTGAACTTCATTAGAGTAGATAACTGAAAGGAGGGACGGCAATGAGATTCAATATACCATTTTTGAGAAAATCCGATAAGGAACTGGGAATCGTAAAAGAGAATAGAAAAGGCGCATCCCTCCAGGCGAGAAAATCGAGAGTGGGCTGGCTGTTCATCCTGCCCTTCCTCCTCGGTTTCGTCCTCGTCTATATTCCCATCATCTACAGCTCGCTGAAGTACAGCTTCAACGAGATCGATATCCTCACCGGCGGCGGTTACGAGCTGGTGTGGGTAGGCCTTAACAACTATAAAACGGCGCTTCTGGACGGCAACTTCGTCCAGACCCTGCAGAACGGTATCGGCGCGCTTATCGTCGATATCCCCACGATCCTTCTGTTCTCGCTGTTCATAGCGATCCTGCTCAACCAGAAAATGGTGGGCAGAGCGGCGTTCCGTGCGATATTCTTCATCCCCGTCCTTCTTACAACGGGCCTTATCGCAAGCATCGACGCATCAAACGTGCTGAACGAGTACATGAGCTCCACCACAGAGGGTATCGATACCGGTGCGGGGGCAACGTCCGGGGCGGCGCAGATCGTGTCCGCCACAGACCTGCAGAGCCTGTTCTCCTCAATGGCGATCGGCTCCGAGCTGGTAACGTTCGTATCATCTGCAGTAAACAACATATTCGATATCGTAAACCGTTCCGGTGTCCAGATGCTCATCTTCCTTGCAGGTCTGCAGGGTATCTCCCCTGCCATCTATGAGTCCTGCCAGATAGAGGGCGCATCCGCATGGGAAACCTTCTGGAAGATCACACTTCCCATGATCTCTCCCATGATACTGGTTAACGGCGTCTACACCGTTATCGACTCGTTTACGTCGGAAAACAATGCGGTCATGGCGTACATCAACGGAATGTACAACCAGGCGGGCGATGCAAAGGTCATCAGCTCTGCAATGGCATGGATGTACTTCCTGATCGTCATCTTGATCGTTGCGCTGGTAGCGGGCATCATAAGTGCGTTCGTCTTCTACCAGAAGAGAGACTAAGGGAGGAGGTACGATATAATGGCAAACGAAAATGTTACTGCGACGAAAGTCATGAAAGAAAGCAAGAACAAGATCCGTGTCGAGTTCGACCGTACTCCTTTGGCTGAGAGACTGAAGAGCAAATACATCAGCGGATATTTCCTCGGAAAAGTAGCATGGTATATATTCCGTCTGGTGCTGCTCATCGGCGTATCCTACGTAATCCTGTTCCCCTTCTATTCCAAGATCGCATCCTCATTCATGAGCCCCGAGGACTTCGTGGACGTAACGGTCCGTCTTATCCCCAGATATCCCACTCTCAGCACCTATAAGGCGATCATTCTTGAGAACGGATATTTCAAGGCGCTTCTGAATACGTTCATTCTCTCCGGCTCCTGCGCGCTGATCCAGACCTTCGTCTGCAGCCTTGTAGGATACGGTTTTGCGAAATTCAAGTTCAAGTTCAACAAGTTCCTGTTCATGCTGGTGGTCTTCACCATGATCGTGCCCCATTCCACCCTGCAGCTGTCCATGTTCATGGAGTTCAGATATTTCGATATTCTCGGTATCATGAACCTGCTTGGCGGCGGCGTGGTAGACTGGATCAGCCTTGTTGAGGATACATCGCTGAACCTTGTGAACACCTACTGGCCTCTGTGGATCCTTTCCGCGACGGCATTGGCGTTCAAGAACGGATTGTACATCTTTATGCTCCGTCAGTTCTTCTCGGGAATCCCGGATGAGCTTGAGGAGTCTGCGGCAGTGGACGGATCCGGCGTGTTCAGAACCTTCATTCAGATCGTTCTGCCCAACTCGATCCCCATGATGATCACGGTGTTCATGTTTGCGTTCTCGTGGCAGTGGACGGACAATTTCTATACGAATACGTTCTTCACCACCTCGGGTCCCACGCTTATGCCCGACATCGTAAATATCCCCACGTCGCTGGCGCTGAACGCATCTGCGGCAAGCACCATGTACAATACGGCGATAATCAATACCTGCGGTATCCTGATCCTCGTTCCTCTGCTGATACTGTACTGTGTCGGCCAGAAGTACATCATCCAGGGTATCGAGCGTTCCGGTATCACCGGGTAAGCACCCGGAGGCGACAGACGCTTCGCTGTTATGGCTGAAGTGTCGTGCACTACGCAAAATACACCCAAAACAAACGAGTGGGTACACGAAAGTGTACCCACTCTGTTTTTTTCAGGATATTGGCCGCTTATCTGTCGTCGTGCGAAATACTGCACATACCCCACTCACGGCAGGCGGGGCATTTTAATTTTGCACATTCGTAAGTATACGCCGTGCCGAGACCGAAATACATCTGATACCATTTCGGCTGAAAACGGTGTCCGCAGTTGGGACAGACGAAGGTCTTTTCCAAAACCTCGCCGTGGTACAGCTTCATATCTATATAGCTTTTGTAAAGCCTTATCACTATCCCGAGAACAATGGCTATAATAAATAACAATATATATTTCATATGTTTTTCTGCTCCTTATCGCATTTACAGAAATCCCACTTTCCGCAGGCGGGGCACTTCAGTTTCGCACAGTCGTATTTGTAAACCGTTTTGCCGCTGAATATCATCTCATACCATTTGGGCTCGATTTTGCGCCCGCAGTTGGGACAGACGTAGGTTTTATCCCAGATTTTGCCGTATTCCAGTCTTGTTCCCATGTATCGTTTGATGATCCATAAAACAGATGCGATTACGAGCGCCGCGAGGATAATTAATATTGCGGTCATTATTTGTCCTCCGCCGCTTTGCGGCTGAAATATATCAAAAGAAGATGTATTGCGGTGGATATAATACAGACCTCAATGAAAAGCCATCCGAAAAAGTTTAGAGAATATCCTGCGCTGTTTGCAGAGAGTTGCGGCATATCCATAATGCTTGAATTAACAAAGATTTATGCAGGGATAATTATACTTCCGTTTATTACACTCCGAAAAATTCCGCCATCGGAAGGTGGATTTTCAAATTGTCAATATCTACCGGGGCTTTGCCGAAAAACAGATAGTATGTATCGATCATATAGATGTGACTTTTTCCCGTTTCATCCGCGCACACAAATGTGATCCTCGTAAAATCTTTTACGACACTTTTAACACGGAAGCAGTCAAAGCA
>JAZUGU010000150.1:0-4077 GCA_045641325.1 Candidatus Avispirillum sp.
GCGTATATAAATCCGTGGCGAGAAGCCTTCGCACCGCGGTCACGGTAGACGAAAAATTCAAAGACGTGATACCGTCCACAAAAGGAATACTATAATGACAGTAATAATCGACTACGGCGTGGGAAATCTCTTTTCGCTCCGCTCCTCCTTCGCAAAGATCGGGGAAGAGGCGATAGTGTCCTCCGATGCGGCAGACCTTGAAAGGGCAGACCGGATAATCCTTCCCGGCGTGGGAGCCTTCCGTGACGCCGCAAAAAAGCTCTCCGATTCCGGAATGACAGAGCCGCTTTTCCGTGAAATAGAAAAGGGCAAGCCCGTCATGGGAATATGCCTGGGGATGCAGCTCTTGTTTGAAAGAAGCTTCGAGTACGGAGAATATCCGGGCATAGGGCTGATACACGGGGAGATCGTTCCGCTCGCAGGTAAGGTGGGAGAGCTGAAAGTGCCCCACATGGGGTGGAACGCCCTCACCTTCAAGGGCGAAAAGCATCCGCTTTTCAAATACGTAAACGAGGGAGACTGCGTCTATTTCGTTCATTCCTATTACGGGGCGAACTGTGAGGAAAGCACTATCGCCTCGGCGGAATACGGCGTCAGCGTGACTGCCGCCGTGGCGGATAAAAACGTTATGGGCTGTCAGTTCCATCCGGAAAAAAGCGGTGAGGTGGGCCTTTCCATCCTCCGTGCGTTCTGCGAAATGAAAGCAGGTGACTTATGCTGATATTTCCCGCAATAGACTTAATGTCCGGCGAAGCCGTGCGGCTCTATAAGGGCGACTATAATGAAAAGACCGTGTACAGCACCGATCCCGTGTCGGTGGCACGGGATTTCAGAGCGGCGGGTGCCTCTCACGTCCACCTTGTGGATCTGGAGGGCGCAAAATCGGGAGACACTCCCAATATCGAAACCGTCTGTGAGATCAAAAAAGAGACCGGGCTGTTCTGCGAGATAGGCGGCGGGGTGAGAAGCCTCGATACCGTGGAAAAGTATATTTCCATGGGGCTTGACCGTGTTATCCTGGGCACAGCCGCCGTCACCGATGAGCAGTTTTTAAGAACGGCAGTATCGGAATATAAGGAAAAGATCGCCGTGGGCGTGGACATTAAGGACGGCATGGTGGCGATAAAGGGCTGGACGGAAAAATCCGAGCTCGATGCCTTCGGCTTCTGCCGTAAGATGCAGGATATGGGTGTTTGCACCGTGATCTGCACGGATATTTCCAAGGACGGAGCCATGATCGGCACAAACCGTGAGCTGTACCGTGAAATGATGAGGGAGTTTTCCCTTGATATCACGGCATCCGGCGGCGTTTCCTCCATTGACGACGTTAAAGCCCTCCGTAAAATGAATCTGTACGGAGCGATAATCGGCAAGGCGTATTATACGAAAGCCATAGACCTGAAAGAAGCAATAGAGGCGGCTAAATGATAACGAAAAGAATAATCCCCTGCCTCGATGTCCGGGACGGCAGGGTGGTAAAGGGTACTAATTTCGAAGGCCTGCGTGACGTTTCCGATCCCGCGGAGCTGGCGGAATATTACAGTAAGTGCGGCGCGGACGAGCTTGTGTTCTACGATATCACCGCATCCTCCGACGGAAGAAAACTCTTCACGGATATATTAACGAGAACGGCCGAAAACGTGTTCATCCCGCTGACGGTGGGAGGCGGCATCAATACCGTGGCTGATTTTGACAGAGTGCTGAAATGCGGAGCGGATAAGGTCAGCGTCAATTCCGGAGCGATCCGCGATCCCTCCCTTATCGGCGAGGCGGCAAAGCTGTACGGTGACCAGTGCGTGGTGCTCTCCGTGGATATCAAACGTGTGGACGGAGTTTTCCGTGTGTTCGCCAAGGGCGGCAGGGAAAACACCGGCATGGAGGCCATCGAGTGGATAAAAAGAGGCGTCGGTGACGGCGCAGGCGAAATCGTGGTCAATTCCATCGACACGGACGGCGTGAAGGGCGGCTTCGACCTCGAAATGCTCGAGGCGGTCTGCAATGCGGTCTCCGTTCCCGTCATCGCCTCCGGCGGAGCGGGAAACATCGACCACTTCATCGAGCTGTTCCAAACTCTTCCCGGAGTTGATGCAGGTCTTGCGGCATCCATTTTCCACTTCGGTGAAGTGAAGATCGCAGACTTAAAACAGAAAATGAAAGAAAACGGCATACCCGTGAGAATATAGGAGTATATCATGATAGACGTAAACGAACTGAAATTTGACGAAAAAGGGCTTATCCCGGCGATAGTGGTGGATGCGGTATCGAAAAAAGTGCTCACTCTGGCTTATATGAATAAGGAAAGCCTGAATATCTCCATGGAAAAGGAGCTCACCTGCTTCTGGAGCCGTTCAAGAGACGAGCTGTGGCTGAAAGGCGAAACCAGCGGAAACTATCAGCACATCGTTTCCATCACGGCGGATTGCGACATGGATGCGCTTGTAGTAGAAGTTATGCCGGACGGACCTGCCTGCCATAAGGGAACGTTCTCCTGCTTCGAAAACAAGGTCTTCGAAAGCGATGAGAGAAAAGAATTCTCCTATGAACAGCTTTTCGAGCTGATCCGCGGCAGAAAAACGGAGAAAAAAGAGGGCTCCTATACCACCTACCTCTTTGAAAAAGGCCTTGATAAAATACTGAAAAAGGTGGGCGAGGAGTGTACCGAGGTCATCATCGCCGCAAAGGCAGAGGATAAAAAGGAAACTATCTACGAGATCTCCGATCTTTGCTACCACGTAATGGTGCTGATGATAGAGGCGGGCATCTCCATGGAGGATATCTATAAGGAGCTTGCCTCCCGCCACGTTATCGACAAAAAAGTTAAACAGGAAAAAATGACATAATTAAAATCCCGCTCGTAAGAGCGGGATTTTTACATTTACTCTTGACAAAACCGAAAAATCAGCTATAATATAAACGATAATAATTATCATTAGCAGGAGGACGTATGCAGAGATTCAGCAGGAAAAGGCAAAGTATCCTTAACTGCCTCGCATCGACCAAAGAACACCCCACGGCAGAATGGATATATTCCGAAATAAAAAAAGAATACCCGGATCTAAGCCTTGCCACCGTATACAGAAATCTTTCTCAGCTGAAAGAGGAGGGCATCGTGCGCTCCGTGGGAACGGTGGACGGCAAGGAGCGTTATGACGCCTGCCTCGCCCCGCACGCCCATGCGGTCTGCGTGAAATGCGGAAGAGTATTAGACCTTCCGTCGGTAAAAGTGCCCGATACGGTTTCAGATGATTTCGCCGATTTCAAAGTGATAACGGCGGAGCTCACGTTTTCCGGCATCTGCGGAAAATGCAGTGAAAAAACCGCATCGGAAGATGCAGTAAGGCAGGGTGAATGATATGGGAAAAAGGGTAATTTCTCTGATCCTCACCGTTGTGATCGCGGTGTCGGCGATTCCCCTGTTCTCGATAAGCGCAAGCGCTCTTCCGGATTATTATAATCTCGATGATTTTACCTTTGACGGCGGCGTGTCCGAAAGCACGGAGAACGCCGTCTGGCAGCGGATGATCGACGGCGAAAATCTCGCCCGGGGAGTCATTGACTTGAGAGGGCTTTCCGTTCCGAAAACGGATAATAATCTCCGCACCCTCAGAAATATTCTCGAATCCATCCTCTACGTCCGCTTCGTTTCGGACGTGAGATTCACGGGAACGGAGACGGTTGATCATATCATCTTCACCCCCGACGATCCGGAAAAGCTTCTTTTGGCCGATGCCGAACTTGAAAGGCTCTGCACGGGCGTGAAAAATAACGATGCACTCAGCGATGAGCTAAAAGCGCTCATCCTCCACGACAGATTCGTTTCCAAGGTGTCGTACAGCACCGAGGGGACGTACAGCGGACAGACCTATACCGATGCCATGCTTGAAAACACCTGCGTGTGCGCAGGCTATTCCAGAGCATATCTCATGCTGTGCCGCAAATGCGGTATCAGATGCTATTATATGGACGGCAAGGCCAACCCCGGCCATGCATGGAACGTGGTGTTCATAAACGGAAAGGAATATTATGTTGATACCACGTGGGACGATAACGACAACAGAGCCTTCATCGGCTACGTGA
>JAZUGU010000151.1:0-13113 GCA_045641325.1 Candidatus Avispirillum sp.
ACAAAGGAAAGATATAATAAAATGACCGAAACGAAAGTTTCGGTCATTTTTTCATTAGTTATTCGTGAAATCTTCGCCGTTCTTGGATTTTAATGTTTGTTTTTCTTTCCGGTCAGCGGTGAAAAAATCCCTAAGTGGAGCCCCGTAAACGGGGGCATTTCTTTTTTATAAACGCATAATTAAGCGTTGTTATCCTCTTCCTCTTCCTCTTCAACGGTAGTGTCGTCGGTAGGAATCTCGCTGGTAACGTCATCGTTGGGGTCAGTGGTATCAGCGGCACCGGTGTCCTGTCTGGGCTCGGAGCTGGAGGTCCATGTGAATACGATCACGTCGTCCTGATAAATTCTGGTAACGCTTTGTCTGCCGTCCTTGGAGGTCTCACCGTTAACGGTGCATGCCCAGTAGCTGTAATAACCGTTCTCTGCGTCAACGGAGTCAACCTGGGTTCTGTCGAACACGCCTGCAATGTAGGTACCGTCCTTGGAAAGCTCGTAGTCCTTCTCAAACTTGGTGAGGGACTGTTCAGCTGCCTTAAGCACGGTGGGCATATCCTTGGTATTGCCCTCAACGGTAACCTCATACTCGAAAAGGTTCTCGTAGAGGTCTTCTTCCTTGGCGCCGTCCTTGATCATTGCGGCAAGGTCTTTATCGGTTTTGGTTTCATCCTTGGGGGCTCTGAACATGATCGTTACAGTCGCTTCAACAGGCTGTTCCCCACAGCTTGCAAGAACGGGAACGATGAGAACAAGTGCTATAAGAATGCAAAGAATTCTTACTTTTTTCATTTGTTGTACCTTCCTTTTATGTGCATATGCACTTTTTTACAAGTAAAGTATAACGCTCAAGTACTCTTTTGTCAAGGATAAAACTGTTAATTTTATTTATATATGCATCATCAGAGATAAAAGCTGTACACAGAATATCAACTGAAAAGCACAGAGTACGCGGGCTGAATATCTGATACCGCGATTTCTGCCGTTATTCATAATAAGCAATATGAAATACAGGATGCACACCACAACCGACAGGACTAATGCTGTCACAAGCCTGAGCTTTATAAAAACCAGATTATACTCAAGCAGAATACTGATGCAGGCAGACAGAGAGATAAGAGAGGCGGCAATTCTGCGGCCGACCATGTTATCTGTTATAAGCGACAAAGAAAAAACGATACCCGACATAATAAGCCTTACAAAATAGAAAAGCGTATAAATGAACGGACCCGGGAAAAGTCCTGTGTATCCGACCATGCCGTATATTAGGATAGTACTCCCGTAAAACGTTCTGATAAACAATGATAGCATCAGAAGGATTGCCGGTATCAGAAGTGTCAGCGGATGTATTTCTACCGTCCTGTACATTATTTTTTTTAAAAAGCACATAAAAAAATCACCTCACAGAATTCTATGAGGTGATTTTTCAATAATTACCGTATCTTAATGACCGTGATAGGTGCACAGTTCAGTCGGCACCGTGTCACGCGTGAACCAACCGGTTTCGGCAATATCACCGTCCGGGTCGCTGTAGCATGCATCGGTCAGTAACATACCGGACTTCGTGCAGTATGTGCATTGCACAAGGTTGTCGGAATACGTGAAATGCTTTACTTCCTCTCCGGCAGCATTGGCCTTCGCAGTTATTTTTTCCTGAAGTATCGTCATGACCTTGTTCCACACAAGGATCGCGGGGTTCTTCTGGAAATCAGACAGCGCCTGGTTCATATCGTATCCGAACCAGCATCCGCAGACGTAATAAGGTGTGAAGCCTATAAACGTTCTGTCAAAGTCCGCACTTGTAGTACCGGTTTTTCCGGCAACGTCTACGTAATCATCGACAGTTACAGCAGTCGCAGTACCGGAAGAAACGACGTTTTCAAGCATCATCGTCATTATAGAAGCTGCTTCTTCGCTGATGGCGATCTCATATTCGGGCTCGTTTTCAAGGACTATATTTCCGTCACTGTCAAGGACCTTGTACCAAAGTCTCGATTTGGAATAGATACCGTTATTGGGAAAGATGGTATATCCCGCCGTGAGCTCCCACAGAGTTATGCCGTATGAAAACTGTCCGAGGCCGAGAGGTGCGGGGGCTTTATCCGTTATAATTGAACCGTTGGCGGTAGTATATGACTCGATGGGACTCGACATATGGAGCGTATTGGTCAGGAAGTCGAAAGAATAATCCACCGATACGTCATCAAGTATCTTGATCGCGCATGTGTTTACAGACCGTCTCAGAGCATCCTGGACTGTCGTGAGTCCGCCATAACGGTCCGGCAGGTTATGCGGCCATTTTGTTCCGTCTTCGGCGACGGTAACGGGGCTGTCATCGTATATTGAAGCCATGGTGGCAACACCTGTATCAATGGCGGGACCGTACACGGAAAGAGGCTTGATGCTTGAACCGCAGGGACGTTTCGCCTGGGTCGCACGGTTGAGTATTCTGCTCTGTGTTTTTTCTCCGCGGCCTCCTGCAAGTCCGAGCACGTCACCGGTATAGGGGTCTATGACGATCATGGAAGCCTCCGGCTGAAGACCGTCCGTTGCGTACGGGAAGTATTCTTTATCGTTTATGAACACCTCATCAATTGCCGCCTGCACGGTAGGATCCATACAGGTATAGATCTGAAGACCGCCGGTATAGATCATAAGGCTCGCTACATAGTCGGAATAACCGTATTCTTCCATCAGCGCTTTCTGCACATCCTCAATTACCGAGTCGGTGTACCAGGTATTAACGCTGTTTTTATTTATGACGGTTTCACCCTGCTCGTTCTTTTCACCGACGGAAAGCTCCGTTTCGTATGCTTCATCGAACTGGCTCTGGGTGATTTTGCCCTGCTGATACATGGTATAGAGGACAATGTCGTTACGTCTTTTACGGTTTCCGTCCTCCTCCGTTGTGCCGTCATCCTTTTCATAAGTATGAACGTCATGGTACAGAGGCTCGTATTTCGACGGGTTTTTAACGATCGCGGCAAGTGATGCGCACTCCGTCAGCGTCAGCTCGCTGACATCCTTATCGAAATAGAAATTTGACGCCGCCTGCACTCCGTAACAGTTATTCCCGAGGAAGACGATATTGAGATACATTTCAAGTATCTCTTCTTTACTCATATCTTTTTCCAGATTCAAGGCACGGAAAATCTCCTGAACCTTTCGCTGGATGGTATTTTCATTATCTCCCGTCAGGTTTTTGACAAGCTGCTGTGTGAGAGTTGAGCCGCCGAAATCACCTGCGCCGAAGAAATATGTGGTAACGGCTTTACCCGTTCTCAGCCAGTCAACGCCGTTATGCTCGAAAAATCTTTTATCCTCAACGCATACAAAGGCATCTATAAGCTCTTTCGGGAACTTTTCGTAGGACACCCAGATACTGTTGTCGGTGCTGTAAAGTCTCTGATCCTCTATCTCAACAGGCGTTCCGTCTTCGTTTATCCGGTCCTCTTCCGAATCGTAATTCATATAATAAATACGAGTCGTGGTGTCGGAGCTCGCCGTCACGAACAACGAGGAATCGATCTCGGGATCGACATAGTTCTTTATATACAGGCAGAAAACAGTTCCCACAATAACCGCACAAACGATTCCGATGAGCATTACCGTAAGAATGATATTCATGACGTACGACAGGATGCGGAGCAAAACCTTGCCGGTCTTTTTCAGTATTGCCAGAGCTGCTTCTCCGGTGACGCCTTTGTTATTCATATCTTTGTTCAAAGCTGTCATCTGAATTTCCTTTCATAAAAGCAGATATCAACAGAATGATTGTATCATTCAATTGTGAACCTTATGTTAAATCGCAGATAAAATAGTGTTACACCTGTTTTAAGACGACCGACTCTTCACCGAGGATCTCACGAAGCTCGGAATAGATAAAGTCGTTAAGTCTGATGCCGCCGCCCATAAGTGCCGACGCTTTTCCTGTCGATGCATCATACACGGTCACGGGAATATTTCCTCTGAATATCTCGATAAACGAAAACACCCTTTTGAATACATCGGAATCAAGGGACGGTACTTTAAGATATAGTTTATATGATCCGGTATTTTTCGGTTCTTCTTTTTTGGGAGCAGGCTTTGCATCAAACAGCTCCGGGGCTTCCCCGTTGCGCGACAGCGGGATAAAGGAGGAAGCGAGTATTTTGGCATCCTCTTCTTCCCTTACGGAGATCTGACCTCTTACGCAGACAGCCCGATCCTTTACGAGATATCCGGAATATTCGGATAATACTTTCGGAAATACAACGAGTTCGATCGAAGCATCCGTGCCCTCGACAGTTACGAATGCCATGGGATCGCCGGATCTTGTTGATTTATTGGTCCTCGCGGTAATCATACCGCAGACGGTGACAGTTTGTTTTTCTTTATAGATCCCGTC
Source organism: Candidatus Avispirillum sp. (assembly GCA_045641325.1). Taxonomy (GTDB): domain Bacteria; phylum Bacillota; class Clostridia; order Oscillospirales; family CAG-272; genus Avispirillum. Next base: position 4,381 of record JAZUGU010000151.1, read on the forward strand.
AGGATCCTCCCCGAAGGATTTAATTATATCGGATATTCTGTCCGCGTTCAGCTTTTCAACGTTTTCGCTGTAATCGTCAAGAAGGCTTCCGGTCAGAAACATACCGCTGATCTCTCTCTCACAGCGAAGCTTTTCCGCCGCCGAAAGCTCGGGTATCTGCGGGAATTCTGTTTTTGGTGCTTTGACCTCATCACTCATGACAGTCGAAAAAATATCAAGCTGACCTTCAAGCTGTCGGTCACTTCCCCGTTCCATAAGTGTTTCGTATACGGCAAGCATCCTGCTTCTGTACACTCCGAGGCAATCCAGAGCACCGGATTTAATGAGGGCTTCCATCTGTCGCTTATTCATTCCGATTTTCTGCATTCTGGACAGAAAATCATCGAAATCACAGAACGCACCGTTCCGTTCACGCTCTCTTACAAGCATATCCGTAAAGGCAGTTCCCAGATTTTTGAGCGCACCCAAACCGAAACGGATCGAATTTCCGTCTGAATGAAAATCGGTGACGCTGAAATTTACGTCAGGAGGAAGAACGGTTATACCGTTTTTCCTGCATTCAGTCAGATATTCGTTAATTTTTGCCGGATTTCCGAGCACGCTTGTGATAAGAGCACAGTTATACTCGAGAAGATAATGCGCTTTAAGGTAAGCAGTTCTGTATGCCGTCACAGCATAAGCCGCCGCATGGCTCTTATTGAACGCATAATCCGCGAAATCCGCGATGTCGGAAAACAGCTTCTCCGCAGCCTCGGCACCAAGCCCGTGCTCACCAGCGCCCTTTATAAAAGCATCCTTTTCACGGAGAAGCTCGTCAGCGTGCTTTTTTGATATGGCGCGTCTTACAATATCGGCATGTCCGAGCGAATATCCCGCTACATCTCTGAATATCTGCATGACCTGTTCCTGATACACGATACATCCGTACGTTGAATCAAGGATGGGAGCAAGCAGAGCGCTTGGGTATTCTTCTCTCTGACCGCCGTGTCTTGCTTTGATATACTTGGGAATAGAGCTCATGGGGCCCGGTCTGTAAAGAGCTATAGCCGCAATTATATCCTCGATGCAATCCGGTCTTAACTGCATGAGTGTCTGCTTCATGCCGCCGGATTCAAGCTGAAATACACCATCGGTATTTCCCTTTGATATAAGAGCATATGTGTCTTTATCGTCAAGGGTAACTTCCGAAAGGTTGAATGAAGGATCTTTTTCTTTTATCTGTTTTTCGGCGTTATCTATTATGGTGAGATATCTGAGCGCAAGAAAGTCAAATTTCAGAAGTCCCAGATCGGCGATAGTCGTCATATCGTACTGTGTGACCGGGATACCGCCGTTGACAGACAGCGGAACGTGATCGGAAAGAGGCTTTTCCGTTATCACGACACCTGCCGCGTGAGTTGACGCGTGTCTTGGCATACCTTCCAGCGCACGGCTCATATCAATAAGTCTTCTGATTTCCGTGCTTGACTCGTATAGCTCGTGCAGTTCCTTGCCTTTAAGAGCATCGTCTATGGTCACGTTCAGGTCCTGCGGGATAAGTTTTGCTACGGTATCCACGTCATTATAGGACATACCGAGAGCACGTCCCACGTCTCTGATCGCCGCCTTTGCGGCAAGCGTTCCGAACGTTATTATTTGCGAGGTATGATCCTCACCGTACTTTCTACGGACATATTCTATCGCTTCATCTCTTCTGTTATAACAGAAATCTATATCAAAGTCCGGCATGCTTACACGCTCGGGATTGAGAAAGCGCTCAAACAGAAGATCGAACTGCATGGGATCGATATCGGTGATACCGATAAGATATGCAACAAGGCTTCCTGCTCCGCTTCCTCTGCCGGGACCTACGGGTATTTTCTTTGATTTTGAATAATTGACAAAATCCCATACGATCAGAAAATACTGACTGTACCCCATTTTATCAATTACGGATAATTCGTAATCTATTCTTGATCTGTATTCGCTTTCCGATTTACTGCTGAAATCAATTCTGCCCGACTTAACCTTTGAATCGATCCCGTCCAGCGTAAGAATTCTCAGATAGTCCGAGGGATCCATATGGTCAGGGCACTCATAGGAAGGCAGGTATATATGGCCGAATTCAAAGTCAAAATTACATTTTTCGGCGATTTTTACCGTATTTTCGATGGCTTCGGGATGATCCCGGAAAAGGGACTTCATCTCATCGCTGTCTTTATAGTAAAACTCGTCGGTTTCAAATCCGATGGGTCTGCCGTCGCTGATACAGTTACCCGTCTGTATGCACATAAGGATAGCCTGCGCTTCGCTGTCCGCTTTTTTGATATAGTGGCAGTCGTTGGTTGCGACAAGCGGGATATCAAGCTTTTTTGATATTGAGAATATCGCCTCATTTACGTTTTTCTGTTCGGGAAGTCCGTGGTCCTGGACCTCAAGATAGAAATCGTCACCGAACAGATCCTTCATTTCGAGTGCGTATTTTTTCGCGCTTTCGATATCGCCGGACATGATTTTTTTCGGGATATATCCTCCGAGGCACGCAGACAGCGCTACAAGTCCCTCATGATGCTCACGGAGCAATTCCATATCGATACGGGGCTTTGAATAGAAGCCCGTAAGGAATCCCTCCGAAACCATATAGATAAGGTTCTTATATCCCGTTTCATTCTTCACAAGAAGAACGAGATGGTTTGAATGGCCCTCCGGGGTCATTTCTTTTTTGTGGCGAGATGCGGGAGCGACGTAAACTTCGCAGCCGATGATCGGCTTTACTCCCTCTCTTTTACACGCCTTATAAAAGGCAACTGCACCGTACATGACACCGTGGTCGGTTATTGCCACGGCGCTGTGACCGGCTTTTTTTGCCGCTTTCGGAATATCGGAAATACGGCAGGCACCGTCAAGCAGACTGTATTCACTATGAAGGTGCAAATGAGCGAAATCAGACATTCCGATACTCCTTTCGGTTTATTTTTTAAAGTTTTCCGCAATATCCATGATTTTATCAAGTCTGTGCTTTACGCCGGACTTGGAGATCGGCGGCTCGTGCATAAGAGCAAGATCCGACATGGATGCCTGCGGAAATTCAGTCCGCAGCTTTGCGGTCTGTTTAAGATCTGCCGGAAGACGGACGATACCGCCGTTATTTTGCAATTCATTTATAGCATCGATATACGGTTGCGCAGAAGTCAGGATTTTTCTGATATTTGCCATATCGCAGTTAAGCTGTCTGTTAGTCTGGCTGTTAAGATCCTTAACGATTTTTGAGTTCATCAGATCAAACACGGATTTATTGGCGCCGATCAATGCAAAAAAATCCTCGATTTTGGTACTGCTTTTGATATACAGCAGATATCTTCCCCGGCGCTCGCCCGGTGACATATCGAATCCGTTATCCGCGATTATTACACTTACTGTATCACGTTCTTCGGATGTCGGGAACGAAAGCTCAAGATGATATCTTTTGGAGGGATCGGTCACGTTTCCGTAAACGATGAACATACCCCTTAAAAACGCCTGGAAGCAGCCGGGACATTTGAAATGCTCCGGGGCTTTACGGATAACTTCAAGTCTTTGTTCGGACGAATCATGACCTGCAAGTGCGGATATATCGCCGAACATACGTGAACAGCACTTTTTCTTATCCTGCGTTTCAAGAAGATATTTTTTGGTTTCTGTACAGTATGAGATCATTTTACGCAGATCACTTCACATTCAAGGTCAAGACCGTATGCTTTATTGATTTTTTTCTGGATGAACGATATGAGTTCAAGAACATCGGAAGCCGTTGCGCCGCCTTTATTTATGATAAATCCCGCATGCTTTTCGGATATTTGGGCACCGCCGACAGAATAACCTTTCAGTCCCTGCTCTTCTATCATCTGCCCGGTGAAATGCCCCTGGCAGCGTTTGAAAACGCTTCCTGCAGACGGATATTCGAGAGGCTGTTTCGTTTTTCTGCGGAGCATATAGTCATCCATTACAGCTTTGATATCAGCCGCATTTCCGGTTTCGAGGGAGAAAACGGCAGACAGAATCACCCAGCTTTTGTTTTTGACATATACGCTCGTTCTGTAACCGTAATCATGCTCATCAAGGGGGATCGTTACTATCTTACAGGAGTCGGTATCGAAATAAGTGCTTTCTTTAAGCACCTGAGATACTTCTCCGCCGTATGCACCAGCGTTCATATACACGGCACCGCCCACAGATCCGGGAATGCCGTTTGCAAATTCGAGGCCCGTAAGCGAATTATCTCTTGCGGTATGAGAAACGGCGGTAAACGAAGCGCCGCATTCGCAGTATATCTCATTTCCGGTCACCGTGACACGATTGAGTTTTTCGGTGGATATAACCGCGCCTTCATAGCCCTCGTCGGCGAACAGGACGTTTGATCCCTTACCGATCATGAAATAACGGACACCTGCGTCCTTTACAATCATAACAGCGTCTGCGAACGATTCAATACTTTCCGGGACGATATACAGTTTTGCGGGGCCGCCTATTCTGAACGTCGTGTGACGGCTCATGGGCTCGTTTTCAAAGTAAGCTATGCCTTTTTCGCTGAGTGCAGAAATAATTGTTGCGTAATCCATATAAATCCTTTACAAAATAGCTAACAGGTCTTCGATCTTCGAGATAGTATATGCAGGTCTTTGGTCGTACCCGCCGCCGTAGTTCAGCCATACGCTGTCGATACCGTAATTATATGCACCGGTGATATCGCTGGTCAGCGAATCTCCGATTACAAGATAATTCGACAGATCGCTGTCGTCAATTTCTGCGATAACGGCATCAAAGAACCTTTTGTCGGGCTTTGCGGCACCTATCTCCTCGGAAATAAATATATGCTTTGCGTACCTGCCCAGTCCGGCTATGGCAAAACGGGAACGCTGGGTCACGGATATACCGTTGGTTACGATATAAACGTCATAATCAGCGGAAAGCTTTCCAAGCACTTCTTCGGCGCCCGGCATCATAGGGGCGTAGTTACAGAGCTTCTTTGCATAAATCTTTGCCGCAGCAGTTCCGTCCTCTTCGCTGTATCCGAATTCACAGAGAAGTCTGACGAAACGGTTTAACCTTAAGGCATCGATTGTGGTTTCCTTACGCTCCAGTTTTTCCCACTCTTCTTTATTGATATCGTGATATCTTTTATGAGTCTGCTCCGAAAAGCCCAAAGGACACTCGTTCAGAGTGTCCGTGAGAGCTGACTTTTCAGCCGCATCAAAATCAAGAAGCGTGTTGTCTGCATCAAATAACAGGTACTTATACATTATTCCTTGATGAATCTATGGAACGTCTTTTTGCCTTTCTTAACGATAATACCGTCTTCACCGAACTCGGAAGCATCTACACTTGCGCTGAAGCCGTCGGCTTTTATATCGTTTACAAGAACTCCGCCACCGGTGATGATTCTCTTTGCTTCGCCCTTGGAGGGAGCGAGTCCTCCCTTTACGAGAAGGTCGGAGACAAGGATCTTACCGTCGGCAAAGTCAGCATCAGCAAGAGTCGTAGTAGGCATATCGCCGGATACACCGCCTGCGGCAAATACAGCGCGTGCGGCTTCGAGGGCCTTATTTGCCTCATCTTCGCCGTGTACCATTTTGGTAAGTTCGAATGCGAGAACTTCTTTAGCCTTATTGATTTCGCTTCCCTCAAGCTTTTCGTATTCCGCGATTTCGGAAAGAGGCAGGAAGGTAAGCATTTTCATGCACTTGATAACATCGGAATCGTCAACGTTTCTCCAGTACTGGAAGAAATCGTAGGGCGAGGTCTTTGCAGGATCGAGCCATACAGCGTTTCCTGCGGTTTTACCCATCTTCTTACCCTGTGAATCGGTGAGAAGCGTGATGGTCATTGCATTGGCATCGCGTCCTGTCTTCTTTCTTATAAGCTCCGTACCGCCGAGCATATTGCTCCACTGGTCATCGCCGCCGAACTGGAGGTTACAGCCGTAGTGCTCGGAGAGATAGTAGAAATCATAAGACTGCATGATCATGTAGTTGAATTCAAGGAATGAGAGACCTTTTTCCATTCGCTGCTTATAGCACTCGGCGCGGAGCATATTGTTCACGGAGAAGCATGCGCCCACGTCACGGAGCAATTCTACGTAGTTGAGGTTGAGAAGCCAGTCGGGGTTATTTACCATTATCGCCTTATCTTCACCGAACTCGATGAATTTCTCCATCTGGCGCTTGAAGCACTCTGCGTTATGCTCTATATCCTCACGGGTGAGCATTTTTCTCATATCGGTTCTGCCGGAGGGGTCACCGATCATGGTAGTGCCGCCGCCGATAAGAGCTACCGGCTTATTGCCGCCCATCTGAAGTCTTTTCATGAGCGTGAGTGCCATGAAATGACCTGCTGTAAGGCTGTCAGCCGTGCAGTCAAAACCTATATAGAATTTTGCTTCGCCTGCATCGATAAGCTTGCTGATTTCTTCTTCGTTTGTGGTCTGTGCGATAAGACCTCTGTCCTTGAGTTCCTGATAAAGTCCCATTTTTCTTTACGGTTTCCCGTACTCCTTTATATGTTTTTATTATTATTCAGTAAATCAACAGCGGCGCTGTACTGTTTTTCCGTAACGTTTATGCCGCCGATAATTCTTGCAATTTCTTTTACTCTTTCTTCACCGGTGAGCACCGTTGCAGAGCTTTCGGCACGCCCCATGACCTCTTCTTTTTCGATAAGGATGTGGCGGTCGGCATGGGCCGCAACCTGCGCGGAATGAGTTACGCATATAACCTGCGATGTTTCCGACAGCTCGGACAGTTTGATTCCTATACGCTCGGCCGTTCCGCCGGATACTCCCGTATCTATTTCGTCAAATACGACCGTACCTGCGCCGGATTTTCTTGCTTCGGCACATTTGAGCGCAAGCATTATTCTTGACATTTCGCCGCCCGACACGATCTTTGCAAGCGGCATCGGCTCTTCACCGGGGTTTGTGACAACGGTGAATTCGACGTCGTCTATACCCTTGGGATTGAAGCCGTCATGCCCAGACTTTTCTCTGCTTACGTCAACAAAGAAACGCACCTTCGGCATATCAAGGAATTTCAGCGTTTCAAGCACTTCATCCGCAAGTTTTGGTGCGGCATCACAACGCATTCGGCTGATCTCTTTTGCAAGCTCAAGCGCTTCAGCGCATATATGCTTGTATTCGCTTTGAAGTTCTTCCACTCTCATATCGCCCGCATCCAGGTCGGAAAGGCGTTTTTTCGCATCGGAGAGGAAGTTCATAACACTTTCAAGATCGCCGCCGTATTTCCTTTTCAGCTTTGAAAAAAGTGCAAGCCGAGTTTCAATAATATTAAGCTGTTTTTCGGGGTCTTTTACGTCGTCGCCCTCAATAACGTCACGTGCACGCTCCGCGATATCGATGATTTCGATCCTGTACTCATCAAGCTTTGCGGCAAGAGAATCGGCATCCTCCATAACATCAGACAGTTGACGAAGCGCTGATGATGCACGCTCCAGAAGATATGCCGCGCTTGCTCCTTTTTCCGACGGAGCAAGTGCTCTGTGGACAAGGTTTGCATTCTTTGAAACGCTTTCGAGGGATTTGAGCTTGATCCTTAATTTTTCGAGTTTCTCTTCTTCAGAGGGATCTGTGATTTTTGCTTTTTCGATTTCGGATATCTGATATTTCAGGATATCCGTCATCATTGATTTATCTTCAAGTGATCTTGTAAGCTCGTCTATCTCGTTGCTTTTTTCGATGAGCTTCGCATACAATCTGCCGTACTCCTCCGTTTTTTCGGAGCAATCGGCAAACTCGTCAAGTACTCTGACATACTCGCTTCTGTCGTACAGCGCGGCGGTTTCGTTCTGCCCGTGAAGAGCAAGAAGCTCCGCGGCTGCCGCACGCAAAGCCGACTGGGTAACGCTTCTGCCGTTGAGCTTTGCATTGCTTTTTCCGTCCGGCAGAACTGTTCGCTGAAGAACGGCTTCTCCGTTTTCATCAAAAATGCCTTCTCCGGGCTTTCCACCGAATATTGCAGTAACAGAACCGCAATCGGCACCGTACCGCACAAGCTCTCTTTGCGTTTTTCCGCCGAGAATGAGTGCAATACTGTCTATGATGACCGATTTTCCCGTACCGGTCTTACCGGTAAGCACTGTAAAACCGTCGGAAAACTCAATATTCAGTTTTTTGGCAACGGCTATATTTTCAATATACAGCGCTTTAAGCATATATACCTCTTATTTTCCGACCGTCTTTCTTATATCGGAAGCGGCCTTAGTTGCCATTTCCGCATCTCTGACTGCGACGAAGATGGTATCGTCACCTGCAACACAGCCGAGGATACCGGCAACGTTCATATTATCTATCCCCGCGGCTACTGCCTGTGCCATTCCGGGATAAGTTTTGATGACGACCAGATTCATGGCGCTGTCAACGCTTACAACGGATGCCGCAAGAGTGCTGCTGTACACGTAATGTCCCGCTCCGTCTTTTCTGCCGGGAAGAACATACTTATACTTGCCGCCGTCGCTCATGACCTTTGTGAGCTTAAGCTCTCTTATATCACGGGAAACGGTGGCCTGTGTCACGTTGAATCCCTCATTGCGGAGATTATCTATAAGCTCCTCCTGAGTTTCGATATTCGATCTTTCGATTATTTCGAGAATAACGCTGTGTCTTTTGCTTTTCATTTCTGCATCCTTTCTGATCAGTTATAGCAAATTTCTTTTATCATATCATCGGTGACTGTGCACGGCACGTCGGGTCTGCACATCATAAGG
>JAZUGU010000152.1:0-7407 GCA_045641325.1 Candidatus Avispirillum sp.
GATTCTGGATCGACGACCTTTCCACCGAGGCTGATAACGCGAACAGCCCCTGGGGTACCATGATCTTCAATAACTGCTGGAGATACTTCTACTATTCCTCCGAGGAAGTTAAAGAAAACGGCACACTGCTCCTGTTCAGAATGATGAACACCCAGTGCATGTACGATAATATCAAGATCTATAACTTCGCATCTCTCACCGACATCGCCGTTCCCGCAGAGAACGAGCGCGGCAACACCGGCAACGATCCCGTGATCGAGGAGAAGACCGGCGGCGGCGAGCTCTCTCTCGAGGGCGTTTACAAGAAGGACGGCAAGTGGTTCGTTCCCGTAAAAGTTAAGGACGAATACCTCAGCGCAACACAGCTCTCCTTCGATCTTGATTTCGATCCCGCAAAGTCTTCCTTCGAGGGCATCGAGGGACTTGCTGACGGCACTTACGAAGTAAACGAGACCAACGGCCACGTCAAGGTAACTATCAAGGACTTCGCGGCTGTCAAGGCTCTCAAGGCCGGTGATAAGTACTTCGAGTTCGTGCTCAAGGCCATCGACGGCAAGGCAGAGGTCAAGGATCTCGGCCTGAAGCTGACTGACGCATATACCTACACCGTTGTGACCGGCGACTCTATGGTATTTATCATCATCGCCGCAGTAGTTGCAGCCCTCGGCTGCGCAGTCATCATCACAAGAAGACGTAAGGTTACCGAGTAATATAATAAAAAAGCAGCCCCGCTCAGCGGGGCTGTTTTTTTTTATGTTATCCTATCTTACCGACTATCATTTCCGCCATCAGATTGGCATCTATGGCATTTATCTTAGTGTCAACGTTGATATCGCCGGCGGTTTTTTCATATTCTGTCGGCGACTGCATTCCGAGGACGATCTTTTTGAGCTGAACGTTGTCGGAAACGTTTATCTTCTTGTCGGCGTTAAGGTCGCCCAGGTCCTTGTGCAGACCCTCGAAATGCCACGTTCCGGACAAAGCCTCGTTCCCGGTCTCTTCAAGTTTAAGCTCCGATTTGAAAGCGAAGACGCTTCCGCCGTAATATATGTCGGTGACAGAAGTGCAGTCCTTAAAGGCGTTCTCGCCGATGTAGGTGACCGATCCGGGAATGGAAACGTAGATAACGCTCTTACATCCCTCAAAGGCAGAGGGCAGAATTTCCGTCACGCCGTCTGGCACGGAGATGCTGGCCACGGAGGAGCACCCGGCAAACGCGCTGTATCCGATTTCAGTTACGGTATCGGGGATAGCCAGACTTGTGAATCTGGAACAGCCCTCAAATGCCTGCGCTCCGATTTTCAAAAGTCCGGAGGGGAGCGTCACTCCCGCAAGGAGGTAACAGCTGCGGAACGCGCGGGGCTTTATTTCACGGATGCTGTTCGGCAGAATAATGCTTCCCACGTGCATGGCGGGGCAGACGTAAACCGTGGTGAGAGCCGCATCGCAGAGCATACCGTTACAGAGGGCATAGCTCTCATTTTCCGTTGAAAGCGTGATGCTTTCAAGGTTTTTGCAGTTTATGAAAATGTCCTGCCCGATGGTTGAAATGCTTTTCCCCAGAGAAACGTTCATGAGTTTCGGACAATCAGCAAATGCCTGAAAGCCGATGCTTTCCACACCGTCACCAATGACAACGTCTGTCAGTTTCTCGTCTCCGCTGAATACGAGGGGCATTATGATTTTTACGGAATCGGGGACGGTGACCTTCGTCAGGTACTTGTTTGACGCAAAGGCAAGGGTCATGATCTCCGTAACAGGTATACCGCCTATGTTGTCGGGAATCGTCAGCTCGCTCGCGCTTCCGGTGTATTTCCAGAGCTTCATTATCCGTTCGCCGTCGTCGTTGAAAGTCGTGAAAAACTTCATTCCGTCAATGTTTTTGAGGCTATTGGCAAGCGAACCTGTAGTAGTCGTTTTACCGGTATAAAGCGGATATCCGCATTCTTTAACTATTTCAGTTACGTAATCGTAACTTATATAATCGCAATCACAGTCCGAACAGTACGGAGAATCAGATTTTGTATAGGGGTTTCGTACGACCAGTGCTGTATAACTGCAATTCTGAAACGCTTTCTTGCAGACCTTGAACGTATATTCCGATAATACTATTTTCGTAGCTTTTATGTCCATGAAAGCACCGGTGGCGATGATGCCCGCCTCATCGGGAACATAAAACGTACCTTCTGCATTGTGCGGGCAGAAGAGCATGGTGTCACCGAAGAACCTACCGTAATCCGTCCCGGAGCATTCGTTTCTCTCCATCAGAATGCCGTCGATATCGTAGTATTTCTCGTTTTCCGGGGAAACTGTGATCTTTGCAAGCTCGGGGAAGCGGGGAATGCTCAGATAATTGAAATCGGAGAAGTATTTGCCGAGGCGTATCTCCGTGATGTAACCGCCGTAGTCCTTGAAGCAGTCAACGCCAATGGAAGTTACGGGAACACCGTCGATAGAATCGGGAAGAACGATCCTTTCGCCTCCGCCTTCGTATTTTGTGATGCATGCGCTTTTTCTGTCTTCGGAAAAACTGAACATGAATGAGTCATGGGGATGACGGCGGTGAACTCCGTCAATGTCTTCCCACCGGTCCATATAGTATTTTTCCGCATACACAACTTCCACACCGTCTACGGTGTAAAATCGAACATAATCAAAACCGTCATAATCATAATAGATTTCACCGTTGATTATTCCCCGTTCCGCAAACGTCGGCAGGACGGTGGCACTGAGCATCAGAACGATGCTCAGAATGATACATATAATTTTTTTCATGATTTCACCTCATTCCTCGGCGCCGCAGCGGGTACAGACACCGTTTGAGAAGCTGTGCCCGAGAGCGGGCTCGATGGCAGATGTGACTCTTACAACGTCTCCGCAAGTAAGGCAGGTGTAGTCGTACGCGCCGTTCTCGGTGCAGGTGGGTGCCACGTGGGCAGAACGGTAATCGTGACCCGATGCGCGGACGAGCTGTTCCTTATATTCTCCGCAGCAGGTGCAGACGTAGAATTTAACACCGTTATCGGTACAGCTCCACGGAATTGCTACGCCCTCCGTGTAAACGTGACCGTCAACGGAGCAGTTGTGTCCGGCTTTTTCGGTTTCGGCTGCGGGCTCGTTTCCGGGCTCTGCTTCGGGCTCGGCCTCGGTCTCGCTTCCGGCGGTTTCCGCGGGGGCGGTTTTCTCTTCCGCCTTTGCCGTTTCCGCTGCGGCGGAGCTCTTCACGGGTACTGCGGCTTTTGCGGTCTTATCGGATGCCGAGGATCTCTCCGGCACGGAGTTGGCCGGAGAGACGGTACCGGAGTCCGCACCTGTGGAGGACACATCCTTTTCCGGAGCTGTTGCTTTTTCCGGCAGAGAGGCGGTGCTGTCCGGTACCTGTTCGGTATCCTGCATGCTTTTCGAAGATTCTGTTTTCGTATTTACCGTTTCGGAAAAGTCGGTGTATATGTCCTCGACCGTATTTCGGTCTGCCGATATGACGGTGTCGGTGCTTTCCTTCCCTATCCTGTCCGGGATGGGCTTGCGGACGATCTCCGTTCCCGTTCTTTCCGCCGCACAGCAGACGCATACAATAACGGAAAGGACCGCCGCAAAAACGGTGACGACGAGTATGGGCTTCTTATATCCGAGCGCACGCTTCACACGGAGCTTTATGCCGGATTCTCCGAAAGCAACGGGGCAGACAGCCATGATCTTTTTCGGCGTACTGCATTTTACGAGTGCTTCCGCATATGAATAGCGCTCGTCTTCCGATATGGCTCGGAAAACCTTTTCATCGCAGGCAAGCTCCATATCACGGCAGAACAGGACGTATGCCACCCATACCATGGGATTGTACCAGTGCAGGGAGAGGATGAAGAATGCCAGGGGCTTACGGATGTTGTCAAATCGGCTCAGATGTGCCGATTCGTGTGCGACGACGTATTTCAGCGTTTCGCCGCCGATATTGAAGGGAACGTAGATGCCGGGGTTGATTATTCCAAATATGAACGGCGTGGGTGCGTTTTCGCTGTATTTCACCGGGACCGATCTGTATGCCTTCCCGCAGGGGATCGCCGTGGTGAGCTTCTTTTTCAGCCTTATACTGCTGATGATGCAGTACATCAGCATTGCCGCGGCCCCGGCGAGCCATATCGCCGCGATTATTTGTGAGGCTGACAGCCCGGCAGAGCCTGCGGCGGCGGGGGAACTGACCGCAGTCATACCCGCGGGATTGCCGATCACCGTGTCTGCGGTGACGGTGTTGTGGGGAGATGCGGGGATAAGACCGTACCTGCTTTTGAGACGGAACGGGATGAGAAGCCTCAGCCCGACCAGTCCCCACATAAGGCAGAATACGGAATTGGGGATCTGCGGTATTTTTTTCAGAATAACCCGGAGGATGATAACGGATACGATCAGTATCACGGAACACAATCCTGTCCGGGCAAATTCATAAATTGCGTTTTCCATGTTGTCACTCCTTTCGTGAAAATGGGTGTTCAAAATAACGGGTAAGACGAATATTTTATTTGTGCTTTTTCTTTTCTTCGATCATTTTCAGAAGCTCCGTTACGTCTTCCTCGGAGAGGTTTTCGTGGCGGGAGAATGCGGCGACGAATGCGGGGAGCGATCCCTCAAAGGTCTTTTCCACCATTTCGTCTATCTCGCGCTCCTGGATATCTTCTTTTGTATACAGCGTGGTGATCACGGAATCATCCACTTTAAGAAAGCCTCGCTCGGTCAGCCTTTTGATGACGGTGTAAGTTGTCGTGCGTTTCCAGTCAAGCTTTTCAAGGCAGAGCTTTGCCATGTCGGCGCAGGAAACGGGCTCGTTTTCCCACAGCAGGAGGCAGAAGCGGTATTCGCTCTCAAAAATTTTCGGTGCGGACATAATCTTTCCCTCGTTTCGTTATTGATTTGTCGTCTATCCCGTTAGACAACTATATTATACCTACCCTTTCCGGGTTTGTCAATAGGTTTTGCGAATTTTTTCTAATTCATTAGACAAATTTTCGAAAACGGGGCTCCGGCCCCGTGTTTTTTTGATATTTGCATTGACAACGGCAGGAAAAAAAGATAGAATAAGTATATACAAAATGAGGCAGTATTGCTTATTTAAGGAAGGTACAGTTATGAAAACAGTTAGATTCGGACTTGTAGGCTGCGGTCTTATGGCGAGAGAGTTTGCTTCCGCCGCCGCTCGCTGGTGCCATTTCACAGACGATATCCCGAGACCCGAGATCGTGGGTATCTGCTCCGTTGTTCCCAAGGAGATGGAGTGGTTTCAGAAGAATTTCCCCGATATCAAGTATGCGGTCGCAGATTACAAAGAGCTTCTGGAGAAGGACGACATTGATGCCATCTACTGCGCAGTTCCCCACAATCTCCACGAGCAGTTCTACGTTGATATAATCAAGAGCGGCAAGGCGCTCCTGGGCGAGAAGCCTTTCGGTATCGACAAGGCGGCGAACGACGCCATCATGAAGGCATACCGCGAGACCCCCGGCGCATTCGTGCGCTGCTCCAGCGAGTTCCCCTATTACCCCGCAATGCAGACCATGATAAACTGGTACCGTGAGGGCAAGTTCGGTAAAGTCCTTGAGATCCACGCGGGCTTCAATCACTGCTCCGACATGGACCTCGCAAAACCCATCAACTGGAAGAGAATGGTGAAATTCAACGGCGAGTACGGCTGTCTCGGAGACTTGGGCATCCACACCCAGCACGTGCCCTTCCGTCTCGGTTTCAAGCCGCTGACGGTCCGTGCCCATTTCTCCAATATAGTTAAAGAGCGTTCCGACAGCAAGGGCGGTACGGTCCCCTGCGACACGTTTGACAACTGCACTCTGTTCTGCACCACTCTCAATCAGGACGGCGACGAGATCCCCATGACTCTTGAGACCAAGAGAATGTGCCCCGGATCCACCAACCGCTGGTTCTTCGAGATCTACGGCATGGATTGCTCCGCAAGATTCTCAAGCGATGACGCCAACGCGTTCTATTACACCTCGAGCTGGGGCAAGGAGCAGTCCTGGAACCGCATCATCATCGGCTACAAGCCCATGCTCCCCACCATCACCGGACCGATATTCGAGTTCGGCTTCGTTGACGCTATCCAGCAGCAGATGGGCGCTTTCATGATGGAGTACGCGGGAATGGACGTTCCCTTCGGCCTCTTCACTCCCGAAGAAACCGAGCTCTCCCACACCCTCGCCACCGCCGCCCTCAAATCTCACTACAACAGAACAGTCGAGACGATAGAGTAAGGGGAACGGCTACTTTCTTTGAAAAGAAATGTTCGGTGCCTAAGTAAGAGCAAATCGTTTTTTCGGTTGGCGCCTCCCCCACAAAGGCATAGCCTTTGTGCAAGCTTTCGTGCATATCGAAACAAAGAAACTTTGCCCAAAAATGAATAAAAAGGGGTGCACTGCATCCCTTTTTGTATTTGCAAAAGTTTTCGCCCGCCCAAACGACTTGTTGCTAATCCGAGCAAGGCGAATCCTTTGCTGGCACAGAACAAGCAGATAAATAAAGAAAGGTGTTCTTTATGTTCTGTGCGCAAAAGGCGGCGGGGTCAAGGGCGAGTAGCCCTTGCTTGCGGCGTTCTTTTATCCTTAATGCCCCGCAGGGCAATTCATGCCAAAAGGCAAATCATGCCGAAAGGCGATTCATTGTCAAGGTTCCCTTGACATAAAATCGTCCCCGTAGTATAATGCTATATATTAAATGAAAGAAACCGGAGAAAGACCATGTCCTCAATGATAAGCCGGGCGATCACCGCCGACGGCAGCGCAAGAATGATATTTGCCGACACGACGGAGATCGTGCAGAAAGCGGCGGATATCCACAACACCTCAAAAACCATGACGGCGGCTCTGGGCCGCTGTCTTACAGCGGCGTCCCTTATGGGAAGCCTCCTCAAAGATAAAGACAACTCCCTCACCTTTCAGGTGAACGGCGGAGGCCCTGCGGGGCGGATCTGCTGTGTATCCGACTACAAGGGCAATGTGCGCGGCTATGCGGACGATCCCTCCGTGGAGCTTCCCCCCAATGCGAAGGGCAAGCTTGACGTTGGCGGCGCTGTGGGAAACGCCGGCGGGCTGACCGTTATCAAGGATATGGGCATGGGCGAGCCTTACGTGGGCACCTGCCCCCTGGTTTCCGGCGAGATCGCCGAGGATGTGACCCGTTATTTTGCCAACAGCGAGCAGACACCCACGGTATGCGCTCTGGGCGTGCGTGTGGATCAGAACAGGAAGATCATCGCCGCAGGCGGATTTCTCGTACAGCTTCTTCCCGGTGCCGACGAAGCGGTGATAGACAAAATTGAAGAGAACATGACCACGGTATCCTCCGTTTCCGCCATGATCGCTTCCGGCAAGACTCCGGAGCAGATAGTTGCCTCCGTCCTTGACGGCACGG
>JAZUGU010000153.1:0-2723 GCA_045641325.1 Candidatus Avispirillum sp.
AACACGCCGACGGACAGAAGCGATATCACGCCCCATGAAACGAACATGGGTACATATCCGAATTTTTCAATGACGAGCCCGTATATGAATCCGCTGGCTCCCGCACCCAGATAGGTGAAAAAGTCCATCATGCCGCTTATCGACGATACGTTGCCGCTTTCCTTGTAATTCATCGGGAAGATCGAGAGGAACGACGTATTGATCATGGATACCGAGGCATATATGATGCTTAAGAGTGCGACGGCGGCTGTTACGGAAACCGTCGGAATTATTATGGTGAAAGAACACAGGGCGCAAAGAATGAACGAAAACAGCGAGACTCTGTGCTCGTTATACCTGAACAGTCGGTATACGAGCGGATAAGCCATTCTGCCCGCGAATCCTATAAGCGGGATAAACAGGACGAACTGAGCGGAGCTGCCCAGATCCACGCCGAAACGGTCTACCACGAACACCGTCATCCAAAGGCTCAGATTGTCCTTCATGACGCCGTGCATCACCGTGGGAAATATGCCCGCCGCGACCTGCCTGTCGCAGAACAGCTTCGGCAGAGAGATGTGTTCCTTTTTCGGCGCGGGAACAAACGGCACTTTTCTTATCACAAGCAGTACGAGAAAAGCAAAAATAAGAGTCAGTGCTCCGGGCACGATGAAAGCATACGCCGCGCCGAAGCGGGTCACCAGCCACGTATTGAGAACGATGCCGATGATGTTGCCTACCGCCACCGAGGTGACCATATAGGAGGTCATTTTCCCTGCCTTTTTTCCGTCATATATCGCCGCGATCACACAAAGAACGGAGCTCCACAGCATGGACTGGGCATATGCATTGACACCCCACAGCAGAAATATGCCGATAAACGGCGGGAAAAAGCTGAAGCAAAGATTGGCAATGCCTGCAAAAAGAAGCCCCAGAGAGATCATGATCCACGGGGGACGTCTGTCCCCGATCTGTCCGTTCAGGAGACGGCCGACCGCATAAACTGTCGAAAAAACGCTTCCGAGCAGACCGATCTGCGAGGCGTTCAGCACCGACAGTTCTCTGAGTGCCGGAGCCGCCGCCGTCAGATTAAGGCGCGCAATATAAATCGACGTATACGCCAGAAAGCATACCCCGAAAATCAAAAACCGATTATTTTTTACTGATTTTTCACCCATATCGGAAAACCCTTAATAACTCATATCGTGATGGTGATTATACCACAGCCGGCGCGGTTTTTCAACAGAGAGTGTAACGTTTCCGTCAATTCACGGCAAAATTGCGGCGCATTTCTCAAAAGTCCCGCTTATGGGACACGGGGCGTGGTATAATGATAAAAAATCAAGGAGGTATCGCATATGCGTGACGATTTTTTCGGAGGTCTTTTCGACCTGGACGGCGACGGTGTGACCGACAGCACCGAGGAGGCACTGGGCTTTGCCATGATATCGGAGCTTTTGGATGACGGCAACGATGACCTTGACAGCGACCTTGATGACCTTGACGACCTTGACTTTGACTTGGAGGATGAGGATGACGACGAATCTGACTTCTGACATAATAAAAGCAGTAATTCTCGGCCACGCCGTGGGCGATGCTCTGGGAGTGCCCGTGGAGTTTGCATCGCGCGCGGAGCTTGACGCGAATCCCGTGACCGAAATGGAGGGCTTCGGCACCTATCCCGTTCCCGCAGGCGCGT
This sequence comes from Candidatus Avispirillum sp., assembly GCA_045641325.1. Classification (GTDB taxonomy): domain Bacteria; phylum Bacillota; class Clostridia; order Oscillospirales; family CAG-272; genus Avispirillum. The sequence goes on from JAZUGU010000153.1 coordinate 1,679, forward strand.
GGTCCGACGACACGAGCATGTCGCTGTGCGCCTTTGACGTACTCGCCTCGGGAAAGCTCGATTACGACAGGATAATGGTCAATTTCGGCAAGTGGTACTACAAGGGTGAATTTACCCCCACCGGGAAAATGTTCGATGCAGGCAACACCTGCAGTATTGCCATCGACAACTATTTCAACGGCCGCAAGGATACCGATCATTGCGGGCTGACGGGCACAAATTCCAACGGCAACGGCTCGCTGATGAGGATAAATCCTTTTGTGATATACTCAAAATTCATATGTAACGGAAACTGGGCAGACGTGATCAGAAAAGCGTCCGCTCTCACGCACGCTCACGAGCGCTCAACGATGGGATGCCTGATATACGCCTGCATCCTGCGGGAGCTGCTGAACGAGCCCTCCAGAAAAAGCGTGATTTCCGGCATTGAAATGGCAGAAAGTCACCTTTCGGGCAACAGTGAGGCTGAGCATTACAAACGGTTGTTTTCTCACGGTTTTCCCGACACGGACAGGAGCGGGATCCGCAGTTCCGGCTACGTGGTCGATACCCTGGAGGCGGCGGTATGGTGCCTGCTCAATTCGGAAAGCTATGAGGAATGCGTGCTGAAGGCGGTCAACCTGGGTGACGACACCGACACGGTGGCGGCTGTCGCCGGAGGACTGGCAGGTGCCCTGTACGGGCTCGACGCCATCCCGAAGAAATGGCTTGACTCACTTCTCCGCCGTGACTATATCGAGGAAATGTGCGAAAGAGCCGCAGAGAATTGGCAGTGTGACTAATGAAAAAAAGGACGCAAACGGAGCGCACACATAGGGATTTTTTCACCGCCGAACGGAAAGAAATATTTATAAAAAATATCAGGTGTGGTGGGGATTTCCCGAATAACTAATGAAATAATGAGCGTAACTTAAGTTACGGTCATTTTGTTATATCTTTCCTTTGTCCGTTCTGAACACCTGCCGTACCTCAGCCTTTAGGCTGTTACGCCAACGGTATTCAGAACGAACAATCAGCGGCGCCTCTCTCCCTATGTGAGGGCTCC
>JAZUGU010000154.1:0-5343 GCA_045641325.1 Candidatus Avispirillum sp.
GCCGTGCTGGCAGGTGCCGCATCCATCGCCGACTACACCTCCGACACCCCCATTTACAGTCTCACCGTGGGAAATAATCCCATCTCCGATTTTGACATCGTGGTGCCCGACGGCACCAATGCCGACGACGACAACGTTTACGTTGCCGCAGAGATCCTGCAGACCTACGTGAAAGAGGCATCGGGATTTAAGCCCGAGATCGTTTACGAGGCTGACAGAACTCACTCCCACGCCATCCGCTTCCATGCAATCGCTCCCGCATCAGAAGAGAGCGAGGAGATGGGCCTCGGTCTTGAGGACTACATCTACGAGGTGAAGAACGGCGACCTTGATATTTTCGGCACCCTCCGCGGCAACATGTACGCCGCATACGAGATCTGCGAAAAGTATCTGGGCTTCCGCTTCTACGACAACAGACACACATACTCTTACAGAATGAGAACGTCCGATATCCCCGAAGGGTTGCACGAGTACCACACCGTTCCCATGGAATTCCGTTTCACCGGAACTCCCATAGCCGAACAGAGCCAGGTATTCCAGGTTTATTTCGCAAACCGTCAGAACGGTACGCAGATATACGCCTTCGGCTCCGGCAAGTACGGTTATCTGACCGGCCCCCGCTTTATCAACGCCCACTCCTTCGGCGTTTACAGAAGAATGATGGCGGGAACGCTTCCCGAGGACGACGGCAGACCCATAAACAAGCTGCTTGAAGATAAATATGCGGACGGTGCAACGAAAATAGACGAGCACAAGATCGCATACGAGTGGCAGCCCTGCGCCTCCGACAACACCGCATACTACGAAATGTTCAACGGCATGCTGGAGACCATGTGCATGATGATGGCATGGGGCGGCAACGACTGGTACGAGGAGATCCGCGATCTGGGCATCTATTTCATGTCCTTCTCCATCAACGACAACGGCTCCTACTGCACCTGCACCACCTGCACCTCAAAGGTGAACGGCGCCACCATGAACGTGAGAAAAACCACCCTCGCTCAGCTCGAGTACTATACCGGCGACTACACTCTTTCCGCCGACAAAAAGAAAGTTTCCTTCAAGAAAGAGGGCTACTCCGGGCTTTACATGGACCTTGCCGTCCGTGCCGCAAAAGAGCTCACCACCGAGTACCACGGCTACGACTACGATTTTGAAGACAACTTCCCGCCCCTTGACGAGCGAGTACAGAACGTATACCCCGGGATGAAGCTGTACCTCATCATATATGACCACACCATTCCCGAGTCCGTGAAGCCCGTTGAAAACATCGTGCTCATGTACTGCGGACACGGCTGCAACAACCATATCCTGGGCACCGGCGACTGCGGTGACGGCACCACCGTTCTGAACGGCTCCAACAAGCTGAACGAAATATCTATGCCCGCATGGGCGGACTACTGCCATCAGGCGGGAGGCAAGATATACTACTGGTCATACGGTGTCAACTATATGTATTACCTGGCGCCCTCCCCCAACGTTCTCGACTTCTACTACAACATGAAATACATCTACGACGTCTGCCACTTCGACGGAATTTACTACGAGAGCTGCGGCGGCCCTCACAACAACTTCGAGGATATGAAGGCGTATATCGCCGCACGGATGATGTGGGAGCCCGACACGGACTACGAGGGCTTCACCGCGATGGTCAAGGAATACATGAAGATGTATTACGGACGCGGTTATGAGGACGTATACGAATACATGCTCCTGCAGAACGCCGCAGGTGACGCCACCGGCTGGTGCTTCATCAACAACCACGACCGTCCCGGCGACATGTACTCTTACGATTACCTGCGTGAGCACTACGAGGAAATGAGAGATCACATCCTCAACGCCATCGACATGGCGGGCGACGAATACCACAGGACCAACTGCGAGAGACTTTTCCTCTCCTGCGAGTTCATGGGACTTACCGCCACCTACAGAAAGAATTACGAGAACGGCACGGCCGCACAGCGTGCGGAATATGAGGCGCGCTACACGTGGATGTGGAATTATCTCAATGATCACGACATAGACATCAGCGGAGATCCCGACATCTACTCTCTCCCCGATGAGATAGACCTCTCGGAGAACCCCATTACCCAGTTCTACGGACAGAACGCATGGAGACCCGGCGTTAATCCGTAAGCGAAAAGAAAAAGCTCGCTTCGGCGGGCTTTTTTAGTTTTAAGTTTTAAGGAGAACGGTAAATTTATAGTTTGTCGAGCATTCAGCATTCAGCCGGCGGCGAAGCCGCCCACCCTGGCGCAGGCTACGCCTGTGCCTGGGTGTCGAAAACCGTTTGCCTGCTTACAGAAACGGGGCGTTTCACGCTCCCGTTTCGTTCCGTTTATACAAAACAACCGTCTGTCAGCGATGAAACGATTAAGCAGCGAAGCGTCTTCCGCCCGCGGGGGCTTCCCCGCAAACTATAATTTATTGTTGAAAACACGGCAAAGGAGTGATATAATCATTTTATCTACAGACAAAAGGTGAGTTTTATGAACATCAGTGAAGAATCCTTACAGAAGCACTATGAGCTGGGTGGAAAAATCGAGGTGGTATCACGTGCGCCGCTCGCAGACCGCCACGATCTTTCCGTGCTGTACACGCCGGGCGTTGCCGCGCCCTGTCTTGAGATCGAAAAAGATCCTGACAAATCGTGGGAGCTGACGAGGCGCAGTAATCTGGTTGCCGTCATCACGGACGGCTCCGCCGTTCTGGGACTGGGTAACATCGGCCCTGAGGCGGGCATGCCCGTTATGGAGGGCAAGTGTCTTCTCTTCAAGGAGCTGGGCGGGGTGGATGCCTTTCCTCTCTGCATTCGTTCCAATGACGTGGACGAGATCGTTGACACGATCTCCCTTATTGCAGGCTCTTTCGGCGGCATCAATCTTGAGGACATATCCGCGCCCAGGTGCTTTGAGATAGAAAAGAAGCTGAAAGAAAAGCTTGATATCCCCGTTTTCCACGACGATCAGCACGGCACCGCCGTCATCGTTCTCGCCGGGATCATCAACGCCATGAAGTTCACCGGAAAGAAAAAGGAAAACTGCCGCATCGTTATCAACGGTGCGGGATCTGCGGGCATTGCGATCTGCCGTCTTCTCTTAAGATACGGTTTTGATGACATCATCATGTGTGACCGATTCGGTATCCTTTCCGGGGATGACACAGCTCTCCGTGATGCTCACGCCGAGATCGCAAAGGTGACCAACAGAGAAAAAATACACGGAAAACTTGCCGATGCCATGGTGGGTGCTGACATATTCGTAGGCGTTTCAGCCCCCGGTGTGGTGAGTGCGGACATGATACGGAGCATGGCGAATGACCCCATCGTTTTCGCCATGGCAAACCCCACGCCGGAGATCATGCCGGACGAGGCTATCGCCGCAGGTGCCGCCGTGGTGGGTACGGGGCGGAGCGATTTTCCCAATCAGATAAACAACGTCATGGCTTTCCCTGGTATTTTCCGCGGTGCGCTTGATGTGAGAGCACGCGAGATCAACGAGGAAATGAAGCTTGCCGCCGCTTTTGCGATCGCAGGCACGCTCCCGGAATGTGAAATGAGGAGAGACCGCATCGTTCCCGACACGCTCGATCCGCAGGTGTTCAGAAACGTTTCCGACGCCGTAAAGAAAGCCGCCATTGAGACCGGAGCTGCAAGATTATGATCAGAGAACTTGACGTTTCCATTATAAAAGACGCCGTCACCGACGGCTTTATCCGCATAAATCACCGTCTTTCCCCGGACGTTGCGGCATGCATTGAGCGTGCCGCCGCCGCGGAAAGCACAGAGACCGGGAAAGCGGTCCTTTCGCAGATCTGCGAAAACATGAAGCTTGCCCGTGAAAAAGAGATCCCCATTTGTCAGGACACGGGGATGGCTGTTATTTTTCTCGAGATCGGGCAGGACGTTCATTTCTCGGGCGGCGACTTATACGACGCCATAAACGACGGTGTGCGCCGCGCATATCTTGACGGATATCTCAGGTGCTCCGTTGTGAGCGATCCTCTGAAGAGGAAAAACACCGGCGACAATACTCCCCCCGTGATACACACCTGTATCGTTCCCGGAGACCGGGTGAGGATCACATTGACCGCAAAGGGATTCGGCAGCGAAAACACGAGCCGTGTATTCATGCTGAAGCCCGCAGACGGAAAGGACGGCGTTATCGATGCCGTTGTATCCGCCGTGAGGGATGCAGGTGCAAACGCCTGCCCTCCCATGGTTGTGGGTGTGGGCATCGGCGGCAATTTTGAAAAATGCGCCATTATGGCAAAGCACGCTCTGACGAGGGATGCGGGTGTGCCCTCCCCCGATCCGGATACCGCCGCCATGGAAAAAGAATTGCTCGATAAGATTAACGCTCTCGGCATCGGTCCTGCGGGCCTCGGCGGCGACGTTACCGCTCTTTGCGTAAACGTTGAAACTTATCCCACTCACATTGCGGGGCTCCCCGTGGGTGTGAACATATGCTGTCACGTTGACCGTCACGAAACGGTGATCATTTAGGAGGCGCATATGGACAGAATCATTGATCTGCCGCTGACCGATGAGGTCATCGGCTCGTTTCACGCAGGCGACAGGGTACTGCTCTCCGGCGAGATGCTGGTGATGCGGGATGCCGCGCACGAAAGATACTGCAAGGCAGCAGAGAAAAAAGAGACTCTTCCCTTTTCCGTTTCGGGAAAGGTGATATATTACATGGGCCCCACTCCCGCAAGGGAGGGCCGTATCATCGGCTCCGCAGGCCCCACCACATCCGCACGGATGGACAGATACACGCCCCGCCTTCTCTCGATGGGGCTGAAAGGCATGGTCGGGAAAGGCCGCAGAGCTCCCGAGGTAATCGATGCGATGGAAAAGCACGGCGCCGTATATTTTGCCGCCACGGGCGGATGCGGTGCGCTTCTCTCGGAATGCATCACCTCTTCAAAGATCATTTGCTACGAGGATCTCGGCGCGGAAGCGGTCCGCCTTATAGAGGTGAAGGATTTTCCCTGCATCGTTGCCGCAGACTGCCATAAAAAAAGCCTGTACTGAAACCGAACGGCCGGAGTTATTTCTCCGGTCGTTTTTCGGCAATTGACTTTTTCCTCATAATGTACTATAATAGGTTGGATGATGAAATTATCGGAGGTAAGGATGAAAAAAGCCATCTGTTTTCTGCTCACGGTCATTCTTATAGCGGGACTCGTTCCGCTCAATGCCGGAGCAACTGACGACGTTTCCCCCGGATCAAAGCAGGTTTTCACGTACCACGACATAGATCATAAAACAAAGGATTTCAAAGAGAGCGCCGTTGTCAGCGCCGTTCTTTCTCCCGTATATGCCGCCACCGTTCCCTCCCG
>JAZUGU010000155.1:0-2973 GCA_045641325.1 Candidatus Avispirillum sp.
ATACAGAAACGGGGCGTTTCACGCTCCCGTTTCGTTCCGTTTGCAAGAAATATCCGTCTGTCAGCGCAAAAACGCCATAACAGCGAAGCGTCTCTCGCCCGCGGGGGCTTCCCCGCAAACTATAATTTACTGCTCCATGAAAATATTGACACGGAGATAAAAAAGGTTTATAATATTATGAATAGTTTTCGTATAATGCAAAGAAAGGCAAAATTCCATGTATAAAGAGAAAAAAGTAGTGTTTTCGGGCATCCAGCCCTCCGGATCCCTCACGATCGGAAATTACCTGGGCGCTCTTAAGAATTTCTCCGCATTTTCCGAGGAATACCGCTGCTATTACTGCGTGGTCGACGAGCACGCCATAACCGTCCGCCAGAACCCCGCGGAGTTGAGAAAAAGAACGTACGATACCCTGGCGCTCTATATCGCCTGCGGCCTCGATCCCGAGAAAAACGTCCTTTTCGTGCAGAGCCACGTGCCCGGCCACGCGGAGCTCGGCTGGATCCTTGACTGCTATACCATGTTCGGCGAGCTCTCCCGCATGACACAGTTCAAGGACAAGAGCCGCAAGAACGCCGATAATATAAACGCAGGTCTGTTCACCTATCCCGCTCTCATGGCGGCTGATATCCTGCTTTACCAGACCGAAATGGTCCCCGTGGGCGATGACCAGAAGCAGCATCTGGAGCTTGCCCGCGATATCGCCGAGCGCTTCAACGGCATCTACGGCGATACCTTCATCGTGCCCGAGCCCTTTATAAATAAGACTCCCGCCGCCCGCATCATGAGCCTCGCGGAGCCCACGAAGAAAATGTCCAAATCCGACGAGAACGAAAATGCCACCGTCCGTATCCTTGATGACCGAGATGCCATAATCCGCAAATTCAAGAGAGCCGTCACCGACTCCGGAAACGAGATCAAAGCCGCCGAGGGCAAGGACGGCATCATCAACCTCATGTCCATCTACGGCGCGTTCACCGGAAAATCCTTTGAGGAGATCGAAAAGGAATTCGAGGGAAAAGGCTACGGCGATTTCAAAATGGCGGTAGGCGAGACCTGCGCCGACTCTCTCGCTCCCGTGCAGGCTGAATTCAAGAGACTTTCAAACGACAAGGCATATCTGGAACAGATGATGGCAAAGGGCGCGGCAGAGGCTCACCACGACTCGCTCCGCACCATGTCCAAGGTGCGCCGCAAGGTAGGCTTTACGGAAAAGCCCCGCTTCTGATATGAAAAAAATATGTATTGTAGACCGCATCGAGGACGGGATAATCACCCTCGTTCCCGACGACGGCTCGGAAATAATAGAGCTGAAAGCGGAAAAATACCCCGATCTGAAAACCGGGGATGCCGTGGTGAAAACCAGATGCCGTGTGCGCCCTGCCACAGCGGAGGAGCGCCCCGACAGAACGGCGGATGCCGCAGAACGGCTCAACGATCTTTTCAATAAGTAATCCAAACCGAATACAGAAAGAAGGCTATTTTCAAGATGAAAACAAGAGCAGTCAGACTTTACGGAGTGAACGACCTCCGCACGGAGGAGTTCGAGCTTCCCGAGATCAAGGAAGATGAGATCCTCGCCAAGGTCGTATCGGACAGCATCTGCATGTCAAGCCACAAGGCGGCACTGCAGGGCGCAAACCATAAGAGAGTACCGGACGATGTTGCGGAAAACCCCATCATCCTCGGTCACGAATTCTGCGGCGAGCTCATCGAGGTCGGCGCAAAATGGCAGGATAAATTCAAGGCGGGAGACAGATTCTCCATCCAGCCCGCAATAAACTATAAAGGCTCCCTTGCCGCTCCCGGATATTCCTATCACAACATCGGCGGCGGCGCGACCTATGTTATCATCCCCAACGAGGTCATGGAGATGGATTGCCTGCTTCCCTATAAGGGCGAAGCGTTCTACTGGGGCAGTCTTTCCGAGCCTATGAGCTGTATCGTGGGCGGCTTCCATGCAAACTATCACACCACCGCAGGCTCTTACGTACATAAGATGGGCACGGTCGAGGGCGGCAACATGGCGATCCTCGCAGGTGCAGGCCCCATGGGACTGGGCGCTATCGACTACGCCATTCACGGCGGCAGAGCACCGAAGCTGCTCGTTGTCACCGACGTTGACGACGCACGTCTTTCCCGCGCCGCAGCGCTTATCACCGTTGAGGATGCAAAGGCTAACGGCGTTGACCTCCGCTACGTGAACACCGGCAAGGTGGAAGATCCGGTGGCATACCTCCGCGATCTTACCGACGGCAAGGGATACGACGACGTGTTCGTGTTCGCGCCCGTAAAGCCCGTTGTTGAGCAGGGAGATGCGATCCTGGGACGTGACGGCTGCCTGAACTTCTTCGCTGGCCCCACCAAGACCGATTTCTCCGCAATGTTCAATTTCTATAACGTCCACTACGGCTCTACCCACATCGTGGGCACCTCCGGCGGCAACACGGACGATATGAAGGAATCCATATCCCTCATGGAGCAGGGAAAGGTGAATCCCTCCTGCATGATCACCCATATCGGCGGCCTCAACGCCGATGCGGAGACCACCATCAATCTGCCGCAGATCCCCGGCGGAAAGAAGCTTATCTACACCCACATCGACCTGCCGCTGACGGCTATCGCCGATTTCGGCAAGGCAGCGGAGGAAGGCGGCGAGTATGCCGAGCTGTTCCGTGATCTTGACGAGATATGCAAGAGGCACAACGAACTGTGGTGCGCAGAGGCTGAAAAGAGACTTCTCAAGGAAGTAAAGGAATAAAAAGAAGGCGCCCCGCCCGGCTTCGCCGGCGGGGCGTTCATATTATAGTTTGCGGGGAAGCCCCCGCGGGCGGGAGACGCTTCGCTGCTTAATCGTTTCATCGCTCACAGACGGATGTTTTGTATAAACGGAACGAAACGGGAGCGTGACACGCCCCGTTTCTGTAAGCAGGCCAACGGTTTCGCCACCGCTGAATGCCGAATGCACACTTC
>JAZUGU010000156.1:0-4123 GCA_045641325.1 Candidatus Avispirillum sp.
TTCTTGAACTGCGGGCCGTATGCGGCGCAGGCACGGTAGTCCTGGCCCTCTTTATCCATACCGAATGCGTTCCATGCTGCGGGACGGAAGATATCGTCCTCGGGCACGTTGTGCATACATACGGGGATACGGAGCATGGAGCAGAGCGTGATAAGGTCAGCACCGATATGTCCGTAGGAGATAGCGCCGTGGTTTGCGCCCCAGTTGTTCATAACGTCATACGCGGACTTGAAGGGGCTGCCGTCCTTACCGTCACATCTGGGAGTGAACCATGTGCAGGGCCATGTGGGGTTGGTACGCTCCATAAGAGTATCGGTAACTTCGTCGGGAAGCTTCACGGTCCAGCCCTCTGCGATCTGCAGAACGGGGCCGAGGCCCTTGACGAGGTTAAGTCTTATCATGGTTGCGGGCATTTCCGCTCTTGTTACGAAATGGCTGGAGAAACCGCCGCCGCGGAAGTTATCGAAGCCCGCCTCGCACCAAACGGTGGCATCGGTCATCTTCTTTATATCTTCCTCGGTAACGTCCCACCACTGCTTCATAACGTGGTTGCCGTTCTCATCCGTGCATTCGCCGCAGGCATCGAGACAAGCCGCACCGGAATTGAGAAGGTGGATGATACCGCCGTTCTCTTTTGCGTGGCCCTCAAACTCGTAGCCGGTGACTCTCTTGGTAGCCTCGGGAGACCAGAACGTACGGACGTCTGCGAATATCTGTGCGCGGCCGGTAAGAAGTCTCATAAAGAGCATGCCGAGACCGTTCAGGATATCGTTCTCGGTCGCAAGCACGATGGGCTCTTTCTTGCCGGTGAAGTCGAAGGAGGAGTTGAGCACTGCCTCGGGATAGTCGCAGTTGGGCCAATGGTCGGTCCACTGTCTCTGTCCCTGGAAGCCGCCTGCGATGGCATTGTGACCTGCCATTTCCTCTTCAAATCCTGCGGGCAGATCGGGATTGCCGTGCATCAGGTCCTTGATGATGCAGTACATCTTGATGGTGAACTCCCACTGCTTTTCCTTTTCCTCATCGGTGAACTTGATCCTTCTCTCTTCACCCAGGAACTCAACGGATTCGGGGTTATCGTCACGGCCCTCTTTGCAATGCTCTTTCGTCCATGCGAGAGCCTTTTCGTAGTCTTCCTTATTGTAGATGCCCTCTTCCATACGGCGGAGGATCTCCACCTCGTCAACGGACTCTACTCTCATGCCCAGATAGTCCTCGACGAAATTCTGGTCCATGATGGAGCCGCCGATACCCATGCACTGGGAACCGATCTGCAGATAGGATTTGCCTCTCATGGTGGCAACAGCGACAGCCGCACGGCCGAAGCGGAGGAGCTTTTCCTTTACGTCGCAGGGGACGGAATCCACCTGGTCCTTATCCTGCACCTCGTGACCGTAGATGCCGAATGCGGGCAGGCCCTTCTGCGCATGGGTGGCAAGAACGGATGCGAGATAAACCGCACCGGGACGCTCCGTGCCGTTGAAGCCCCATACAGCCTTTATTGTGTTGGGATCCATATCCATGGTTTCCGCACCGTAGCACCAGCAGGGGGTGACTGTCAGCGTGATATCAACGCCCTCACGGCGGAATTTCTCGGCGCATGCCGCAGATTCGGGCACACGGCCGATGGTGGTGTCGGCGATGATTACTTTAACGGGCTCGCCATTGGAATACTTAAGATTTTCCTCAAAGAGCTTTTTTGCCGCCTTTGCCATTGCCATGGTCTGGTCCTCAAGGCTCTCACGGAGTCTCATGGGTCCTCTTCTGCCGTCGATGGCGGGGCGGATACCGATCACGGGATATTCACCGATAAGTCTGTTGTTTGCCATATCAATAATCCTTTCATGGATAATATTTTATACAAAGTCATTTTACCACAATCTGCACATCAATTCAAGATTTTTCAGGACAAATTTGTAAAATGCGATATTTATTTTTTCGCAAAAAAACTGTTGAAAAAAAGTGCGGCAGCGTATAAAATTAATATAGTGTGAGGTATTCTTATGAAATGGACTGAAAAATACAGAGTTAATAATCTTGATACCGATCTTAACGGCATACTCAGCCTTTCGGGCATTCTGCGCTACATGCAGGATACGGCATTCTGCCACATGGAAGCGGCGAAGCCCTCTTACGAGGACCTTTTCAATGAGGGAAAAGCGTTTTTCATAAACAGAATGACCCTGAGCATATATAAGGCCATCCGTTCTCACGACGAGATCGAGGTTGAAACGTGGGCGGCGGAGTCCTCCGGGCTCTCTTTCATGCGGTGCTTCCGCGTTCTCAGCGGCGGTGAGATCGCCGCCGAAGCGGTGACAGCGTGGTCGCTCTACAACTATTTCGACAAAAAGTTCATCCGTGTTTCCGATTTTGAAAGCGGCTACGGCACAGACGAAATGCCGGAGCTTGATTTCCGGAAAATGCTCCGCATCCCGAAAGAGCTGGAGCTCTCCCTTGTGGGCGAGCACACGGTCAGATACCGTGACGTGGACATGAACCGCCACATGAACAACACGGTTTACGGCGATCTTCTCTGCGGATATCTTGCGGACATGGAAGAAAAGCAGGTCATTAAATTCGACATCAACTACCGCAATGAAGCGCCTCTGGGAGAGACCGTGAAGGTCTACATGAAGAGCGACGGTGACGGCACCTGCTATTTCCGCACTCAATGCGAAGGCCGTGTCAATGCGGAGGCACTTATCATGACCGACAGGGTGCGCCCGGGAAAATGACATGAACGAGACTTCAAAATCAAAGCTTCTGCTGGCGCTGTCGGCGGTTTTCCTCGGCACGGTGGGCGTGATACGCCGTTACATCGTGTTCTCTTCGGAATATATCGCCGCCGCCCGCGGCATTATAGGAACTCTCTTTCTGGCGCTTTACATGATCGTCACCGGGAAGAAGATCTCTTTCGGAAAGATCAAAGGAAAGCTGCCCCTGCTTCTTATATCGGGAGTTCTCATCAGCGCAAACTGGATGCTCCTTTTCGAGTCTTACAGATACGGCTCGATCATCACGACCACTCTGTGCTCGTACATGGCGCCCATGTTTGTGATAATCGTTTCCACAGTATTCTTTAAGGAAAAGATCGTTATAAAGAAGGCTGTGTGCATCGCGATCGCCCTTGTGGGCATCCTGCCCGTTTCAGGGCTTTTCGACAAAGGTGCTGCATTTAACGGCACGTCCGAAACGAAAGGCGCCGTCCTCGCTCTCTGCGCGGCGGCTGTCTACGCGGCGGTGCTGCTTATTAACAAAAGGCTCACCGATATTGACGCCTGCGAGAGGACGGTTTTCCAGCTGGGCACTTCTGCCGTGGTGATGATACCGTATATTCTCATCGTAAAAAACGTGGGAGAGCTCACTCTCACCCGCGAATATCTGACCTCCTCTCCCGTTGTTCTGTCGCTTATCCTCACGGCGGTACTGGGTATTATCCACACGGGGCTGACGTACACCATGTATTTCAGCTCGCTGAAAAATCTTTCGTCCCAGACAATTGCGATCCTTTGCTATATCGACCCCATTGTGGCGATAGGGCTTTCGGCATTGATTTTGGGTGAGAGGCCCGGGCCTCTGAAGATCGTGGGCGCGGTTCTGGTGCTCGGAGCAACGCTTGTGAGCGAGCTTGATTTGAAAAAGAGCTGATGCATAACGGGGCTCCACTTAGGGATTTTTTCACCGCCGAACGGAAAGAGAAAAAGGCAAAAAAACGAAGAATGGCGGGAAAATTACCGAATATCTAATGAAAAAATGACCGAAACTCAGGTTTCGGTCATTTTATTATATCTTTCCTTTGTCCGTTCTGAACACCTGCCGTACCTTTGTACGGCGACGGTATTCAGAACGAACAATCAGCGGCGCCTCTCTCCCTAAGTGAGCGCCCCTTAAGCCTCAGCTCTTTTTTTATTTCCAAAGTTTCTTTGAGCCGCTTTCTTTTCAAAGAAAGCGGCATAAAACCCCTTACACCTTGATCTTGAAGATCGCTTTCTTTACCTTGACGGTGTTATGGCGAAGGCCGGGACGGTGTGCGTCCTCGGGTCCGAACCACACGAACACGTCGGGGGTGCCGAATGCGGATGCATAGGGGCCCTCGCAGGTATCGAAGATCTCGAAATCGTGC
>JAZUGU010000157.1:0-2016 GCA_045641325.1 Candidatus Avispirillum sp.
CTCGCCGGAGGCGGATTTGAAATATTCCCTGTGGGTGCCCTCAAAGGTGAGACCGCACTTCTGCGCCACTCTGCCCGAGCCGGGATTTTTTACGGCGTGGCTTATTTCGACCCGGTTTATACCCACCTCCGAAAAGAGAAAGTCGATAACGGCTTTTGCCGCTTCGGTCATGATTTCTTTATTCCACCAATCATATCCCATGCAGTAACCCAGCTCCGCCCATTCGTTTCTTTCGTCGAGCAAGACAACGCTGATATTTCCGATAAGCTTTCCCTCATATTCGATCCCCCAGTTATAGTACGCCGGGTTTTCGTATGATGCGCACCACTCCGAAAGGATCTGTTTTGTTTCCTCCGGGGACTGATGTGGAGTCCACGTGAGATAGCGGGTCACTCTTTCGTCCCTTGCCCAGTTTTCGTACATGGAAACGGCATCGTCAAGCGTGTATTTTCTGAGTGTAAGTCTTTCTGTTTTTAGTGTTTTTGTTCCTTTATGGGTTAGCATTACTACGCCTCCTTGTGAAAAAAGAAAGGCACCTCCGAATATCGGAAGTGCCGAAAAATATCTGCTGATAAAATTACAAAGCAGACGGGACACTTCCGCATAAAATACGCTTATTATCGACATAATTCCAATTATACATTCTCATTTGTCCCGTTTCCTTTCGTAAAAGATGTTTTATATTAGCACAAAAGGGGATTTTTGTCAAGGATTGTTTGACAAATCTTCCTTTTCTTTCCTGCTTTTGCGGACGTTGGCGATAATGACCGATGCCCCGGCTATCACCACTACTGCTACGGCCGAAAGCACAAGAATGGGGAGCGCTATCGGGAACTCCACCTTCTTTTCGTCGCTGGCGTAGGTCGCAAGTCCGCTGTATGCCTTTTTCAGATTTTCATACACCGTTTTCGATTCCGTCTTGGTGACGGAGGGGGTACAGAGGCTTTCCTTTGCCTTTTTTATGGCGCTGTTCAGCGCATTGACGGATTCCTTGGTATATTCCGAGGTATCTGCCGCAACGCACTTATTATAGAACGTATCAAGCTTTGTGCGGTCTGCCTGCAGGATGCTGAAGCACACGTCAAGGGAGGCTCCCCTGCACACTCTGTCCACGCCCGATTCTCTGATATAGAGGCTCTCCTCCGAGATGTCCGCAGTCAGCACGTCAAGGACGAGTCCGCCTGTTTCGTTGAAGATGCAGAGCACGTACTCGGTTTCCTTTTCGAGCGCTTCTCCGAAATCGAATTCCACGCCGCCGTCGATCCGGACTCCGTCCGTTTCGCACACCAGACGGTCTGTTGTATAGCCGTCTTTTCTCAGAGTATATACTGCCGCAAAGGTACCTTCCTTATATTCGCCCTTCACCGTGACGCGTGAGAGGTCGCCCTCGGTGGCGGTGGTGAATTTCTGCATTATCATATTTGAGGTGATCTTCCCCGCATATGTTCCGTCGGATACGTTGAAATCGTATCCGGCGATCATGCCGGAAAGCTTTTCGCACGCCGAATCCAGCTCCGATGCCGCTTTGATCTTGCCCTCGGCTGTTCCCACTCTTGCGGAAACGGCGTTATCATAGGCTTTATTGAAGATTTCCGCGGAAACGGTGGTACAGCTCGCGCTGTCTTTGCCGGAGGCATTGAGCACCGACGTTTCGAGGACGGTATCCGCTTCCCTTTCCGAAACTGTTGCGGAGGGTTCCGTGATGAGGCGCACGGTTATCACAGACATTCCCGCAGGGGCTGTGACCACGCCTGTATCGAAATCGAAGCCGCAGGAGGCATATTCTATATTCTCACGGAAAACGGGAAATGCGATTATCACCGGAACGGGGGATGCGGAGGTCACCGACACGGTGATCTCGTTTCCCTCGGCGCTTATTTTTCCCGAAAGCGCCGTGCCGTCGGAAAGCGCATAATTTTCAAAGGATATCTCCGCGCCCTCTCCGCTGAGGAGCGATGCGGGGCATCCTCTCCCTATATATATATTGCCGGACTCGGTTTCCGAGATGACCGAGGG
>JAZUGU010000158.1:0-15209 GCA_045641325.1 Candidatus Avispirillum sp.
ACGATTTCAACGAAAAAATGAACGATATCCCCGAGGAGATCGAGGACACCGCAGAGAAGATCGAAACAGCAGCCGACAGCATCCCCGAAGAGGTCGAAAATGCTGCCGAAACGGTCGCTGACGCCGCTGAAAAAGCTGAAGAAGCAATAGAAAACGCTGCGGAGGAGGCTCCCGCAGTTGAAGAAGCTCCCGCTCCCACCGGCTTCGTTCCCCCTTATCAGCCCTACAACACCGCTTTCGGCACGGCTCAGCCCGGGGCTCAGGCTCCGCAGAGCGCTCCCGTATTCAATGCCTCCGGCGAATACAGATACGTTCCGCCCTACACCCCTCAGCCCGCCCCCGCGACCGTTCAGTCCGGCGGCGTGAGAGTTCAGCCCGCTGTTGCTGCGGCTCAGCCCGCAGTCGAAACAGTTGAGCACAAAAAGAAAAAGAAAGAGAAAAAATCCTTCGGAGCCGGCGCTATCGCCCTTATCGTGGCGGCGTGCGTGCTCCTCTCCTTCGGCGCAGGCTGTGCAGGTGCGATCATCGCCAACAATTTCGGCGTGCGTTTCGCAGACGGAAACGCTCTGGTGATCTACAAGACCCCCGCCTCCGATCACGACGAGGACGCACCCTCCGTCTCCGATAAAGCTCTGACCGTTCCCCAGCTGTGCGCCAAGGTTTCCGACTCCGTAGTCGAGATCGACACCGAGTTCAAGAACACTTACGGCTTCTATCAGTACGTCAGCGACGGCGCGGGAAGCGGCGTTATCATCAGCGCGGACGGATACGTTGTTACCAACAACCACGTTATTTACAATTCCGAGACCGGCAAGGTAGCCGACTCCGTCACGGTCCGTCTTGCGGACGGCACCGAATACGATGCGGAGATCATCGGCCGTGATGCCGATGCCGATATCGCTCTCCTCAAGGTGGAGGCTTCCGGTCTGTCCCCCGCAGTCGTCGGCGACAGCGCAAAGCTTACCGCCGGCGAGACCGTTGTCGCTGTCGGGAACCCGCTGGGCGAGCTGGGCGGCACCGTTACCTGCGGTATCGTTTCCGCTACCAACCGTGAGATCAGCGTTGACGGCAACAAGATGAACCTCATCCAGATCGATGCCGCAGTCAACCCCGGCAACTCCGGCGGCGGTATATTCAACACAAAGGGCGAGCTGGTGGGCATCGTCAATGCAAAATCCTCCGGCTCCGAGATCGACGGTCTCGGCTTTGCCATCCCCGTGAACGATGCCATCAAGGTGGTCGAGGAGATCAGAACTCACGGCTACGTGACCGGCAAGACACACATCGGTATCAGCCTTGTTGACGTGACCGATATGTACACCGCATACTACTACTTCCGCAGTCAGCAGACCGGCGTGTACGTTGCGCAGGTGGAAGAGGGCTTCAACGACAAGGTGCTCAAGTACGGTGACAGGATCATCGCCATCGACGGCAACGAGGTCGCATCCTCCGAGGACGTAAAGGAAGCGGTGAAGAGCCATGCAGTCGGCGAGACCATGAAGTTCTCCATCTCCCGTGACGGCAAGTTCATTGACGTCACCGTCACCTGCTACGAATACGTGCCCGACAAGAACGTCACCTTCTCCGAAGCGGAGAGCTAAATAATATGAAACGGGGGCGAAAACGCCCCTGTTTCTGTTATCCAAATTAGTGTTTGTCGGGGAGAAGCATTCAGCCGGCGGCGAAGCCGTCGTACACGGAGGGGCCCCCCGACGTGTCATTGCGAGGGAGGGCATCGCCCGACCGTGGCAATCTCTACAAACGGTTTAGTCCATCTAATAGAGGTACCATCAGAGCATTAGCAGAGATTGCCACGCTTCGCTCGCAATGACACGCCCGGTGGGCGTGTGTGTGGAGCGTTCGTCTGCATACAGAAACGGGGCGTTTCACGCTGCCGTTTCGTTCCGTTTGCAAGAAATATCCGTCTGTCAGCGCAAAAACGCCATAACAGCGAAGCGGCTCCCGCCCGCGGGGGCTTCCCCGCAGCGAAGCCCTCACCGCCTATGGCGGTGTACGCCAGCGGGGGCTTCCCCGCTATATCTCAATATCGTGATACTCACCGTCATAGAAGACGTTCTTCAGCGAAACGTGGGGGATCGACGAGGGGAGGACCCTGTTTTTGTCATAGGTCGTGCCGCTGACTTCAGCCTTGAAATTGACGATACCGTCCGTCACGATACGGCAGTACAGCGCGCTTTCTGCGCTCAGATGGCGCATATCGCCCTCCGGATATGCCTCGACCGGGTAGGGAGCTCTGTCACCCAGAAGTCTTGATTCGGAATAGCTTTCCAAAAGCTCATACGCCTTTTCGGTTTTCCCGCAGCGGAACAGCGTCGCCATGAAATACAAAGCACTTCTGTCCCACGTGATCTTCTCTCCTTCCGTGGTGCGGCATCCGTTGCCGTACCAGAGCTTATCTTCAATTGAGGCGAGCGTGTCGTCCGCACGCTCCGTGATGCCCATGTACGCAGGCAGACAGTTCCATGCCCGTATCACGTCGCAACCTTTATGGTATGCGTAAGTGTGATATCCGCCGATATCACATCCGAAGTATCTGTCAATGGCGGGGCGGAGGGCTTCTGCCATCAGACGTGCATTTTCGGCGATTGCCTTTTTACCGGTCCTCTCAAAAAGAACTGCGGCATTCATAAGTCCGCCGTAGGAAAGGGAAGACGTCGCAAGGTTAATGCCCGTGGATATTCTGCCCTCAAGCTCGTCGGAATCGGAGAATATAACGCCATCCTCCGTCGTCTTGTGCTTTATGTAGTCAATACACCAGATAAGCGCTCTTTCCTGTCTTTCATCGGGGGCTTTTCCAAGCGTCAGCAAAAGCCTTGTCAAGCCGAAAAGATACATGGAGGCGTCTCCCCTGTCTTTTGCGCCGTTCCAGTAATCGGTCCTCTGTGCTATGATGCTGGAGGGGATCGGCAGATAGAGATCGTTCATGTAGGATTCGTACCAGCGGAAAGCGTTGACCGGTGCCTCAACAGCCTTTGCGTCACCGGTGAAAGCAAACCAGGGAGATGCATATTCCACCTGGTCGTTGCACCATACGGCGGCGTAGTAGCCGTAACCTCCGGGACAGTGGATGAGACCGCCCTTCGTTCTGAAAAGGCTCTCTCCGGCACGCACTTTCGCAAATGCGAATTCCGTGTCGATAATGTCGTTCCCGGTGGTGAGGTCGCACTCCTCCATCAGCTCCAGCACTCTCGCACGGCGTTTTTTCAGGGGAGATTCCTCATATGCGGGATCTTCATCCGCAAAATGTGCGCGGTAAATGAAGCGGAGCTTACCCTCACCGATAATGCGAGCTTCGCACTCCGCATAGATATATCCCTCACAGCCCAGCTTCGTTTCAAGTCTCGTGTATCCGGGAAAATCGGGACACTCGCCCTCAAACTCCACGTCCTCGTAAAAGCAGGGCAGAGTGGTGGAGGGATAGAGTATTCTCTTGATTTTTGCCTTGTCCGTATGCGTGTAAAAGGTCAGCGTACCGTCGATCTCCACTTTGTCGAAAACCTCATCGCCGAACACGTTTCCGCATCTTGCCTCCCACAGAGTGTAGCTTCCGTGGGTGTTGTTGGGCTGGATACGCAGCATGGGAAATACCATGTCACGGTGAAGACGGAGGATGCCGTCCTGCACGCTGTAGTGAACGATCCCGGCTATTTTTTCTCCGCTCATTTCAAGGTATTCGCTGTGACCTTCAAAATTCTCTGATGCGATCCGTCTTTTGTTCTCGCTGATATACCATCTCATGGCGTGCCTCCGATAAATATTCTGCTTATTTTATACCATATTCCCCAAAAAAAGTCAATCGTGAACCTTGAGATAAACGCCGACGTGTGTTATAATTCGGTAAGAGAGGATGTGTGAAAATGGCAGAGAGATATCACAGAGGATATACGGTGGGGAATTCCGTGCTTTCGTCGGAGATCGGCGGTGAGCATTTCTTTGAAAACGTAAGGTATAATCCCGCCTGCTTCGGGATGGGGGAAAACGTCATCCGCCCCGTGGGGTATGCCGATATATCCGTGTGCGCCGGGGAAGATAAGTATGACATAGGCGCTCTTTCACCCGCCGAAAACACGTACCCACTTTTCGTGTCCGGAAAAAAGACCTTTGACGACGGCACGTCCCTCTGCATTGAGGCCTTTGCCCCGGTCACACCCGGCAGATCGGAGGATATGTTCCTGCCCTTTATCATGATGTCGCTCACCGTGTCTTCATCTGCGGAGCGGGAGTTCACCGTGACGTTGTCATTCGGCACGGAGGAGAACGGATTTGTCCAAGTTGAGGACAGCTTCGGCTTCGGTGCTGCAGGAAAGACCTTCACCGTCTGCGGTGAAAAAAAGATATGCGCCCTGTTCGGCATCTTCCATGAGGATTCTCCCCTGAGAAACCGCTTTGAAAACGAAGAAGCTGTCTCTCGGTACGGAATCGAAAATTACGATGCTCTGCGGCGGGGTGTCGGAGAGTTCATATCCGTCATTCCCCGGCTCGGCGATGAAAAAACGTGGGAATATACCCGTTGGTATACCCAGGCGGCGGTAATGCTCACCAAAGCCCACCGCAACGGAAACGTCATCACCATGGGCTACAACGAGCTGAATCAGCGGGACTCGTACTGGACTTCCTTCATGCACCTTATGTATTTCCCCGATCTTGAGCGCCGCATGATAGAGATATCTGCGGAAAACCAGAGCGAAACGGGAAAGATACCGACCACTCTGCTGCCTCTTATCGAGAGGGAATACGATATTGACATAAACGAATATTTCTGCCTGAGGATCGTCCGGTATTACGAATACTACCGGGATCGGGAATTCCTCGGGCGGCATTTCGAAAGCTATAAACGCTCCGTTGATTTTCTCCTTTCCCGTGACCGTGACGGTGACGGACTGCCGGAGCAGGAAAGCCCGGAAAATCCGGAATGCTATTGGGGAGACTGGAAGGACGTTTCCTACGTGGTGGGCAGAAAGCTCGCCCCCCATTTCTGCCTTCTGTGGCTGGCAGTGCTGAAATACGGCGCGATTCTTGCCCGTGCGCTCTCGGAAGAAAAAACGGCTGAAAAATACGATAAGCTTTACGAAAAAGCATATGAAACGGTAAATAAACCGTACTCCGACGGCGGACTTTTCCTTTCCGATCACTACGTTGAAACGTGGTACGACGGAAAGCTCCGCGATCACGTCCTCGAGGACCAGACCGTAGGCGTGTTCTTCGGCGTCATCCCCGGGGAGCGTATCCCCATGATATATTCCGCTCTCAAAAATAACGAGTGCGCCTGCGGTATCAGGGAAACGTATCCTTACCGTGAGGGAGAAGAGGTGTGGAACCGCGGCGGCACCTACCATAACGGGGGAGTGTGGCCGTGGCTCATGTTCTGCGACCTTGCGGGCAGATATAAAAGCGGAAGAAAAGAGGAAGCGCTGGAGCTTGTAAAAACTCTGGGGTATTACGATCTGGAATGTCCCGGCGATTACCGTCCCAACGAGTACCTTGATGCGGAAAACGGAGAAAACTGCGGCATGCAGGTGCAGGGCTGGTCGTCGGCTGTATGGGCGATAGAATACGTCAAGCGAATAAGCGAGGCTGAAAATGACAAAAGATAAATTCAGAATACTGCACAGCGACCTTATCCATTACGTCCAGTGCATAGAGCACGACCTGAGGATAATATATGCCGCAATGAAGCCCGGCGATTTCGCCGCAAATCTGGACGACCTGGAAAAGGCGACTCTCGGAAAGATCGTAAAGGAACTGGAAAAATTGGATTACAGCGACGGACATCCCGATCTGTCACAGTCCGATTACGATCTTCTGGATATCATCCGTGAGAAGAGAAACTTCTGGTGCCACGAGTGCTATCTTAATTACGTGTATATCGCCGATGACGAGGAACGGAAAGAGCGCTTCTCGGAGATCTGCGATATGCTGGAATTCGATTGCCGCCGCACCATGGAGCTCCATGCGAAAATCGAGAAAATAAGGCTCAACAAGCTGAAAGAGTACAACAGAATATAAGGCACTGCCTGAAAGAACGGAGAGATAACATGAAAAGAGTGTACGAATTTCTGAAAGAAGCGGAAACCTATTATCTGGCAACGGCAGAGGGCGATCAGCCCAGAGTGAGACCTTTCGGAACGGTCAATATTTTTGAAGGAAAGCTTTATATCCAGACAGGAAAGATAAAGCCCGTCTCCCGCCAGCTTGCCGCAAATCCCAAAGCGGAAATATGCGCGTTCAGGGACGGGAAATGGCTGCGTGTCGCCGCCACACTCGTTGAGGACGACAGAACGGAAGCGAGAAAATCCATGCTGGATGCATATCCCGATCTCCGTTCCATGTACGATGAAAACGACGGCAATACCCAGGTGTTCTATCTGAAGGATGCCAAGGCCACGTTCTCATCCTTCACCTCCGCACCGGAAACGGTGGAATTCTGAAGCCGTGGAATTATTTCTTTATATATTTGCTGCCATAGCGGCAGTCGCTCTCATCTATTTCACCGTAAATATATCCCACTACGGATACAATAAAAAGCACGCCGGCAGGGAAATGATACTTTGCCAGAACGGGGACGCCGGGAAACTGCGCTACGGATGCTTCAGAAGCTCCTATAACGGATGCGGATGGATAGCGGTACATAATGCGCTGAAACTGCTCGGCGAAGAGCCGCGGACGGAAAAGATCATATCCGAGCTTGAATGGACGGGAGCGCTGCTGTTCGGCGTATTCGGCACGTGGCCGTATGCCGTTGCCGGATATTTCAGACGCCGCGGCTATAAAGTCACGGTCACGTATGATGAAAAGAAGTACGACAGGACGGCAGAAAAAAACAAGGTCAGCATCGTGTGGTTCTTCCATAAAAAAGGCGCCCATTTCGTCACCCTCGTCCGCAGAGGAGATGACTATGTGGGCTACAATACCTATTCGGACAGTAAAAGTGCGGATAACTGGGGCCCCTCCATATCGGAAAACCTCCGGAAAAGAGGAAAGCACCCGGTGATGCTCATATCGGTATCATAAAATAAGGCAAACAAAACCCACGCTTACGGGGCTTCACTTAGGGATTTTTTCACCACTGACCGGAAAGAAGAAATACTCTGTTAGGTCACGAATGGTGGGAGATTTTCCGAATATCTAATGAAAAAATGACCGAAACGAAAGTTTCGGTCATTTTGTTATATCTTTCCTTTGTCCGTTCTGAACACCTGCCGTACCTTTGTACGGCAACGGTATTCAGAACGAACAATCAGCGGCGCCTTTCTCCCTATGTGAGGGCTCCTAAAGGGCTTTTTTTATTTCTCTTTGATATGTACGTCCACCTGCGGGAACGGCACCGTGATGCCTTCCTTATCAAATTCCTTTTTCACGTTTTCAATAACGTCGAAGTATACGTTCCAGTAGTCAGCGCTCGCGCACCACGTTCTCGTCATGATGCAGATGCCGGAATCCTTATATTCCATGACTCTGGAATCGGGCGCGGGTGTTTCAAGCACGCCGGGTATCGCCTTGATGGCGCGGAGCGCCGCAGATTTCGCCGCCTCCGTATCGGTGGAATAGTCCACGTCGAAGTTGAGGTCGATACGGCGGATGTCCTTCTGATAATGGTTGACTATCTTATCGGAAGAAAGCGTGCCGTTGGGAATATAAATGACCTTGTTATCGTAGGTGCGGAGCTTGGTATTGATGATGCTTATATCCTCAACGATACCCTGATATCCGCACGCCTCTATATAATCGTCCACCTTGAAGGGCCTGGTGAACAGAAGCAGGATGCCGCCCGCGAAGTTGGCAAGCGCTCCGTTCACCGCAAGGCCGAAGCACACGCCCAGAGACGTGAACAACGCCGTGATGCCGCTGGTGTCTATTCCCAGATATCCCACAAGGCAGATGACGACGATTATTTTCAGAAGCACCTTACCTATATTGATAAGTGTTCTGACCGTGGTCTTATCTATCTTTTCTTTGTCGGACAGCCTTTTTGTAAGTCTTTTCGACAGAACGTTTACTATCTTGAAGCAGACAAGGAGGATAATAAAGGCGATTACGATTTTCAGCCCGTTTTCCACTATCATGTCTTTTAATGCGTCCCAGTTCATTATTATCACCTCTTTCATGTGATTATACCACATTTTCCCCGACAAAACAACAGATGTCAAAAATTTTCTCTATATATTGCAAAACACCGAAAATGGTGGTACAATAACTGTGTATATTATTTATTGGAGAATATCATGGAAAGAGTATCAAAAGTCAACTATTATCTTGACATCGCCGAGACCGTTGCAGAGCGCAGTACCTGTCTCCGCCGCCATTTCGGTGCCATCATCGTGAAGAACGACGTTATCATTTCCACAGGCTACAACGGTGCGCCCAGAGGCAGGAAAAACTGCACCGATCTGGGGACCTGCTACCGTGACAAAATGAATATTCCGAGAGGCGAGCGCTACGAGCTTTGCCGCAGTGTCCACGCCGAGGCGAACGCCATCATCGCCGCCCCCCGTGACCAGATGCTGGGCGCTACTCTTTACATGTGCTGCACCAATCCCGCAGACGGCTCCGTCATGGGAGGCACCTGCTCCTGCATGATGTGCAAGAGACTTGTGCTGAACGCCGGTATCGAAAAGGTGGTCGTGCGCGAGGATAAGGAAAACTACACCGAATATAAGGTTTCCGACTGGATAGAGAACGACGACAGCCTCAGCGGTCGCTTTGGTTACTGATATGAAAAAAACTCTGGCTTTATGCCTTGCAATACTTATGCTTCTCCTCTCCTCATGCGCCCGCACCGTGAAGATGTCTTTTTCCGAGGACGGCACGCTTGAGGGCGGCGGCAACTCCTACAAATTCGCGCCCGTGGGCTACGAGCCCACCTTTCAGGGTGATGAATACGGCGAGATCACCGGCACTCTTGAGGAAAAGCTTTATAAAATAGGCGACTGCGATCCCGCAAAGTGGCTTGCCACCGAATATTCCGGCGCATCCACGCTCGTTTATTACAGCGCCGATATCACCCTGCCCACCCTCGCTGAGATGAAGCCCGTGAACTGCTTTATCTGCGAGCAGGACGCCACCGCTTTTTCCATCTGCGCTCTGGGCGTTGAGGGAGACGGTATCGAAAACGAAGCCGTCACGCACGACCGCGAGGTCATCGCAAAGATGGTGGAAATGGTAACGGCGGGCGACGAAGACGAAATATGGCCCCGCAATGACCTTAAATACACCTACGATCTGAAGTTTTATTCTCCCGACTGGCCCGCCATTTACTACAACGTGGTATATGCGGTATGCGGCGGCGGCAATTTCCTCTACGACAGAGTGACGGGAAACTGCATCGGTGCCGGAGACATCCTTCTGGAATACTACGAGAATTTCAAAGACCCTGCTTATGAAAGCTGAAACCGAATTGAAAAAGACAGTTGCCGAAAATAAAAACGGCGAAAATATTTTATTCGTCTGCACCGGGAATACCTGCAGAAGCCCCATGGCAGAAGCACTTTTCAATCATTGGTACGAAAACGGTGAGGCGGCAAGGCACGCTTTTTCCGCCGGGCTGTTTGCAGACGGATCACCGATTTCGGCAAATGCAGAAAACGCTCTGCGCGATTTCGGGATAGAAGATTTCCACCATATATCCCGCACGGTGACGGAGGAAATGATGGAGAGAGCGGACCGGGTGGTAGGGCTCACCGCATCCCATGCTTCCCGCCTTATCATGGCTTTTCCTCAGTTTGCATCGAAAATCACTTCATTTTCCACGGACATTCCCGACCCTTACGGCGGCTCATACGAGGATTACGGCACGTGCCTTCAGCTTATAGCATCGACGCTGAAAATCATGTTCGGGGAGCCTCAGAAATAATATTATGGATATAATAGGAAACATTACCGATAAATGCGGTGCGGAATACTCTCTCGTCAGATGCGGAGAGGAAAGCATCCGTTCCCTTTCAAAGCTTGAAAGGATATGCTTTCCCGAGGATTTCTGGTCGGAGATCTCCTTTATGGAGGCGCTGACCGTTCCCGCCTGCGCCATTTTCGCATTATACGACAAGGCTCTTGAGAACATTGCGGCATACGGCGTGATCTACACCGCCGCCGACGAGGGAGACCTTGCCAACATCGCCGTCATCCCCGAAATGAGGAGGATGGGGCTGGGCAAAGCTCTTCTTGAAGCTTTATGCGAAAAGGCGAAGGAAAGAGGCGCCTGCCGCCTTTTCCTTGAGGTCAGGGAATCAAACGAAAGCGCCCGCGCGCTGTACTCCTCCTCCGGCTTTGCAGAGGTGGGAAAACGCAGAAACTACTATGTAAATCCCCGTGAGGACGCCATCATAATGGAAAAGAGCTTATAAAATGATAATTCTTGCAATCGAATCCTCCTGCGACGAGACGGCTGCCGCCGTTGTGGAGATGGGGGAGAAAAGAAAAATACTTTCAAACGTGGTGGCTTCCCAGGTGGCGACCCACGCCCTTTACGGCGGCGTCGTTCCCGAGATCGCCAGCCGTGCCCACATAGAGGCGATCTCGCCCGTGGTGAGAAAAGCCGTATCCGATGCGGGCATCACCCTTTCCGATATAGAAGCTATCGGGGTGACCTATTCTCCCGGGCTTATCGGATGTCTTCTGGTGGGCGTGAACTTTGCGAAATCTCTGGCGCTCTCTCTTGGTGTGCCGCTCGTTCCCGTTGACCACATCAAATCCCATACCGCCGCCGCATACATGACGAATCCGGATCTTCACGCTCCTTTTCTTTCCCTTGTGGTATCCGGCGGTCACACCTCCCTTTACACCGTTCCCGAGCCTCATATCTTCAACGAGATAGGCGGCACCCGTGACGATGCCGCGGGAGAGGCATTTGACAAGGTGGGGCGTGTTATGGGGCTTCCCTATCCCGGAGGTGCGGCTATGGACCGTCTTGCGGCGGAAGGCTTTGAAAAGCGTGGCTCGATCCCGAAAAAAGACCGTCTCCGTTTTCCCTCACCTGCCATCGCAGACGACACTCTCGATTTTTCCTTCAGCGGTCTGAAAACAGCCGTTGTAAATCACATACATAATCTCAGGCAGAAATCCGGTCTTGACCCCAAAGATGATCTCCCCCGCAGTACCATGGCGGAGATCGCCGCCGCCTTCACCGAATCCGTTGTGGACGGCATATCCGTAAAGCTTGAAGCGGCGCTCCGTGAAACGAAAGCCTCCTCCCTCGTGCTGGCAGGCGGTGTTGCCGCCAACTCACATCTGAGACGGGGCGTTGAAAAAACTGCCGCCAAAGCGGGGGCAAAGCTTTACATGCCGCCTGTGTCCCTTTGCGGTGACAACGGTGTGATGGTAGGCGCGCAAACCTATTACGAATACCTGGCGGGAGTCCGCGGCGGCTCCGATCTCAACGCATTCGCATCCGGTGAGGGTGCTCTTGCGTACGCCGCGATCCATCCCGAAAATTGACGTTTTTATCCTATTTCTGCATTTGCTGAAAACCCCGTTATCTCATCCTGCGGTATTATCTGCAGGTGGCGAAAACCGATCGTTTTGTCCATTTGCCGAATGAGTTTTCCACACTATTTTCCACAGGGTGTGTAAAACTCAATGATCACGGCACATTTCAGCTTTTATGCAAATGAATATCTTCAAATAGGCATCCGAATAACAGTTTTTCACCGAAAAATTTATACGGCAGATGTCTATAAATCATCTGCGGAGTACGTTATGAAAATCATTCCGAAAAAATCAGAAAACATAATAGAAGTGCCGAGAGAGCCTTTTCTTGACGCCGCCGAAGAATGCGATGCCGTCAAGCTCAAGGTGCTTTTGTTCGTGCTTTCTTCCCCGGAATTCGACGAGGACGAGCTCTGCGAAAAGCTTGACATAACAAAAAAGAGTCTCCGCTCTGCGTTATCCTTCTGGGAGGAAAAGGGTGCTCTGGAAACGGCAAAGACCGCCCGCCGCACTACCGCTCCCTCCGACAAGAGATCCGGCAACGTGACCGTGAAGCACGGGGCGATAATGCGCTCCTCCGAGCTTCCCCGCTACACCTCCGACGAGATCGCCGAATACATTGAAAAGAACGCCGAAATGGAATCTCTCCTTATGAGCTGTCAGCAATGCATAGGAAAGATCTTCAGCAAGGCCGAGGTGGAGGTCGTGGTCGGGCTGAAGGATTATCTGAAGCTGGACGACGATTACATACTGCTTCTCTTCTCCCATTGCGTGAAAATGGGAAAGAAATCACTCCGGTATATTGAGAAGCTTGCCGTGGGATTTTTCGATGACGGTATCCTCGGATACGACGAGCTGGACGAGCATCTGACCGGCATCGAGGAGGCCTTCCGTCTTGAAAATCGGCTCCGCACGCTTTTCGGCATCGGAAAGAGAGCCCTCACAAAAAAGGAAAAGGACGCTTTCGAAAGCTGGGTGGGCAAATGGAAGTTTCCCTTCGCCCTCATCGAGCGTGCCTTTGAGATAACCGTGGAAAACACCGGCGGCGCTTCCGTCCCCTACTGCTCCGCGATCCTTGAAAAATGGCACGTCAACGGATACTCCACCGTGGAAGAGGTGGATGCCGCCATTCTTGAATACAAGCACGACAAGGAAGGCTTAAAGGATAAAAAAGGCAGCTTCGAAACTGACGATTTCTTTGAGGCCGCGCTGAAGCGCTCCTACGGAAACGACGACCGATAAAGGATGGAAAAGATGAAGAATTATTACAAGGAAGTTAATGATGCTTTCCGCGAAAAGTACGAGCGTGCTGTCCGTGAAAGCGAAGAAAAAAAAGAATTTCTCCGCGGAAAGATCCCCGCTCTCCGTGAGATAGATGCGCTTCTCGCCGCTACCGGCACCAAGGTCATTGCCGCCGCTATGGACGGAACTGACGTGGAGCAGAAGATCGCCGCTATCAGAATGGAAAACGAGGCGCTGACCGCGCGCCGCCGTGCGCTCCTCCGTGAGAACGGATATCCGGAGGATTATTCCGACGTGAAATACGACTGCCCGCTCTGCTTTGACTCGGGATTTGTGGGGATCGATATGTGCTCCTGTATGAAATCCGCCATTTCCGATGCCAGACTTGCCGACTCCGACATGGGCAGGCTTGCCGCCACCCAGAGCTTTGACAGTTTCTCTTTCTCCTATTACACCGGAAAAGATCTTGAGATGGTAAAAAGCAATTATGACAAGCTCCGCTCCTTCGCCGAGAGCTTTGACGGGGAAAGCGGCGAAAGCTTTCTTCTGGTGGGCGCAACCGGGCTCGGAAAGACTCACCTTTCCACCGCCGTGGGAGTGACCGTTATCCGCCGCGGATACGATGTGGTTTACAAGAGCGTTCAGTCCATGCTTGAGGATTTCGAGACCGCGCAGTTCAGAGGCGGCGATCCCGAATCGCTCCGCAATTACTATGACTGCGATCTTCTGATAATCGACGATCTGGGTGTGGAGCTTTCAAATCAGTTCACGGTTTCGTGTCTTTACAATGTTATCAACTCAAGGATCAATTCCCGCCGTTCCACTATTTTCAGCACCAATCTCACCCAAAGCGAGCTCCGTGAGAAATACGCGGACAGAATCACCAGCCGCCTGTTCGGCGAATACAAGCCCCTGCTCTTTTCAGGCGTGGACGTAAGACGGCAGAAGCTGAAAGGAAACTGACATGAAAAGACTCATTTCGATTTTACTTATTACGTCCCTTCTTTTATCATCTTTTCTTCTCACCTCCTGCGGAGAGACCGGGGAGTGTGACATAAAGAGCTTCACAAAAGCTTTGGAAGAGGTGCGTGACGCAGTTCCCGATGAGGATGCGGACACGGACGAAGAAGAAAAAGACATCAATTCCGTGACCGCCTGCATATACGGTGACGGTGACAAATACTATGACGTGAAGGTGACCGACGATTTCATTTCCCTTTTCTCGGGAGATTACGCCGGCTCATCGTTCCACGGCGGAGAAAAGCTTCTCTCCGTGACTGTATCCATGCAGTATGAGATATGCTTTTTCGAGGATGACTGCGCCATGATTTATTACGGCTTCTGCGGCGTTCTCGAAAAGGACAGACAGTATTTTTCCGTAAAGCTTGACGGCGGGGTTGACGCCCTCCGTGAGTATATATTGAATAACGGAATTATTTCCGATCTATCAGAGGAGAATTGACATGAAAATTGGCGTAATGGTAGAGTCCTTCCGCAAAGGATTCAAGGAAGGCGTTGAAGAAGCGAGAAAGCTCGGTGCCGACGGTATCCAGGCATATCTCACCGATTACGGCTACCTTCGTTGGAACGAAATGACGAAGGATAAGATCCGCGAAACGCTTGACATCGTCAAGTCCAACGGTCTGGTATTCTCCGCGATCTGCGGTGACTTCGGCGTGGGCTTTGACAACGAGGAATCGAATGCGATCTACGTTGACCGCTCCAAGAGAGTTCTCGATATCGCCAAGGAGCTTGAATGCAACGTGGTAACCACTCACATCGGCACGGTTCCCGCCGAGGAATGTGAGAAAAAAGAGGTCATGAGAAAGGCATGCCGCGATCTGGCGGTTTACGCTGACTCCATCGGCTCCGCATTCGCAGTTGAAACAGGTCCCGAACCCGGAGAGAGACTGGGTGCATTCCTTGACAGCCTGGGCGCCGGCGGTGTCCGTGTCAACTTTGACCCTGCGAACCTGGTCATGGTTGCAGGCGACAGACCGGAAAATGCGCTGAAATATCTTGGTAAATACGTAGTTCACACCCATGCAAAGGACGGCATCAAGCTCGAGCCCGGTACTCATCCCGAAGCAAAGCTCGTTATCGGTGACGAAGCGAAGGACCACGATGCGCTTATGGAGATGGGATACTCCTTCCTCGAGCTTCCTCTCGGCTCCGGCGACGTTGACTTTGATATTTATCTGCCTGCTCTGGCGGCTTCCGGATTTGACGGATTCCTCACCATTGAGCGTGAGGTCGGTGCAGATCCTGCGAAGGACATCGGCATGGCGGCTGAATTCCTCAAGGAGAAAATTGCGAAATTCAACTTAGCATAAGAAAAAGCACCCGAAACGGAGCGCACACATAGGGATTTTTTCACCGCTGACCACTTGAAAACGAAGTAACTGCCTGGCGCAAGTATGCTGTTTTCAAGCCCCATTTGTGACTTTTGCCGCCAATGGGCGGCAAAAGTCACAAATGCAAAGAGAGCAAAAACCGGAAAGAGGAATAAGAATAATATTTTAAGA
>JAZUGU010000159.1:0-14873 GCA_045641325.1 Candidatus Avispirillum sp.
ATGTTTTTTAAGGGCAAGCCCCTAACACCCCACAGTAAGAAAAAAATAAATGGAAAAATACTTCCTTATCGACCCGTAGGGGAGCCGAAAGGCTTTATTTTATTTCCGGATAATTTCTTCCAGCGTTCCGATCTCGTCTGCGGACATTCCGCCGAACTTGAGATATTCTTCCGCGCCGGAGATAAGATCCTCCGGGGTGAGATCGTCCACGCCCTGAAGGGAGCATCCGCACAGATACATTATCATGTCGCAGAAGCGGAGCTCACGGACGGCGTTGTATCCGTCGGGATCGCTCTCCTTTGTGACACCGTAGTAGTTGTCGTAGGTTATCATATAGTCTTTTTCTATTTCGGAGACATCTGCTCCGGCAAGCGCCTCCACCAGGATGCAGACGAATCCCGTCCTGTCCTTGCCCTCGGTGCAATGGATGAGGAAGGGGCCCTCCTCGGTGAGGACCGCGCGCATGGCCTGCGCCGTCTTTGCGGCGAAAACGTCGGCGCGGTAGTTGGAAGCCATGTCGAGAGGCAGCACCTTTCCGTTTTCGTAAAGAGTTTTCCAGTAGGGGCAGTCCGTGTCGGACTCGTAATATCCCTTAATTTCATCCTCGTTGTCGGCAAGGTCGAGAACGTAGCCTATTCCCGCCTTTTCGGCAAGTGCGCTGGCAAACGGCGCTCTGTTGTGCTGATTGTCGCAGGGGGAAGCGGAGCGGTAGAAAAGGCCCGCTTTCAGGTTTCCTACGGACATTTCGCGGAAGTTGGCAAAGATCTCATCGGAGGAATAGCCCGACATTGCATCGGTATATACCATGCTCATGGTGCCCTGCACGGAGAGGAATTTTCCTCTTTCGCGGAGCGTTATCACGGCGGTGCAGTCCTCGGTAAGCTCTCCCACGGTGAACATGTCCGCGCCGTTGTTGAAGCATACCTTCACGTAAGGATATCCGGGATAAGCGCAGAGCAGGGGATCGTCGTTGCGGGTGTAATAACCGTCGTAAAAGGGTATTTGTTCCACCTTGTAGCCGTTGCTGAACACAACGTCAACGGAGTCTCCGTACATAAAGCCGAAGTCGAGGAACTCCTCAATGGTGGCGCAGACGTAAACACCGCCGAATTTTGTTTCATGCTCTATGGGAAGCTCTCCGGAGGTGATTCCGGCGGGGGGAACGGTGGCGGGAGCATCCGGCGCGGTCACCTGTTCCGCGGGTGCGGAGGTGTCCTCCGGTTTTCCGCTTTTTCCGCAGGCGGCGAGGGAAAGAAGCATGCAGAGCGCAAGTATTGCAGATATGATCTTTTTCATGATTTCCTCCGAATGAGTTATTTTATGATTCCGTACAGACGGAGAAGACGGGTGCGTTCCTTTGCGATCCGCAGACTTTCTGCGGCATCGGAACGGTCTTCGGTGTCTGTTTCTTTTTTATATTTTACGATGCGTTTTATCCAGATGAACGGGAGCAGAGCGGGATGCTTTTTCAGCACCGGGTACGATGAGGAGAGCCTTTTCGCAGAGGGGAAGACCGCGGAGATCACGTTTTTTATGCCGCTTCTGTTTTCCTCGGCGGCGCGGACCGTTACCGACGCGGAATGAGCGCGGCTCAGATCGTTCGTGCCGTAAACGCCGCCGGAAAGCATATCAGCGAGCATGGGTGCGGGATCGGTCTTGATATTCGCAAAGCTTTCGAAAAGAACGGAATCCCGTGAGGTCATGTCGGCCGCCAGCATGAATACGGCTTTCGCGAAAACGGTGATGCCGGCGCTTTCGCAGTCGGCGAAAAGAAGGTCAGAGTCGATCTTGTCTTTATATCTGTCCGCCCACATACCGATGTCGCACACCTGGCGGATACCGAAGCCGCTGTGCACGAAATGCTTGTAGGCGTGCAGAATCAGGTACAGAAGATGCTTCTGCGGATCGAGCGAATATACCGTGCATCCGTTTTCCGTGCGGTAAGGGCAGGGCGATTCGAAAACGTCCGGGAACAGGGCGTTCAGCCGGGCGAAGGAATCGGATGTCTTCGGCAGGAGAGAGGAATGCACCTCTATATAGCAGTTCTCCGAGCGCCAGCCGGATTCCTCATCCCCGTCCTTTTCCGGTGCGGTCCTCGAAAAACCGTTTTCGGAAAGGATGCGGCAGCAGGAGGAGTATTCCTTTTCGGGCACCAGCAGGTCCTCGTCGGCGCTCACTCTCAGATGACCTTTTTCGTAGGTGTTTCTGCAGAGGATGCCTTTGACCGCAATGGCGTTAATGCCCTCGGAGCGGAGTTTTGCGTATATGCGGCAGAACGCCTCGGAGCGTTCTGTCTGGGATGCCGCCGAGCTTATGGCACTCATCCTCACGGCGCGGTAGGAAGCATCGTTTTTCACGGTTTCATTGTCGTAAAGTGCCTCGAACACCATGGGGAGCACGTGCTGCTCCGTGCAGAGGGCGAAAAGAGCACCGGCACCGTCCCCGGAGAGGGGCAGATCATTGCATTTTTCGTTTCTGAAGAAAGCCTTCAGCGCAAGGACAAGGCATTGTTCCGTTGATACCATGGGATACTCCTTTCATGTGTAATGTAAAATCCCCCGGTTCTGCGGGGGATTTATTGCCGGAAATCAACCGAAGATGCGGAAAATATAGTGCCGCGCTCTCCGTGTGGGATACCACAGAGCGGAAAGAAAACGGAACGCGGGGCTTTTTAAGGAAAAGGTTTTCCCGTTTTCCCGCGATACTCTGACAGCTTGTGCCACCGTATTCTCCGGGCGCACCGTTTCGCACCACGTCTGCGCGTCACCGTTCACGATAAGTGTTTTATCCGGCAGGATCTTTCTTATGCGGTGGAGCGCAAAGGAGCCGTCCGCCCGTCTGAAGAATATGATAGTTCCCCGCCGCAGATCGGTGACTTTCCCGAGCCAGACGGTGTCTCTGCCCTCTTTGAGAAAGGGGCGCATGCTCGAGCCGGTGACTCTCAGGGGGAACAGCTCGCCGGAGCTGATGACCGCCAGAAAGCCCGATTCCTCTTCGGGTGTGGTGATGGTTCTTATCTCGGTCTTCATGAGTCAGTTCAAGACTTGCCGGAGGATTTCTTTGCGGACTTCTGGGGTTTCTTTTCTCCGTAGCCGTAACCGTAGCCGTAACCGTATCCGTATCCGTAACGGCGGCCGTAGCCGTAGCGTCCGTATCTGTATCCGTAACGGCTGTAGCTTCCGTAGTGGTAGCCGTATCTGTTGCCGTAGCTGTCGTAGCCGTCGGTGGTACCGTTGAGCACGCATCCGAGAAGCTCCACGTCACCGGAAAGGAGCGTATCGAGAGAGTCGATGATGCTTGCGGTGCGGATGGTGTCCTGCTTCACGACCATGACCGCCGCGTCAACGAACTGTGCGAACGCGGAGGGCTCGGAGGTGATGCCGATGGGGGAGGTATCTACGATTATGTAGTCGATCTTTTCTCTCAGGAAACGGAACAGCTTTTCAAGCTGTGCGGGCTTCAGCACGTCCCACACGCTGCCGCCCTCTCCCGGGAAACGCATGATGTTCAGGGTATCGTTGTCGCCCACCTTGACGGTGTAATTGCGGAGCATGCCCGCGGCTTCCACACCGGGATCGTTTTCGTCGATGCCGAAGAAATCGCATATGCTGGGATTTCTCAGGTCTCCGTCGATAAGCACCACGCTGCGGTGCATTTTTGCAAGGGAAACGG
Source organism: Candidatus Avispirillum sp. (assembly GCA_045641325.1). GTDB lineage: Bacteria > Bacillota > Clostridia > Oscillospirales > CAG-272 > Avispirillum. Next base: position 3,673 of record JAZUGU010000159.1, read on the forward strand.
CAAGGTTCGAGGAAACGGAGGTCTTACCTTCTCCGGGGGCGGTGCTGGTGACGAGCAGGACCTTACTGCTTCCGAGCTTGTTCATCAGATTGTTTCGGAACGCACGGAAGGATTCCATATATCCGTTGCCCACCAGCGGGTTAAGTATTGAAACCGAACGGTATATTTCGTTTTTGTGCTTTTTGAAAATGACCTCGGGAAGCGCGCCCAGGCAGTTCTGGTTGAGCTTTTCCCTGACGTCGTGGCGGGTGCACACCGTGTTTCTGTTGAATGCGTAGAACACCACCCATACAAGTCCGATGGCAAAGCCGATCAGCGCGTTGCGCAAAATCTCGCTTTTGTATGCGAACCGGTTGGAGGGCTCCGTGGGCAGAACGGGCTGGTGAAGGATCGTCAGCTCCGTGTTGCCGAGCACGTATTCGGAAACCGCGGGATAGTTCTTGATGACGGAAAGGAGCGTGTCATAGGTCAGCTGCGGATCTCTGCCGGTCGCCGTGATGGTGAACAGGTTGGTGTTCTCCACCGATGAGGCGGACAGCGAGCAGGGGAAATATGAAAGCCCCATATCGTTGCAGACGATATCCTGCAGGATATTACTTTTGATGATGCTGGGGAAGGCGGCGGAAAGCTGGTTCGCCGCGGATCTGTTGTAGGAGAAGGAATAGGAGGAAACACCCAGATCGTATCCGCTGACACCGACCTGCGTCTGCACCGTGAAGGTGACGGAGGAGGTGTAAACGGGGGTGAAACGGATGTAGTCCTTATAGAGGGCGACGCCGGCGCACAGCACGGCGCAGATCACGCAGACCCACCAGAATCTACGGAAGCTCTTCAGGATCAGATCAAATGAAAATCTGCTCTGCTCGGAAAGCTCGTTATTCTGTTCTTCGGAGATGTTGTTTTTTGTCATGATTTCTTCCGTTTATCGTGAAATTGTCAGTCCCGGTCTTTTGAGCCGGAGGCGTTGGGATACGTATTGGCGTATTTTCCGTAATAGGAGTTGTGGTGTCCGTAATAGCCGGACTCGTTCAGAGCAAACTGGGTAAACGAGGAGAATTCCTTGTGAACGTCGTTGAGGATACAGCCGCCGAAGCTCTTGCTGCTTTCGGAGAGAGAGAGGATAACGTCGTTCAGCTCTCCGATGTAAACGCAGTCGGTGCGGACCACCAGCAGGGTGCAGTCGGCAAGTCCCGCCAGCGCCGTGTTATCTGCGGAAACCGCGAGAGGCGGGGTGTGCATGATGATGTAGTCGTATTCATCGGAGTCCCGCAGGGCGCGGATGAGGTCCGCGGTCCTTTCCGAGTGTATCCAGTCAACGTAGTTAAAGTGGGACGTCTGGTTTATGCCAAGGAAAAGAGACGTGTTCTTGTATCTTGTGAAGCGGTAGTCACGGGGCTTGATCTTACCGGAGAGGCAGAGAGCAAGGTCGGGGTTCTCGCTTTCGGGAACGCTGAATATCTTGTGCACCGCAGGCTTCTTGAAGTCCATGTCAAGGAGCGCCACGCGCTTTTTTCTGAGGGCGAGCGTCAGCGCGATGTTTGCGGATGCGGTGGATTTGCCCTCGTTTTCCGCACAGCTGGTCAGAAGGAACAGCTTTGCGCCCTCACTTCTGTTAAGATACTCGATCTTTGACGCGATCTTGTGATATTCCTCGGAGAAGGCAAAGCTGGTGCGGGCGTTGCCCACCAGAGGCGCTTCACGCTTCTTTTTGAACAGGCCCTTTATGTAAGCCCACAGGGTCTTGTATTTCCTCTCGTGGCAGACGATGCCGAACAGCTTCGAGTCCACCTCGTCCTTGAAGACCTCTTCGTTTTTGACGGTATCACGGGTGTAGGAGAGGAAAATGATTATGGCGAGCACCAGCAGACCGCAGGCACCTGCCACAAGAACGGCTCTTCTCGTGGAGATGGAGTTTGACGGGCCGGCAGGCATGTTGGGCGAGCGGAGCACGTCGATGATGCAGTCCGTGAAGACGGTGCCGGATATCTCGGGATACACTTTCAGCACGGCGCACAGCTCCTCATAGGAGACCTCCGGGGAGGGCGTGGTCACGCTGACGGTGAATATGTTGGTGTCCGCCAGAGCCGATGAGGATATCCTGCCGGAGAAGCTCTCTTTTCCCATGTATTTCGCCGCGTATTCCTTCATCGTGGGCTGAACGAACACGTTGGTGAATATCTGCGTGATCTCGGCGGAGGACGTCAGGTTGGCATAGGAGAAGGTGGATGAGTTCTTAAGGTTGACGAGAAGCGTTGCGGTGCTTGTGTACTGGGGCACGTAAACGCCCATGTTCCATATATTGACAGACATAAACCCGATTATCACCGCCAGGATAACTGCCCAGAAGTTCTTGGCTATATCCCTTACGAGACTGTATATGTCTATTTTGATTCCTTCTTTGGATGATTTCATTTATAACTACCGCCTGTTCTGTAATTGCTTTCGGGTGTACTCATTCTTCCACGATGACGATCGCCATTGCGTGGGTCTGTCTGCCCTGCGCATCGGCGACACGGTAATGTACCTCGTACATTCCGGGGACCGAGGTGTCCAGCTTCGTCTCGATGCTGACGCCCGCCTTCAGATCCGTGCCGTCAGCGGTGAGCGCGTAGGTGATATTGGCGGCGGGATCCAGCTTGTCGCCGGGCTTGCAGTAGATGAGATAGTCGTTCAGCGCGATGTCGGGGGCGGAGAGACTGCGCTCCTCGATATAAACGGGGAAGGTGCGGGATATCATGTCGCCCTTGGAGTTGGTGACCTTTGCGCTGATGGTGTAAATGCCGTTGTTCTGAACGGTGTATTCGTCCGCGGTGATGATCACCTTGTCGGATATATCGCCCTCAATCAGGTCAACTGCACCTACGATGCCGTGGATGTTGATGGTCTGACCGATGGGGAAAACGAGAGGAGCCTTCAGCGTGAAGTGGGGATGCTCGTAGCCGTCGTAAACGATCTTGCGCTTTGCGGAGGCAACGTGCTTGTCTTCGTCACACACGGAGTATTTCACCACGCTGACACCGGGCTCGGTGAATCGTGATATGGATTCCACGATGATCTTGTCGGATATATCGCCGTCCTTTTCATCGTAAGCGGAAACACCGGCAAGGATGTCCGCGTCCTTTGCATCCAGCGGCACGGAGATGCGGTCGCTGTCAAAGGTGATGACGGGATACGTCTTGTCGAGTTTTGAATATCTGATCTTGAAAAGGATGAAAAGGCAGGTGACTACTATGAAAAGTGTAGCAACTGTAATACGGAGAATTCTCATAACTGGTCCGGTCACTCCTGAAAAATAGGGTATGGTTTTCCGCAGGCGTGGCTTCAGCGAGCCGAGCGGTACGGATATATTTTTTCGTTTTTGATGATCCTTCCCGGATTATCCCGGAAAAGGTGGTCGGCATATCGGGGAGAGCAGTTTTCGCAGATCCACTCGTGCGCGTCCCGCAGGTACGGCGTCCTCACGAAAGGGCTGTGGGCATCGCTTGCCACAAAGTCCGCAAGACGGGCGGAAATAAGATACTGCGCGCATTCCTGCGCATCCTCACCGAAGAACCCGGTGATACTGCCCTTGTTCATCTGCAGAAGAGCGCCTTTCGAGTGGAGCCGCCGGGCGGCGTCCGGGTCCTCTGCGAAGAACTCGTATCTTTCCGGGTGGGCAATAACGGGAACGTATCCCGCCGAGGTGAAAGCGGAAACGGCACCGAATACCGCGTCGGCGCTTTCAAAGGGGTCGAACTCCGCCAAAACGTACCGGGACCCCGCAAGGGAGAAAAGCCTGCCGTGCCGGAGATTTTCCACCGCATCCGCCGCGTTTCCCGCAACGAATATCTCGTGCCCCGCGAACAAACGCAGGGAATTTCCCTCGCCCGCGAGGAGCTCCTTCATGCCGGAAAACGCCGTGATGAATTCTTCTCTGTCGCATCCCGCATCCGCGGAGGCGTGAGGCGTGCAGACAATGGCGGCCGTCAGCCCCGATGATGCGATCTGCGCCATCTGAACGGAATCGTCCGCCGAAAATGCACCGTCGTCAAGCCCGGGCAATATGTGGCAATGGATGTCGATGAAAAACATTTTCTGCTCCTGCAAAGAGGGTGGAAAGGCGTTCTTGCCCAATGGAAACAATACGCCATATTATTACAATCTATAATATATCACAACACCGCACCGTTGTCAATGAAAAAACCCACAAAAAACCCTCCCGGAAAAGGGCTTTCCGCACAAATTTAGACAATTGTATTTTTTGCGGAAAAGCAGAGCGGAAAGTATTGACAAATAACTTGACATATGATACAATACAAAGACAATGGTTAATAATGGGTTGGTGTGCCCTATGAGATTGACATTGCACGGAAAATTATTTTGTTTTCAATTATTATTAAATAAAAACCACAGTACGGATTCGGAGGGAAAAACATGAAAAAATCCAAGAGATTCATTTCTGCAATCCTGGTCGTTTTCATGCTCGTCAGCATGCTCCCCGTGGGTATGTTTGCGGCAGACGGCGACACACTTGAGACATCGCTTGCAAAAGCGCAGGCCTATATTGACGGTCTGACGGTAAACAACGATGCCAACGATCCCACGACTGTCGTTTCCAATTTCGGAACGCAGTTCAGTTGGGACACCGAAATGAGAGAGTCCAACAATAAGTCCTACTTATTTGAGTGGAGCTACTACAACGGCGTCGTATTCGAGGGCCTCGATTACGTTGCCGATGCGACCGGTGACACGAAATATTCCGACTACGTAGAGGACTATCTTGCCGCCATGATCAACGGCAATACCGCTGCGTGGAAGAAGTGCACCAATAACTCCTCCAAAGAGGCGGCCGGATACAACAAGAGCCACGGCCTTGACTGCTACAAGACCGCGTCCATGCTCCTTGACTACGGCTATACCGCCATGGCGGCACAGTTGTATTCCGATCTGCAGAACGCAGAGGCAAGCTACACGAAATCATCCGTAGGCGGCAACTTCGCACATACCTGGTCAACCACTCCTTCCTACTACGTATGGCTTGACGGTATTTACATGGCTCAGCCCTTCATGGCAGAGTACGCCGCATCCATTAACGATACGGCAGAGCTTGCAAGGATCGCAGACCGTTTCGCGTGGATCGGCAATAACATGTACAACTCCTCCACGGGTCTGTACTATCATGCCGCAAACTCCGCATCGAATCATTCGAGCAAGTACTGGTCCCGTGCCATCGGCTGGTATGCCGCGGCACTGGTCGACGTGCTTCCTTACGTTGATAACAGCGATATGCGCGCTCAGCTGAAACAGCTCGTTGACGGAATGCTGCCCTATCAGGATCCCACCACGGGTCTGTGGCGCAACTTCGTAAACGAAAGCGGAACCCAGCTTGAAACCAGCGGTACGGCTCTTGTTGCATACGCCATCATGAAGGGCGTCAACAACGGCTGGCTGGACGAGAGCTATGCAGAGTACGCGATCAAGGCGTTCAACGGTATCTGCAATAATAAACTCAACAGCAGCTGCACCAGCCTGTCCGACATCTGCACCAAGGGCAGTCCCGACGGCTCCAACAATACCTTCGCCGCAAACGAAGGCAAGGGTGTAGGCCCGTTCATCATGACCTATGCCGAGCTGCTTAAGTACACCGCAGGGTCCGACGAGCCCGACGAGCCCGACGAGCCCGACGATCCCGACGATCCCGTAGATCCTGTTGATCCCGAAGAGCCCGAAGTTTACATTCTGAACGAAAACGGCGAGACGATCGACTGCACGGTGACCGAGCTTGAAGAGGCAGACAACGCGGCTGTCTTCGAAAAGGCCGCTCAGGTCCTTTCCGATATCATCGCCGCATACGACCTTACCTTTGAGGTATCCGGCACCGCCACGGTGAAGCTCCCCATCCCCGAGGATCAGAACACCGAGAACCTTGCCGTATACTATATTCCCGAAACAGGCGACCCCGTGAACATGAACGCAGTGGTGGAAGACGGCTATGCTGTATTCACCACCGATCATAACAGCGTTTACATCCTCGGCATCGTTCCGTCCCAGAGCGCTACCGGCACTCTGCCGGGCGGCTATGTATACACGCGTGTATCCACGTTTACGCCCGGTGAACAGTACCTGATCGTGAACGGCGACGGAAACGCTCTGCTGTACGTCAACGGCTCGAGCACGGGCAGATATACAAGCTTTACCGTCAGCAATAACACCATTACCCTCGACACCGACGCATACGGCTGGACGATCGGCGAAATGTACACGGCGACTCCCAACGTCACGTGCAACGACCTGATCGCGAGCAACAGCACCAGCTGGACTGCCGCCGCAGGTTATTACTACAAGGTCGGCAACAATTATTACCCCGTTTACGCCAAGAGAAGCACCTCCGGAACTACGATGAACAGAACCTATACCTATACCTGGGGCTATTCCACCACCGGAAGTGCTAACAATGTTACTCAGATCGGCCAGACACAGAGCACAAGGAGCACAGGCACCACGGCAAGTATCGCGGATTCCGTATATCAGAAGGCCGACGGCTATTCCATCGAACAGAACGGAAAATACCTGAACAGCGGCAACACGATCAGTCTTGCCAACGCTCCCGTATCATGGACAGTTACGGCAAGAACCGACTCCGCGTTCCGTCTCTATAACGGCAGCCGCTATCTCCGGTATAACTCCAACAATTTCAGCTATACTACGGCTACCAGTACGACCGGATACAATCTTCGCCTCTATCAGCTGACCAGCCAGACAACCGGCGCAACGGTGAACTTCAGCGTTAACTACAACGGCACCACGCCGCTGAACGTCAATGATACTGCTGAATTGACCCCCGTGATCACGCTGAATCCCACGGCGGCGGTCACCTCTTCCACGATCACCTGGAGATCCTCCAACACCTCCGTGGCGACCGTTGACGCAAACGGTGTGGTCACCCCCGTGGCAGACGGCACCGCAAGAATCACCGCAACTCTGAGCGCGGTAAACGGCAAGAACCTTACCTCTTCCATCTCGGTAACCGTTACCGTTACCGTTGCGACGATGGAATACGAAGCAAGCCTCTCCGTAAATCCGGAGACCGCAACGCTTAATATCTATAACGAAGACACACTGACTATCCATCCGACAGTCGGAGTACGTGAAAAGGACAGCGGCGATGCATTTGAAACCGCCGACAGCTATGAGATCACCTGGTCTTCCTCCGACACCTCCGTGGCGACCGTTGACGCAAACGGTAAAGTCACTCCCGTGGCAGAAGGTACCGCCACGATCACCGCAACCGTCACCAAGGTCAACGGTGAAACGCCTGACGAGCAGGTTTCCGCCGAGTGCGAAGTAACCGTTATTAATAAGCTCGCTCCTCTGCCGGAGTTTGATTACGACGGCTATGAAGAGGCTGACAAGGATCCTCAGTATCCCGCCGACGGCGCGGTCCGTATCCACAAGACTGCAGACGGCGGTGAAAACTTCACGAAGACCGGCGTTACCAAGGTCGAGCTCGACGTTGCGGGTATTTCCGCAAAGGCCGCTGTCGATGTCGTACTGGTCGTTGACGTTTCAAACTCCATGGGCTGGTCTGTGGAAAACGCAGGCAATTCCGATGATTCCACCCGTAAACCCACGGGTGACCAGACTTCCAAACTTCAGGATGCCATGACCTCCGCCAGCAAATTTGCGGAGATCCTGCTTAAAGATGAAGGAAACAACACAACCGACAACACCATAACTTTCGTTACCTTCGCAGGCTACAGTTCAAAGTGGAACAACGGCTCAAATTCAAACGACAAAAATTGCGTTGACTCCGTACAGACTCCGTTTGTGGCAAGTCAGGACCTGGACGCAATCAAGACGGCGTTCTCCAATACCACACTTACCTATGACACGAGTGTTACCGGTAGCTGGCGTCTTACGATCGGCGATCTTGAAGGCGGCACGATTGTCAACGGCGGCAACCGCGGTGACACCAACTATGACTATGCATTCTATCAGGCAAACGCCGCTATCGAGGAAATCAAAGCACAGTACGATGATTATGATGCTACCGGCAGAGAGATCTCGGTAGTCTTTATGACGGACGGTGCACCTTCCCATTATAACAACCGTTCCACCAGCGGCCGTTATTCGTCCGACTGTATCCCCGGCTCAAAGACGACTGCTTACGGTACCAAGTCGAGTGACCAGGTCTCGGATAAAGCCGTATGGTACTCCGATTATATGATGGGCGGTGCCAACACCTACGCAACAACCGTATTCAACAAGGCAGACGCCGGCTTCTACACCATCGGATTTGATATGGCTCACGGCGGTTTCGGCTCTACACAGTGGACCGAGGAGCAGCTGGAAGCATTCCTGAATCAGGTAATTGAAGATGAATCGGATGTGGTTGTCCTTGCCTCCGATACCGAAGAACTTGAAAGCGCCTACGGCAATATTGCAAAGGCAATCAAGAACGCCGGCGAGAAGGCGCAGGCCCGCGATGTTATCGGCGAGAACTTCACCCTTCAGATCGGTAATACCATCGGAACCGGTGCGGGCGGTTCGGAAACCGCTCCCATGACCGATTACTGGGGCGAAAACGTTATTGAAGTAAAGGAATATGACCTTTACACCAAGGCCGAGACCACCGATATGGACCTGATCGGTACCCGTAAAGGCACGTATAACACGGTTGAAACCGTTTCCTTCAACGAGGACGGCACCGAGGCGTATTCAAGCGTGCTCGGCGAAGACAACATCCTTACGGTAAACTCCGACGGCACCGTTAAAATCGATGCTTACACCTTCACCTACACCAAGGATGCGGACGGCGTTGAGAGCTTCACCTGGAAGATAGGCTCCATCACCGAGAAAGAGATCGCGCTTTCCTTCTACGCATACCTTAAGGGAGCACTTGAGGGCGAGGCGGACAGAGGCACTTATTACACCAACGAGGAAGCGACCCTCGACTATATCGACATCTACGACAAGCACGCGCAGAAGACCTTTGAGGTTCCTGCAGTTGTATGGGGCGGCGCTACGACCAAGTACGAGTTCTACCTTGTAAACTATCTGGGCCAGCCTGTTAACTCTCTCGGTCAGGTCGTTCCTTATGCAAACCGTATCATAATCGTCGGCCCGGATTTCGAGGAGATCTACCTCAACTCCGACCTGACGATCCAGGCACAGACCATCAGAGCAAAAGACCTTCTGCCCATCGGTTACTATCTGTACGATGAGGAAGCAAGCTACGTGATCGAGTCCAGCACGCTGCACGGCGGTACGCTGACCATCTCCGAGCCTTCCGACGACGCATTTGCCACCAAGGGCGGTCTGGAGCAGACCGGTGCGCAGACCACGAAGCGTAACGACAGCGACAACACCTGCATGCAGACCTACGTTTCGTTCGGTGTACGTTACGACGTCGTACCGCTTCCCAACGACTTTGCGCTCACTACCGACGTGGTAGTTGTTGACTACGGCCTGCCGGTAAGCGTTCACATTCTTCCGAACGATATCGATATTGACCCGAACGCCACCGCAACTCCCGTTGGCTTCGTTAAGTATCAGGAGGGTGCCGACCTTACCAAGCGTATGCTTAACAAGGGCGAAACCTCTCACACCGCCGCTTTCGGAACCTTTACTCTCGGAGACGACAATACTGTCGTATATACGATGAGCAAAATGATCTCCGCGACAGACAGAGTATTCTGCGTAGTAAAGATCGATACTCACGACAGCGAGGGCCGTCCCGATACCTACTATCTGTACGAAGAGCTTGACATCGTTCCCGCAACCACCGTTTACTACGAAGACACCTTCGTAAATTTCGAAGGCAGCTGGACCGCTGTCGGAGAGAACGAGATCGCGCCTCAGTGCGAGGACCGTCCCGGATTCGGATTCCCGACCGGCATGACCGGCATTGACGCGAACAACGTATACGGTTACGATCCCGTAAACGGAACGTACACGACCTACTCCCTCGGCGGAGCAATGAAGACCACCGTGGACGGCAGCATGACCGAATGGCCCGCCGCCACCTTCACCTTCACAGGCTCCGGATTTGACCTCATCTCCCTCACCGATACCGATCAGGGCTTCATTCTGATCCAGGTTTACGAGGGCAAGACTGCCGAAGGTACCGCAAAGTACATCTGGGGCGTTGACAACTACTACGGCTACGATCTGGACGGCGAGAGCGACCTCGAAACCGCAGACAACGACACACTCTACCAGATCCCCGTTGTAAAGAGCACCAATATCGGCTACGGTACCTACACCGTAGTCATCACTCCCGTGTACAATGCTCTGCTCGACCACGACAGTACCGGCAGCTACAGCTTCTACCTTGATGCAGTCCGCATCTACGATCCCGTATACGGCGACGAATTCGCAGAGGGATGCTATCTTCAGGATAAAGAGGCGTTCCCGCAGTACATCGAGATCAGAGACAGCATCATTTCCCAGAAAGCATTCGAAACCTCCGATGCAACTGTTACCGGCGCTGTCTTCATAGATGACTTCGGCAACGAGGGCGGCACCGTCAGCGATTACGAGAACTTCGGTCCCAACAACGAGGTCTACCTCGCACAGGGCCAGTCCGTAGCATTCAGGATCGATGCCACCAACGCCGCAAAGGTAGCATCCGTACAGATCGGCGCCAAGGGCGTCGAGGGCAATGTTGCCTACGCCGTGAACGGCGAGACAAGCACCCTCACAACCTGCACCGATATGTACTACGATATCACAGGCATCGTTTCGTGGAACGGCAACGAGAGCGATACCATCACCGTTACCAATACCGGTGCGAACATCCTCTCGCTTACCAATATCAAGATAACCTACACCGATAATCCCGTAACTCCCGCAAAGCTGGGAATGTCCCGTGCGGATGCACAGAACGCGGCACAGGGCGTACACGACTTCTTCATCAAGGAGTATGATGCGAACGGCAACGTATTCCTCCGCGGAGACGTTAACGGTGACGGCGCAGTCAATGCAAAGGACCTCCTCATCCTGAGAAAGTACCTTGCAAATGACGAGACCTCCGTATTTTTCGCAGGTGCCGATGCAGACGGCGACGGCGTGATCGGCGCATCTGACGTTATCGAAATAAGAAGGATCCTCGCAGAGATCGAAGAAATCAAGATCTTTGCGGAGAAAGCAAACTGAGGAAAGGAGAACGAAAAGATGAAAAAGAATTACGAAAAACCCGAAATAGCTTTTGACAGCTTTGA
>JAZUGU010000160.1:0-3309 GCA_045641325.1 Candidatus Avispirillum sp.
GTGGGCAGAGCCCACATTACCGGCACTCTTTTTGCCAAGCTTTTTCTGAACTGAATTATGGCAAAGGCTCTGCCTTTGCGGGTACAGAACCGGCATATGAAAAATTACGGCTTTCTATATGTTCTGTACTGAAAAGCGGACTTTGCTCTGATGTTCTCACCGTAGGCAGGTATGCTTCATATTGCCCGGCGGCAAAGTGACGCCGCAGGCAATAAGCAGGCTTCTCCAAATACAGAACATCAGAGCAACAGACGCTTTTCTTTGGCACAAGAGGCGCAAAGAAAAGCTATGAAAAGAAACGCCGATACGTGGGGCGCCGCCCCACTCCCTGCGGCCTTTTGAAAAAAGCCGGGAAAAACTTTCGCAAAGACAAACGCTCGACTAACTATAATTTACAAAAAAAACCCGCCGTATCCGGCGGGAGTTTTTTATTAATGCGGTATGGATCTGTATTCATATTTGTAGATCTGGATCAGCGGGCTGACCGTGTAGTCGACAGTCTTCGGGAGGCCGTAGTCAGCGCCTACTCCATCGTAGGTGTACTTGGAAATATTGTTCTTCATAAAATTGTAGAGCCAGTCGTATCTTTCCTCATACAGCTTACGGGATGCCGCATCGCCGTTGGTATACATTCTTTCGTGTGCGGCGGATAGTCCCAGCAGATCGCAGGTCATAAGAAGTCTCTCACAGAGTCCTCTGGTGGATGTATCGCTCATGTCCACTGCCGCCTGCGCTTCTGCTCTGATCTCCTCGTAATGCTCATCGAAATAAGTCTTGTCGTATGCATCGAAGGCGGGGCAATAATACGTGTAGCAGTAGTTGGTGGCACGGGCGGCGTTCTCCATCCATACAAGGAAATTGAACACGTGCTCGTATCCCGCGCCGTAATAGTATTTCATCCATTTAAGGGTCAGTGCTTCATACTCCTCGAGGGTCATCTCCGGGTTCCATTCAAGCTCCGCCGCCATGAACGCCTTTAAGTGCTCAAAGCAGTTCTCCGCTCCGGAATCCTGCGTGCCCTCGTAATAAATTCCGTCAACACCCGCTTTGTACAGCCACGTCATATTATAGTAGATCGTATAGTATACGGGCAGATCGAAGAGGTAGTAGGTATAGTTTTCGGGATACATCCAGTACCACAGCTCGGTGCCTGCCTCGTGGCAGAACTGCACCCATGCGGTGATGGCCGCCTCGTCTGCGGCTACGCTGTGGATATTGTCCCACTGGGTGTGGTATCCGCCGCAGCCTGCGCTGTCACCGTAGCGGTGATAGCTGCATCCCATGATGTCCGCGCAGTAGCACATTACCATATGCTCGGAGGGACGGACGGATTCGGGGATCTCCTCGCTGTACAGGATCTGGAAAAGGTGCGCTCCGGGATAATACTGCTGTATGTCCTCGGCAGCACGGTTGGCAAGGTCAAGGTAGATGCCGGAGTAGCCCTCTTTTTTGAACTGCACGTAGTTGCCGTCCTCGGACAGCTCGTAGTCGCCGCCGAAATTGGGAAGCTCTTTCTTGAATGCGGAACGGAGCTTTACGCGGTCTCCGGTCGCTTTTGCCGCGCAGAGAGAACATGTGCAGTAAAGCGTGCCGTCATTGATGGAGAAGGACATGACGTGCTGACCGTTCGTGAGGAACATGTCGTACCCTCTCGCTTCCAGCATTCTGATGGTATTGAGAAGTCCGTCGAACAGAACGTTATATTCATCGGTGGAGGAGCAGCAGGGCTGATGGCCGTGCTCCGTCACCATATCGGGATATCTGACCAGTCCGTAATCGTAGCCGTGGTCACGTCCGTCCTCATACTTCGCGTAGTATCTTTCCTCGAGAGTCATGACGGTGCCGTCAGCCTTGGTCGCTCCCTCCTCGGGCATGACGCCGGAGCCCATTGCCATGAAATAGTAGAAGGAATGGGCGTTGTTATGTCTCGTTCCCTTATATGTTCCGTAGGTTGCGGAGCCTGTATTGGGAGAGTTGTTGGTGGCGTTCAGCCTTCTGGCGATATAGTAGTTCTTAAAGGTGCTTCCGTGGAAGGTATGGAGAACGTGGCGGTACTTGAAGGGGGGAATATACTCTCTTTCAGTTCCGTCGGGAATATCGACAGTTCTCTTTTTCTCGGATACGGTATAATAGTTATCTGCGAAGAAGAAGCCCAGATAGTCCTCAAGGATCTCGTACACGGCGTACATATTGCCTCTCTTTGTACCGTAGAAATGGAGGCATCCGTTTTCAACACGGTAGATATATCCGTCATATCCCAGCTCTTCGCCAAGCTCGGAATCAAGGGGTTCTTCATGGAAATAGACGGCGTGGGGGTTATCGGTCTCGCCGTAAACCAGGGGAATCGTTTTTCCAGTTGCCTTTTCCACGTACTTGGAAAGGAGCTCGTAGCAGAAATAGAGGTTATCGCTTTCCTCTGTTCCCTCGGGGAGCACGATGACGAATTGGGAGATGTCAACTCCGCCTACCGTGAACGAATATACCTGCTTGCCGTTCTCGAAATCGGACATCTTCGCATTTCCGGAAAGGACTGCCTTAAGATACAGGTTATCGCGGGCGTTGACCTTGGTATCAGCGCAGATATCCGCCGCCTGCCCGTTCAGCTCCGGTGTTTCGGAAAGCTTTGACACGTAGGACTTGATGAGATATGAGTCAAGGGCGTTGACAGCGCCGCTGTCGTCCACGTCGCCCAGGCGGAAGCTTTCGTCGTTTTTGAAGGTCTGGGTAAGCTCAAGATTGCCGGCAAGTGCGGCAACGGAGAGCATGCCGGAGAGCATTGCGGCGACAAGAATGATTGATAAAATTCTTTTCATGTTTACTCCTTTATACCGAAGTATTCGTCAAGCTCGGGCTTTATCACTTCGTACATCAGCTTGTACGAGATATGGTTGGGATGGATTCCCTCGCGGGAGATATTATCGCGCATGGTGACACCGTCCTCCTTGACGAGGGCGGAATGATAGTCGATATATTTCGTATTGTATTCCGCGGCGAGGGCTTTCAGCATTTCGTTGACACGGGCGATATAGAGATTGCGCAGATTTGCATTGCCGATATTGGAAGCCTGGGGCAGCTCGGAGCATATCCACATATCGAAGTTGTTTTCCTTTGCCTCGTCGAGCATTTTGCGGAAAGCGTCCTCTATCTCTTTCATGACGCGGAACTTTTCGCTTTCCTCGTAGTCGCCGGTGGCGGGATCGATATGGTCTTCCATTACCCACATGTTATTTACGCCCACAAGCATGATGCACAGTCTGGGACGGAGCTGGGTCACGTCGGCGGTGAAGCGCCACGCCATCATATGTGCCT
>JAZUGU010000161.1:0-11201 GCA_045641325.1 Candidatus Avispirillum sp.
CGCATGCCTCGTTCTTTCACTGACAGTACTTAATTTCACAGTACCGTCCTTTGCGGAAGACCTGCCCATCGTCGGCGGCATATTCGCCTCGATCAATAACAGAACGGGGAAGTATAAGGAACCCTTCGTTAACGATACCGCAGCGCAGAACGCCGTGACGGTGAATGAAAAAGCGGGAGATAAAAAAGACCCTGTCGGCCTTACCTTATGCGAAGTGTATTGCGACGGTCTTAACGTCAGCTATTCGTTCTACTGTGAAAGACCGGAAAACTGGGAGGAGATCACGTGCGGCAGCTTCAACGTTTCCGAGATCACGGTCAACGGGCGCGATTGTACCGATAATATGGTAACGCTCCCGCGTTTCGTGTACGAAAACGGACGCTTTGAGGGAAGCGGGCACTTCAACCTGTACAGATCCTTCGACATGGACGAAATACCGGACGTTCTGAACGTGAAAATAAAGCTCACGGACATGATGCCGGCAGACGATACCATGACTTACGACGAAGAACAGACACTTACACTCCGTTCGTTCTGGACGTTCAACCTAAATGTGAAAGTGAATAAAAACGATACGGAATACGTTATTGTAAACGAAGAGCATGACGGCTGGACACTTTCGGAAATAGCAAACGCACCGTCGGGCGCCGTCGTGAAAATAACAGCACCCGAGGACGTGACCGCAGAAAATTATTTTGAGAAGAACGACTTGTTCCTCTCGGTTTGCGACGCAGACGGAAACGCGGTTGAACCATACGGAAGCTGTATAATCGAAAACAGCGATAAAACCGTAACTTACCTGTTCGAAATGCGCGGCATCGAAACCTCCGTCCACGGCGTGAAAATGACACTCCTCGATAAAATAAACGGCGAGTATAAGGAAATCACCGCCTTCGCGGTGAAATAAAAAAAGCGGGATGCATCGCATCCCGCTTTAAATATTATTTTTACAAAAGTTTTTGCGGAGCTTTTTTCAAAACGCGACCGTGTTCTGACCGTGTGTTTTTGCGGAGCTTTTTTCAAAAAGCGACCGTATTCTTTCGCGACCGTACTCCTTACTGCGCCGCAGTAACGATCACGTCGAACTTCTCGGGAACGAGGGAAGCGCCGCCGATAAGACCGCCGTCAACGTTCACCTTAGCCAGAAGCTCTGCAGCATTCGCATTGTTCATGCTTCCGCCGTACTGGATGGTGGTAGCCTCGGCGACTGCCTCACCGTAGATCTCGGCGAGAGCAGCGCGGATAACACCGCAGGTCTCGTCAGCCTGCTCGGGGGTAGCAGTAAGTCCTGTGCCGATAGCCCATACAGGCTCGTAAGCGATGATAACGTTCTTCATGTCCTCAGCGGAAACACCCAGAAGATCAAGCTTCGTCTGCATGGAAACGATCTCGTTCGTAATGCCGTTCACTCTCTGATCCTTCACCTCACCGAGACAAAGGATGACCTTGAGTCCGGCGGCGAGAGCGGCCTTGGTGCGGAGATTGACGGTCTCGTCAGTCTCACCGAAGTACTGTCTTCTCTCGGAGTGACCGATGATAACGTATTCGACGCCTGCTTCCAAGAGCATCTTTGCGGAGATTTCTCCGGTGAAAGCGCCTTTTTCTTCGAAATGTACGTTCTGTGCGCCGATCTTCACGCCGGTACCCTTGGCAGCCTCAACAGCTGCGGGAATGTCGATGAAGGGAACGCAGAGGATAACGTCGCATCCGTTCTTACCTGCGGTGAGCTCGGCAGTCTTCTTAACAGCCTCAGCAGCCTCGCAGGGAGTCATATTCATTTTCCAGTTGCCGGCGATAACGGCACGGCGGAGTTCTTTTTTCATTGATAATCTCCTTATTCCTTGTCCATAAGGCAAGCGATTCCGGGAAGCTCAAGTCCCTCAAGGAACTCAAGGGAAGCGCCGCCGCCGGTGGAGATGTGAGTCATCTTGTCGGCAAAGCCCAGGTTCTCAACAGCCGCTGCGGAGTCGCCGCCTCCGATGATGGAGATGGAGCCGGAGTTTGCAACAGCACGTGCAACGCCGATAGTACCGTGGGAGAAATGATCCCATTCGGAAACGCCCATAGGACCGTTCCAGACAACGGTGCCTGCGCCCTCAATGGTCTTCTCGTACAGCTCCTGGGTAACAGGGCCGATATCGAGACCCATCCAGCCGTCGGGGATGGAATCGGAGTAAATGGTCATATAAGTGGTGTCTTCCTTGTATTCTCTGCCGATAACGTTGTCAACGGGGATAAGGAAGTTGACGCCCTTTGCTCTTGCTTTTGCCATCAGGTCTTTAGCCATGTCGATCTTGTCCTCTTCGCAGATGGAGGTGCCGGTGGTGCCGCCAAGAGCGCGGAAGAAGGTGTATGCCATGCCGCCGCCGATGATGAGGGTGTCGCACTTTTCGATCAGGTTGTTGATAACGCCGATCTTGTCGGAAACCTTAGCGCCGCCGAGAATAGCAACGAAGGGACGTGCGGGATCGTCAAGAGCCTTTCCCATGATCTCAACTTCCTTCTGGATCAGGAAGCCGCAAACTGCGGGAAGGTAGTCTGCAACGCCTGCGGTGGAAGCGTGAGCGCGGTGAGCGGTACCGAAAGCATCGTTCACGTAGATCTCAGCCATGGAAGCCAGCTCTTTTGCGAATGCGGGATCGTTCTTTTCCTCTTCAGCGTGGAAGCGGACGTTCTCAATGATAAGGATCTCGCCGGGCTTCAGCTCTGCGGCCTTGGCCTTTGCATCGGGACCGATAACATCCTTCGCCATCTTGACTTCTTTTCCGAGAAGCTCTGCGAGCTTTTCCGCAACGGGCTTCAGAGAGAGCTTCTCAATGTCACCCTTAGCCTTTTCGAGAGCGGCAGCGGTAGCAGCCTCCTGCTCGTTTTCGGGCAGCTCGGCGATCTTCTTTGCTTCTTTTTTGTCAAGCTTAACAGTTTCGTTGAAAATGTTGTGGGGTCTGCCCATGTGGGAGCAGAGGATAACAGCTGCGCCGTTATCAACGAGATATTTGATGGTGGGGATCGCACCGACGATTCTCTTGGTGTCGGTGATAACTCCGTCCTTCATGGGAACGTTGAAGTCGCATCTTACAAGAACTTTCTTGCCTGCAACGTCGATGTCTTCTACGGATTTCTTGTTGTAGTTCATTTTCTTATCCTTTCAGTTTTAACTATATTTTTAACCATACTGATATAATATACCACATCTTTCCGTCCAATACAATATTTTTGCCGAAAAAAATGATACCGTTGGTAAAAATTTTAAGCTGATATAATTTTGACGATCCTACGGCAGTCCATATTGGATAAATTAACAAATATCAGATGAAAAAGCCCGAAAAGCCTTGAACTTGCAAGCTCCGTGTGGTATAGTCAATGTATGGAAACATCCATAAAGGAGTTTGAAAAATGAGAGAAATAAGACCTGAGACCGAGCACGGCATAGTCCACAGATTCCCCGAGGAGAGCTGCTTTAACTATTGCGGCTGGCCCACGGTATGCATGGCTGATAACGGCGTTCTGTACGCAGTTGCATCCGGTATGAGAATGACCCACGTAGACCCCGCAGGAAAGGACTGCATGTGGGTAAGCTATAACGAGGGAAAAACATGGGGTCCCACCACCATCATCCACGATTCCTATTTTGACGACAGAGATGCCGGTATCACGGATATGGGCGGAGGCAAAATGGTGTTCGCCGCATTCACCGATTTTTATGAGGACTACCTTGCGAGCCTGCTTTCCGCAGACTGGTTCGGTGAAAAGTTCAAGACCATCGCAAAGGGCTACGTCGAGTCCTGGAAATCGCTGTCCGACGAGGACCGCGCAAAGGGCAACGTCTCATTCGTAAAGCTCACCGATGACTACGGCGTCACCTGGTCCGATCCCATCGAAGTCGGCCTTTCCGCGCCTCACGGCCCTTCGGTATGCAAAGACGGAACTCTCGTCTATATGGGCAAGGAATTCAAGAGCGGATGGAATTCCGACCTTCCCATCGTCGTCCATTCTTCAAAGGACGGAGGAAAAACGTGGGAGTATACGGGTACCGTGCCGGTCCCCGAGGAGATCACCGCGCCCTGCATGTACGAGCCCCACGTGGTAGAGCTGCCGGGCGGAAGGCTTCTGGGAGCGATCCGCGTGCATAACAGACCCGCACCGCTTGATCCCATGAATACGGTTTATACCACCTTCTCCGACGATAAGGGCAAAACCTGGTCGACTCCCAAATGTATCGGAGTTGACGGTCTCCCGCCCCACCTGCTCGTCCATTCTTCCGGCGCCGTCATCTGCACTTATGCCTGCAGAACAGCCGCGACCCAGTCCGAGAGGGCAGTGGTAAGCTACGATAACGGCGAGACCTGGACGGAGGACTATATCCTCGATACCGATATCGGCAAGCAGAAGGATATGGGATATCCCTCCACCGCCGAGCTTTCCGACGGCTCACTCATCACGGTATATTATCAGGCACTCCCCGATGACTGGCACACCAGCGTCCTCTATACCAAATGGAAGCTTGAGAAATAAAATGGCCTTCCCCGGTGGGAGAAGGTGGCAAGTGCCGGAATATCCCCGGCTCTTGACGGATGAGGTGCTGGATTTCAGCATGCAAAAAGCCCCGTAACGGAGCGCACACATAGGGATTTTTTCGCCGCCGACCACTTGAAAACGAAGTAACTGCCGGGCGGGGGTATGCTGTTTTCAAGCCCCATTTGTGACTTTTGCCGCCAATGGGCGGCAAATTCAAAGAACCGTCACAAATGCAAAGAGAGCAAAAACCGGAAAGAGAAAAAAGACTAATAAACCAAGAACGGTGGGAAGATTTCCGAATATCTAATGAAAAAATGACCGAAACGAAAGTTTCGGTCATTTTATTATATCTTTCCTTTGTCCGTTCTGAACACCTGCCGTACCTTTGTTCGGCGACGGTATTCAGAACGAACAATCAGCGGCGCCTCTCTCCCTATGTGAGGGCTCCTAAAGGGGGGCTTTTTATTTTAGATGTTTATGAACCTGTGACTATTTTCTTGAGGGCGTTGACGTCGGCTACGGTAAGCTTACCGTCGCCGTTCAGGTCGGCGGCATCAAGATACGCGATAGTGCCGGTCATCATTTTCTTTATAAGGTTTATATCCTTTGCGGTGACTTTTTCATCGCCGTCAAGGTCGCCGGGGATGGCGATGGGCTCATCGGGTGTGTCGGGAGTATCGGGCTCGTCTTCACGTCCGTTGACCGCATTGGCTACAGCAGTACCGAGGGCGATCCTGGTCGTGCGGTAGTCCGCATCGGAGGTGGAATAGTGCACCATGCCGGTGGTCATCACGTCGATGAGAGCGTCTGCCGCGCCTTCTCCCTTTACTTCCTCAAGCATATGGAACAGCTGATAGTCCTCGATACCGTCACGCATGGCCTCAAGACGGAGGCTTCCGATAGGATCGTCGATGCCGTAATCGGAGCCGGGATAGATGAGGATGGACTCGCCGTGGCCATCCGGGTATGCGCTGTTGGTGACGTATGCGTTATCCTGCCCCGCCGTCCAGTAGTTGACGAAATTATAGAGGAAGCCCTGGACGTCGTTATCGTACTGCTGCCAGAAGAGGATCCTCTGCGCCACGCCGTCCGTCTGCATGAAATAGTTGATATAGGGAGCGGCAACGTCCCAGGAAAGGAACCACCAGACTCTTCTGCCGGATGCACGGATCTCTGCCATTCTGTCCTTGAAGGTGCCGTATACGGAGTTCCACTTCAGAGGCTGCATGACCTTTGCGCCGGGGACGGTCAGCTCCGTCATATCCGTATATGCGAAGGGCTTGGAGCACCAGAAATTGACGAAGTCACGGTAATATTCTATCTGGTCGATGGTGCCGTCTGCGGTGGTATAGTCTATATCGTTGATATAGGTATTTATCATGGGGACGGGATCGATCGCGTAGGAGGGGGTGTACTTGCCGTATTTTTCCACAAACGTATCGTACGCGGTGCGGAGTCTTTCAAGGTCTCCGGGAGTTGCCGCGTCAACGACGTTTGAGAACATATACATTTTATTATATCTTTCGGGATGGTCCTCGAATGCCTGATATATTCTCTTTATCTGCAGGTCGGTCATACCGAAAGCATCAGCTCCGGTATAGGAGCCCATCTGGAACGAGGTGACACGGGGGTTATCCATATACTCTATGGCGTCTGCCGAATAGAGGTTATAGGGCAGTTTATATGCGTTTACTCTGTTTTCCAGGAGATAGTCATAGTATCTGACGTAGAGCTCGTTTGTCGTTAAATCGGAACCGACTATGGATCTGTTAAGGATTCCGTAATCGAGATTGATGCTCGTGCCGCATGCGGTTTCCTCGGAGAGAGCGAAGTCCCACACGAAGACGAAAAGCTTTGCGACTTTTACGGCGTTTCCTGCGGAATCCTTTACGGTGACGGTGCTTTCGTACCAACCGGGCACGGTTTCGGCGGTGGTTTTCACTTTGATGAGGAACGCCTGGGTCTTACCTGCCGAAAGGTCGAAATCACCGTAGGCGGAAAGGGGCGGGATCGCATCGGGAACGTATCCGAAATCGGCGCAGTTTGCATAAATCTCGATATAGATATCCGCATCGAGAACGTGCTCGCCGTCGGTGGGTGCGGTCATTTCCGCTGTGAGGCCTTCCCTGCCGTCCTCCGCATAGAGCACGAACTGGGCATCCTCTATCTCGTTCTGTGCCATGTATACGGTAAAGGCTTCCCATCCCGTATCATTGACGTCGGTTTCCTTTATCTTCTCCGTGGCATAATCGAACCACAGAGAGATGCCTGCGTCCTCAAAGGGTGCATCGGTATGGGTATAGTTTTCGGCGGGATCTTCGCTCTTTGCCGAGACGGAAAATACTGCTGAGGACAGGATCATTGCGAGGAGAAGCAATACCGAGACTGTTTTCTTCATGATCTTTACCTTTTACCTTTCTTTTATCAGAAATGGCCGCCGTGGCCGCCGTGACTTGCGCCGGAGGATGAAAAATGGATACTGGAGCCGCCGCCGCTGTGGCCGCTGCCCCTGAAATCGTCATTACGGGCGATGGGGATCTTCGATACGTTGGCAAACAGGTACAGATTTTTCTGGGAGACGAGATTGAAGCTCCCCTCTCTTACGTAATCGGATGCCTGCGCCTTTGAATATACGCTCTTGAGCTTCGCTTTCTGCGATGCCGCTATTATCCAGCCTACGATGAAGCCGATGATAATTGAGATGACAAGTGTGCTTTTCCAATTGAAGCCGGGTTTTACGTACGGCTCGTCGCTGTACCCGGAATAATAGTCCTCATAATAGGTTTCGGCGGTATGCATTTCCGAGAGGACTTCATCGCAGGTGAGAGCAAATGCACGGAACGCTTCGTAATACTCGCCGTTACCGAGCAGGTCGAGGGTGCTGTCGGCGATATAGTCCACGTCGTAATTGGTGATCCTCGTCATGGCCTCGCCGGAGGTTGATATGTACCACTCTCTGGTGCCCATACAGAGGAAGAACAGCACGCCGTCCTCGTCGTAGCCGGTTTCGTCATAGAAATCGTCGGCAAACGCCGCAGTATCCTTATCTATTCCGTTTTCCGTGAGCACCACGATATCCATGGAGTACTTTTCGGAGATCTCATCGAGAAGCTCGGAAAGAGACTGCCGTTCTTCAACGGTCATGAGGCCTGCGTGGTCGGTGACTCTGGGAAGTGACGATGCGAAGGTGACCGTTGCCGCCGAAAGGATCATGAGAACGGCGATAATTACCGTTAATACTTTCTTCATGGCGGGCCTCCTTACGACAGGAACCAGAACAGGTATCCCACGGCAAAGCACGCCGCGGCGACGATGCCGGAATACAGCAGTCTGTTCAGCCAATAGGATTTATTGTCTACGGGAAGGTCACCCACGAATTTGCCGGTCTGGCCGTTCATTACGAAGGTATATTTCTTATCCTGCCAGGTGGTATTGAGCATCCACACGGGATAGAGCGCGTATTTCGCCTCGCTGTCACGCAGTCTAACGGAGCTCTTTTCGGGTACTACCGAATCGAAGCCCACGACGCTTGAAAGGAATGCGTTTTCCGCGGTGCTTTTTACTCTTTCGTTGACACGCTCGATGCTCTCCTCGCTGTCCACGTCGTATTTATCCGCCAGGTAGCCGGAGAGATATGCTGTTCTGAAATCAACAGCCTCCGAAAAATCGTAGGGCTCGATGGATTCCATAAGCTCGTCGGGCATTCTGGTTGATCCGTCCACGGGGATGCGGTCGAAGCCGATAGAGCCGGATCTTATCGCCTCGTAGAACGCCGTTTGTGTATAACGGTACTCCGAATCCGCCCAGGTGGTGACGATGGAGCCTCTGCATCTTATATCGGCGTCAGCCTCCGTATTGAAGACCCAGAAGGGCACGTACATACCCTTTATCTCGTCTATATGGTTTTCATCCTTGAACACTTTGGGGAGGAATTTCTTTTTCTCCAGGTGTTTGCGAAGGCCTGCTTTTGCCGCTTCTTTATCAAGTTTGAACGGGATGACATAATCGGGTTTGAGAGTGCCCTGCAGTTTTCCCATGATTATCACGGGGTTGCCGCAGAAAGGGCACGAGGTCGCCGCGGTCGTTTCATCGCAGATGATCTCGCCGCCGCAGGACTCGCAGACGTATACTCTGACGCCGCTATCCTCATCTTCGCTCCACTCTGTTCCGGGTGCAGGATCCCACGTCATTTCATCATCGGGCTGCTCGTTTAGTATCTGGTCGTACTGTGCAAGAGTTTCCACGTCGAATTCAGTATCGCAATAGGGACATTTCATTTTCTGCGCCCCGCTGTCAAAGACGATGGAACCTCCACAGCAGGGACATTTATATTCATGCATTTCCATATAATGACCCCCTTTTTATCTATTATATACTAACCGCTTTCTTTTTTCAAGATTTTGACCGTCAATATCTTGCATTTGTTTTATCCTTATAATATAATTAGTTTAACATATCGTTTTCGCCGCCTTACGGCGCTGAATGGAGATTTTTATATGTCATGGTTCATTTTCGCCCTCATCTGCCTTTTGGGGTGGGGTGGGGCCGACCTTTTCTACAAAGCGGGCACCGATGAAGCCGACAGGTATTCTCATCTGAAGATCGCAGTCTGGGTAGGGCTTGTGATGGGAGCGGGAGCGCTTATTCTTATTCCCTTTGCCGAAAGTCTTTCCCCAGGCACGGCTCTGAAGGATGCTTTGCTCTACTCTCCGGCTTCCCTTTGCTACATTATATCCATGGTGATAGGATATGCCGGGCTGAGATATCTGGAGCTTTCCGTGGTTTCCCCGGTACAGAATGCCTCCGGTGCGCTTTCCGCCGTTTTCATTATGATATTCTTCGCCTTCACCGGGAAGATATCGGCGATAAACGACGTGTTCTCGCCGCTTGACATTGGGGGAACGGTGCTTATCGTTATCGGTGTCATCCTGCTTGCGGTCGCGGAGCAGAAGCTATCCTCCTCAGGTTCCGCGCTGTCAGCGGATGACAGAAAATTCAGGATGGGCGCGGCGGCGCTCATATTCCCTTTGCTGTACTGTTTATTTGACACGGTGGGCACTGCCGCCGACGGTATCATCCTCGATGAGGACACGGGGCTGGGGCTCGGAGAGATAGACGTTATAATTCTTTACGGCGCAACGTTCTTTATTTTCGGTCTTTGCTGTTGGGTATTCCTTATAATAAAGGAAAGAAAGTTTTACAATCCATTTGCGCGGGGCGAGCGCATCAAGGGTGCGGCGGCACTCTGCGAGGAATTCGGGCAAATATTCTACGTTTATGCAATGGCATCAAATCCGGTACTGGCGGAGCCGATGGTTTTATCCTACTGCATTTTCTCGGTGATCCTGTCGGGGCTGATACTGAAAGAAAAGCTTAAGGCATCGCAATACGTTTGCATTACTCTTGTTATAATCGGTATTGTGCTTCTGGGAGTTTCAGAAGGTATCGGAGAGTTGTGAGGTAATATAAAGATATAAAAAAAGGGCGCACAGCGCCCTTTTCAATTAGTGTTTAACGAGCATTCGGCATTCAGCATTCAGTGAATGGCAGGTGAACTAAAAACGGCACCATGCGGATAGCCTCCCTCCCGGAGGGAGCCTTTCGTCCGATACGTTCGTACCGATTAATATGACACAGGTACCATCAAAGCATTAGTAGAGATTGCCACGACCAGTTTGCGAACTGGTCTCGCAATGACACCGTAGGGACTTCGCCCTTCGGTGTGCGGCGGCTTCGCCGCCGGCTGAATGCTAAATGCCCAATGCTGAATGCCCGTTAAGCACAAATTTACCGACTGCATAGAAAAAGCGGGGCGCCGGAGCGCCCCGCTGATTTTATTTAACCGGATTTACTCAGTTGTTCTCTTTTCTTCTGCGGATTACGATTACTGCAGCGGAAGCAAGAACTACTACTACGAGAGCGATGATGATGAACATCATGTTATCGCCGGTTACAGGAGATACGGGAGTAGGCTTAACGGGTTCATCCTTCTTCTCGGGCTCGGGCTTCTTCTCGGGCTCGACCTTGGGGAGTTCCTCAGTCTTGGTCTCCTGGCAACGCTTACAGGTGTAAGTCTTAACGCCGGTTTCGGTCTCGGTAGCTTCCTTGGTTACAACGCCTTCGTCCCAGTCATGATCAAGTGCCTTAACCTCTTCGGTCTTGGTCTCTTCACATCTGGAGCAATAGTAAGCGTTTACGCCGTCCTCGGTGCAGGTTGCCTCAACGGAGTTCTCTTCGTCAAGAACGAAGTCATGTCCGAGAGCATCGGTGTAATTCTCAACCTTGGTCTCACCGCATCTGGAGCAGGTGTAAGTGGTGTAACCCTTATCGGTGCAGGTGGGCTCGGTTACTACGCCGCCGTCCCATGCATGGCCGAGAGCTGCGATGGGCTCTTCAGTGGTCTTGCCGCACTTGTTGTCGCAAACGTATACGTGCTTGCCGGCAGTAGTGCAGGTAGGAGCTACGTACTGGGTCTCGTCTTCGGTCATCTTGTGGCCGAGTGCATCAACGAAGTCATCCTGCTTGGTCTCGGGGCATCTGCTGCACTTGTAAACGGTGTAGCCCTTTGCTTCGCAAGTAGCTTCAACAACGGTCTCTACCTTCCAATCGTGGCCGAGAGCCTCGATAACGGTCTCGCTGATTACAGCGCCGCAGACGGTACACTTAACAGTGCTGGAGCCGTCCTC
>JAZUGU010000162.1:0-4387 GCA_045641325.1 Candidatus Avispirillum sp.
AGCAGTTTGAGAATGGTGTTATTACAGAAGAACAATACAATCAAAAGAGAACAGAAATATTAAATCAACTTTAATAAGATATAAAAAAGACCACTAATTCCGTAATAGAGTTAGTGGTTTATTGTTATTTTTGAGTGCAACCAATAGGTTTTTTGTTATATTTTTCAATGAACTCTTTATTAAGAAAACGTTCTGCATATTTGCCTGGTGCTTCACTGCTTTGTATGGTTTCACCAAAAACAGTGAAAGTTGCTATTGGTGGAAAAAAGGCATATACATTAACCTTCATACCGATATGTAATAAACTTTGTAAAACAAAATAAATTCTGCATTTGATATTTTTCTCGGCATAAAAAGAACACTCCTTCCTACTATAATAAGTATAACAAAAGGAGTGTCCTATTAAACGGACTTTAAGATTTTAGATGCGAAGGTTTCGCTGTTTTCAAGACATTTTAAGAGAAAAACAACACCAAAAACACAAAGTATAGCATTGACAAAGCAACTTAATCAGCCAGTTGTGTTTATCCCTTATCCTGCACTAAATGGATATTATAAAAAAAGGCGATAAATTATAGTTTGCGGGGATGCCCCCGCAAACTATAATTTACAGCTCTTTACATCCTGCTCTGTCCGTGCTATAATCAACTTAAGAAAAAGGAGGCGGAGAAATGACCTGGGAAGAACTTGCGGAAGCTTGCGAAAAATGCGAAAAATGTCCGCTGGGAAAAACTAAAACCAACTGCGTGTTCGGTACGGGAAACAGGGAAGCGGACCTAATGTTCGTGGGCGAAGCACCCGGCGAGCAGGAGGACCTGACCGGTATCCCCTTCGTGGGCGCCGCGGGAAAGCACCTGGACCGCCATCTTACTGCCGTGGGGATCGACCGGGAAAGCGTCTATATCGCCAATATCCTGAAATGCCGCCCGCCCCGTAACAGAGACCCGAAGCCCGAGGAAGAGGATGCCTGCATGGAGCATCTCCGTGCACAGGTGAGACTGATAAAGCCGAAAATGATAGTATGTCTCGGGCGTATCGCCGCCATGCGGCTTATCGACCCCGATTTCCGCATTACCCGTGACCACGGAAAATTCTATGAAAAGGGCGGATTTTCCATCTGCGCCGTATATCACCCCTCCGCGCTTCTCCGTGATCCCTCGAAAAACGAGGATATGTACAAAGACCTGAAAGAGATAAAAAAGCGCCTTGAAGCTCTCTCCGTGCAGAGTGAATAACGAATTTTACAAAGTTTCTTTGCGCCCTTTCTTTCTAAAGTAAAAACGGCGCCCGAAAGGGCGCCGTTTCTGTTTGACTCATTTTATCGAGAACAGCATATCGCCGTAGGTGGGGTAGGGCCAGTAATCTGCGGCGGTTATGTATTCGAGAGCATCGCCGTCGGCGCGCAGGTCGTTCATTGCGCCGATAACTGCGGTGCAGTAGTAGTCCGCAAGCTCTTTCTTGTCGGTGATGCTTTCCGCACCGGCGATGGCACGGTCAAGCTTTTCTATGTTGTTATAGAAAGAATCGGTGAGATAACACAGATGTGAGAGAAGCTTTTTCTCCGAGGGCTCGAATCCGAGCCTTATCTTTGCGGAGGCGGCTCTTGCCAGCTCCTTCGCGTATGCGCTGACAGCGGGATAAATGTCGTGGCGGGCCATGTCGGACATGGTCAGCGCCTCGATATTCACGGTCTTCACGTAGTTCTCGAGATTTATCTCATATCTCGCGCGCATCTCCGCCTCGGAGAATACGTTGTGCTTTGAGAACAGAGCGATATTCTTTTCGTCGAGAAGATGAGAGAGAGCTTCGGGAGTGGTGGCGTAATTGGAAAGCCCGCGGCGCTTTGCCTCCTCCACCCATTTTCCGTCGTAGCCGTTGCCGTTGAAGAGGATGTGCTTGTGGGCGATAACGGTCTCTTTTATGAGATCGTGGAGCTCCTCCTCAAAGTTCTCCGCCTTTTCAAGCCTTTCGGAGAACAGGGAGAGCGTTTCCGCAACGGCTGTGTTCAGCGTGGTGTTGGGACTGGCGATGGACTGGGACGAGCCGGGCATTCTGAATTCGAACTTGTTTCCGGTGAAAGCAAAGGGCGAGGTGCGGTTGCGGTCCGTGTTGTCCTTGGGGATCTTGGGCAGCACGTGCACGCCTATCTTCATCTGCTCTTTTTCCTTGGAGTCGTAGTGGCGGTCGTTTATGACAGCCTCAAGAAGTTCCAGAAGATCGTCGCCGATGAACATGGAGACCACGGCAGGCGGTGCTTCTCCCGCGCCCAGACGGTGATCGTTTCCGGCGCTTGTGGCGGATATACGGAGAAGATCCTGATAGTCGTCAACAGCCTTGATGACGGCGCACAGGAACAGTAAGAACTGTGCGTTTTCGTAGGGAGTTTCGCCGGGCTCAAGAAGATTCATGCCCGTGTTGGTGGAAATGGACCAGTTGTTGTGCTTGCCGCTTCCGTTGACACCCTCGAAGGGCTTTTCGTGTAAGAGACAAACCATGCCGTGGCGGTCAGCCGTCTTCTTCATCATCTCCATCATCAGCTGATTGTGGTCAACCGCGATGTTGGCGGTGGTGAAAACGGGAGCCAGCTCGTGCTGAGCGGGCGCCGCCTCGTTGTGCTCGGTCTTGGCGTAAACGCCCAGACGCCACAGAGTGTCGTCAAGGTCTGCCATGTATTCGGATACGGCGGGCTTGAGGCTGCCGAAATAATGGTCGTCCAGCTCCTGACCCTTGGGAGGCTTCGCTCCGAAAAGGGTGCGGCCCGTGTAGATAAGGTCTTTTCTCAGATCATACATTTCCTTCGAAATGAGGAAATATTCCTGCTCGGCACCCACCGTGGATTTGACGGCGGTCACGTCCTCGTTGCCGAAAAGGCGAAGGATGCGGACAGCCTCACGGGAGAGGGCTTCCATGGAACGGAGCAGAGGCGTTTTCTGGTCGAGAGCCTCGCCGCCGAAGGAGCAGAACGCAGTGGGGATGCACAGACATCCCTCCTTTATGAATGCATAAGAGGTGGGGTCCCATGCGGTGTAGCCTCTCGCCTCAAAGGTGGCACGAAGACCGCCGGAGGGGAAGGAGGAAGCATCGGGCTCGCCCCGTACCAGCTCCTTGCCGGAGAACTCCATGATAACTCCGCCGCAGAAATCGGGGAAAATGAAACTGTCGTGCTTTTCCGCAGTAATGCCCGTGAGAGGCTGGAACCAGTGGGTGTAGTGGGTGGCGCCGTTTTCGATCGCCCAGTTTTTCATGGCATCGGCGACGACGTTTGCCACCTCGATGCTCATGCGTTTTCCGTTGTCCAGTGTTTTTTTCATAGCCTCGTAGGTGTCCGCGGGGAGTCTCTCACGCATGACACGGTCGTTGAAGACCAGGCTTCCAAACAGTTCGGGAACGTTCTTCATAGGTAAGACAGCCTTTCTTTGGGTTTTTTCGGAAAAGTCGGTCAATATCGGGGAATATTCATAAATATTCCCCCATTTTGATTTATCCATTGTATCACACCGAATGCCCTTTGTCAAATTGACTTTGAAAAAAATCTGTGATATACTGAAAAAAATATGAAAAAGAGGTCAGAAATGTTTTATATAGGCTGTCATCTTTCCGTTTCGGACGGATACGAGGCAATGGGAAAGACCGCACTCAAAATCGGCGCGAACACTTTCCAGTATTTCACCAGAAATCCCAGGGGCAGAGGTTTCCGCCGCCCCGAAAAAGAGGACGTTGCGGCGCTGGTCGCGCTTATGAAAGAAAATTCGTTTGCACCGCCCCTTGCTCACGCCCCCTATACCTTCAATCCCGCATCGGCAGAGGCGAGGATATGGGATTATTCCCGTGATTCGATGAGGGAGGATATCGAGGTGCTGGAGGAGATCCCCGGCGCACTCTATAATTTCCATCCCGGATGCCACGTGGGTATCGGAGAAGAAGCCGGCATCGCCAATACAGCGAAGCTGCTTAATGAGGTCATCACCCCCGGGCAGGGCACCACGGTGCTCATCGAGACCATGGCGGGCAAGGGCTCCGAAATAGGGAAGACCTTTGAGGAGGTCCGTGCCATCATCGACGCCGTGGATGAGGACAAAAGAGCATGCGTCGGCGTGTGCCTCGATACCTGCCACGTTTCCGACGGAGGCTACGATATAGCGGGAGAAACGGAGGCCACCTTCGATCTTTTCGACGAGGTCATAGGGCTTTCACGCCTGCGTGCCATCCACCTGAACGACTCCAAAAATCCTCTCGGCGCCGCCAAGGACCGCCACGAGAAAATAGGAGAGGGATTCCTCGGGCTTGATGCCTTCTCGAAAATCATCAACGAGCCCCGCCTCCGTGACCTGCCGTTCTATCTTGAAACCCCCAACGAGCTTGACGGATACGCAAGAGAAATAGCTCT
>JAZUGU010000163.1:0-5320 GCA_045641325.1 Candidatus Avispirillum sp.
ACATACCAGAGTTGATTCTGCTCTTAAATACTTTAAAGAGCTGCCATTTTCATGGCTTTTTAAAATTCAAAAGAATTTTCGGAGTCTTTTGTACTTGTCTTTTGTTGTTCAATTTTCAAGGAACCTTCGCTATCTCCTCAGGGCTTCCCCTCGGGCGACAGCTTTGATAGTATACCACCTCATATCCCTGTTGTCAACCCTTTTTTTGAAGTTTTTCAAAAAAACTTTTATTTCGGGTTTCCGAAGGTTTTATTCGGGTGGGTGAGTGTAATTATACACTACCTATTTTGTGTTGTCAATAGCAATTCTATGCTTTTTTTCAATATTTTTCAGTTATTTTTTCAGACTTGTTGACAGCTATTTTTACACCACAATATGTTGTGTTTCGTCAGTTGGAATAGACTGAAGTCACGCCCAGATACTCCTCAAGGCAGAGGCCGGAATCATATATTTTCTTTGCGATATCGGTGCCCACGTATCTGACGTGCCAAGGCTCATACATATAACCCGTCTGCGCCTCCTTGGACTGGGGATATCTGAGGATGAATCCATACTTCCAGCAGTTTGCGGCGATCCACTTTCCCTCTTTGGTTTCTCCGAAGGACTGTTCAAGAGAATTGAGGTCGAAAGAAAGTCCGGTCTGGTGTTCGGAATGGCCGGGGCGGGCGGAATATCTGTCGGCTTCGGTCTTTCCGTCTCTCGCTACATAATTATTATAGAGGGTTTTCTGTTTATCGTAGGATCTGAAGCCGGATGCTATCCACAGGCTGACGCCGTCAGCTCCCGCGCCGGATATCATCTGATTGAGCGCGGACTGGGCGGTGGGATCGACACCGGGGTTATAATCCGAGGGGAGCGCATAGGTCTTATTGACTATGAGGATACCCTGGATATAGGTTGCTCCGCTGACCTCGTCTGTGGGCGCGGGGTTATCCGCTGCGGTTACGGTGACTTTGACATCGGCCTTTACGTTTTTATTATCGGCGGAGGTGACGGTGACCGTGCAGCTGCCTGCGCTGACGCCTTTTATCCTTCCGTACTCGGAAACGGTGGCAACTGAGGTATTGTCACTTGTCCAGATCTCGCCCTTGTTCTCCGCATTTTCGGGTGCCATTGTGACCATAGGCATATCGTCGGCTCCGACGCTGAGAGATACTTCATATTTATCGAGTGTTATCCCGGTGACATGGACCTTTCCGTCATCGGGGACTGCTGCTGTCGTTTCTGCCACGGTGGTATTCTCCTCTGTTGCGGCTTCGGTGGTTTCCGGTGCTTCGGTGGTTTCATCGGGGACTTTTGTCGTCGTCGCCTTTGTGGTTTCGTCTGCTCCTTTATTATCATCTACTTTACGGCATCCGCAAAGCAGCATGAGGACTGCGAGGATGATCGCCGTCAGTTTGATTACGTTTTTCATATTATCTCCTATCTGCATTATATGCTATGTAAATCAATACGTCATGATGAGATCAATGATCTCGCGGACTCTGCGGACCGTTCTTTTCGCCGCCGCTTTCAGCTCGTCCGGTCCCTGCTTCATAGCGGAGCCGTTATACTCTCGTACCATATCGAGGTCATTGAAGCTGTCGCCGACGGTATACACATTTTCCGTGGGAATGCCGTACATGTTTGCGGCGTACCCTGCGGCAACGGCTTTATTGATACCTGCGGGGGGCATATCTATTGCTACTTTATTCTGCAGGGGCGTTATCAGGTCGCCGTAATCCTTTTCAAGTCTGCGGCAGATGGCATATGCCTCTTCCTCGCTGTGATATCCCACGTTCATGCTTGTGAACGTTTTGAGCGTGAGGAGCTCTTCCGTGCTCATTTTTCGGAAGCCGAAGGAGGTTTCACCGCCGATATCGTATTCGAAGGATTCCCTGCCCACGTCGATATTCATATACCGGGCTCCGGTCTCTCTGAAAAACCGGGCCATTTCCGGAAGGCGGGATGCATCTTTCCTTTTATCATATATTTCCGTGCCGTCAGCCTCTGCGCAGTATGCTCCGCTGAGGCAAAGGAATGCGTCCATATCGTGAAAGTCCGCGGCGGAAAATCCGTCCATGGCGGAGCCGAACATTCTTCCCGTGACGACTACCAGTTTATTCCCCGCTTCTCTGAAGCGGCGGATCGCCGCGCGGTCTTCTTCATCTATTTTTCCGGCGGGCCAATGGATAAGCGTGCCGTCGAAATCACTTGCAAGTAAATATGCCATTTTGTTTCCCTTATAATATGAGCATCATCTGGTCAACATCGAAATGCTGTCCGTTCACCTTGAAGAGGCGCGGCAGGTCGCCTGTCTTTTCAAAGCCGAATTTGCGGTAGAGGTTTATGGCTCTTTCGTTATCGCTTCTGACCTCGAGCTTTACGGTATCGTATCCGTTTTCACGGGCAAAGGCGACGGCACGCCTCATCAGCTCCGTGCCGATTCCCTGCCCCCAATATTTTCTGAGGACGGTGATGCTGAGTTCACCCACGTGGGACATTCTGCGGGGGAGCGGAGAGAGGCCTATCTCGCCGATTATCGTATCCTCACATTTTGCCAGCAGGTACAGGACACGGGGAGATGCGAGGACATTATTTATATACTTTTCCTCCGCCTCGACGGGCATTCTGAATTCGCCGCCGCCGAATGAGAGATTATCCGATTCGCCGCCGACTGTGTTCATGTATTCTATGAGTGCCGCCGCATCGGACGGTGTTGGTTTTGTGTAGGTTATTTTCATTATTATAACTCCAGTACGTTGATTTTCATTTCTTCGTCACGGGTGCGCTCCACCGAGCCGTCTACAGTTCGGATAAACAATTCCGCGGTGAGGGATATTCTTGCCGAGAGAAGGTGCCCGCCTACGATATTGCCGTCTTTTCCGGCGCAGGTGATATGGAGGTGGACATAGGGCGCTCCGTTCATTTCCGTTATATTTCCGGTGAGGGAGGTTATTTCGTGATTTCCCGTGTAGTGTTTTTTATTATAGTCTTTACTTTCAATATCGAAAACGCCCACGGTGAAACAGTCCGTCGCACCGATGCCGGAGACGGAAGCGAGAGCTATATTTTCCTTCCCGGCAAGGAACAAAAGGGATTCGTTTATATCCTCGCCAACTTCAAGGCGGAGGACAATTGTGTTTTCAATTCTTTTATATTTCATTTTGTTCTCCGTCAGTTTTTACTCCGGCGTTACGGGTTGTGATGAATTCGCAGAGGCAGTATATGACCACGCCGAGCCAGATAAAGGCGAAGCTTATGAGCTTTTCCTTTGAAAAGCTCTCGCCCAGAATAAGGCTGCAGAAGATGCCTATTGAGGGGGAGAGATACTGGAATATGCCCGTGAGTGACAGCGGGATATATTTCACGCCGATCGCGAAAAACACCATCGGAAGCCCGGTGACGACGCCGCTTCCCATGAGAAACAGCTGTCTTGAAAACGTCATGCCGGAATACCAGCCGTTGGTTTTCCCGAAAATGACAAGGACGATGAGCGCCGCCGGCACCATCAGCAGAATCTCCGCCGTAGTGGTAACGATGGAATCGTCCTCCATTCCCTTTTTGATGGCGGAATAGACGGAAAAGCAAAGTGACAGAGATACGGTGACTATCGGGAAACCGCCGAAGCCCTCAATGCTGAGGATTATTCCGATGATAACGGAAATCAGCGCCACGATATGACCTGCACGTATCCTCTCACGGAAGACGAGAGTGCCGAAAAGTATCATCACAAGGGGCATGATATAGTACCCCATGGATACTTCCATTATTTTACCGTAGCGGACGGCGAAAAGGTATATGGTCCAGTCTGCAAGGAGAAGGAGCGATGCGGGAATCTCTCGAAGCAGTTTCTTTTTGTCACGGAATATACCTGCGAGGAGACCCATCTTGTGTCCGAATGCAAGAATGACGAGGCAGGCGACAGCCGCCCAGATGATACGGCAGATCAGAAGAAAGACCGTATCGACTTTTGTATCTATGGCATAATACAGCGGCTGAAATCCCCATATGAGATAACAGACCGCCATTGCAGGCAAGCCGCGCCGGAAATCATATTTCTGCAAGGTTTCGTTCATTTATTCAATCTCCGGAGCGTGTTTTCTACACGAATGATTTTTCCGATATGCTGTCCCACCGGCGGTTTTCGCACCAGCACACTTTCATTTCCGAAACATCAAAGACCATGGAAATGACTGTGGGGCACACCTCCTGCGATACTTTTCTGAGGATTTCAAAGCAATCCGTGACGTCAAAATCGGGAGGCGCTTCTTTCAGCATCTTTTCTGCGGTATTATATCTGTCCCATCCCATCCAAGGATGTTTTTCGACATCTCCCTTGAACGGGGAAAAATTGGTGAGCACGCAGTACACGGGCTTTTCGTAATATTTACATCCCTGCCCCGGGACGATATGGAGCACATTGCCGTTTCTGTCCGACAGAGAGGACATAAAAGTTACGCCGGGAACGCTGTACACGGGCTGGGTTTCAGCTATCGCTCTTATCTCGCCAAGGGATTTCTTCATCAAGAGCAGGTCTATGTCGAGCATGATGACGTTGGTGCCCTGTCCTTGCGGATCGCTTCTTTCATCAAAGGGCCAGCAGGTGGGCATACCGACGAAGTCGCCTCTACTGTTTGCGCCGAAAAGGGGCATCCAGCCTTCCTTTTCGTCGTTTATCTCTATAAACACTCCCGTGTCGGATTCTCTCACGCGGTACTCCATATCAAGGATATCGAGATTCCATCCGACTATCGTTTTATTTCTGTTGGAGATTATACTTGTACACATATTTCAGATGACTCGGCTGCGCCGCACGTTTTATTTTTTGAGAACGCAGACCGTTTCGATATGGGGCGAGACAATGCCTTGAATGTTCACACAACACGGGAACAAATCTACCCCCACAGTATGTGGGAACATATCAACATTGTTAAGCAAGCTTTTTTACTGTGTTTACCAGGATTGAGTAGAAGTTTTCTTTTGTAATCAAAGCATACTCTTGTGGTTCATCCGGTTCGATTTTATCGTATGCGATAGAAAACTCGTTTTCTTCAATCTGAATATCGATAAAGTAGCCTTTATATTTGCCCTGAATATTAATACACTTATAATTATCGAAGAAATCAATATGGTATTCTGTTTTTTCAACACCAAGTTGAATCATTTCTTTTTTCAGGCTGCCGCTTTGGTAATCCGCCAGCAATTCGTCAAATGCAGTATATTTAGAGGCTTTGGATGCAAGAAATTGTTGTATTTTCTTTTTCTTTGAATTAAAAAACATAACAATTACCTCTCAGATTTTAGCTTGTTTTGACAGAAGTACCACCGTCTCAACATG
>JAZUGU010000164.1:0-3834 GCA_045641325.1 Candidatus Avispirillum sp.
GCCCCAGCGCTCGTCCTCGTATACGGGCACGGAATCCTCATATACGTTATGTAAAAGATAGAAATCGAAATAATCCACGCCGCATTTTTCAAGCTGTTCCTCAAAGGTCGCTTTAGGATCGTATGATTCTGCGATCTGATGGCCGGGGAACTTGGTTGCGAGATTGAAGCTCTCTCTGGGGTACTTTTTCAGCACCCGTCCGATAACGCGCTCCGATTCGCCGCCGTGGTAAGGGTACGCGGTATCAAAATAATTCACGCCGTTCTTAATGGCGTATTCCGTCATTTCGGCGACCTTTTCCTCATCAATGGTTTTCGTGCCCTCGATGAGCGGAAGCCTCATTGTGCCGAAAGCAAGTGCGGATATTTTTTCTCCCTGAAAATCACGGTAGATCATCTGAAATCCTCCCTTTCATTTTGTCCTTACCTGAATTATATAATATTTTTCTTCTCAAAACAAGCATTTTACATTTATTTGTGATACAATTAATCGTAAGAAAAGCCGGAGGTATCAAAATGAAATTTTACACCTCATCGAAAACTCCCCGTCCCGTCCGCCTCTCCAAAGAGACCAGAGAATGGGCATGGGAGTCCATGCACGGAAAATACGGTGACGAAGCGAGAAATGTGCCGAGTGTTCATATTCCCGAAACGGAAGAGAACATGTCTCTTTCGGAACGTCACCTTTCAATGAAATTCATCCGTGAGATCGCTGAAAAAGCACCGGTCAGAGTCTGCCCCGCGGAGCAGATATCCGGCGCGGCGACTCTCGGGGATGCCATAAATCATCAGATGCCGGCTGCACGCGGCGAGCTGTATTTTTTCAGCATCAGCCACCTTACCGTCAACTATGAGAGAACGCTCCGCGAGGGCGTTGATTCCTACGACAGACAGATAAAGGCGGAACTGCAGAAAGGTGATCTGACGGAGGAGGAGCGCGACTATCTTCTCTCCCTTGAAAACGCCGTTGATGCTTTCCGCATCTGGCACGGACGGTATCTGGAAGCAACAAAGGATACAAAGCCCGAAATATATGAGAGGCTCCTGCAGGTGCCCTTTTCCCCCGCACGGAATTTTAAGGAAGCGGTGCAGTCCATATGGTTCGAGTTCGCATTTCTCCGCCTCTGCGGCAACTGGCCCGGATTCGGCAGGCTTGACGTTCTGCTGGGAGATTACCTGAAGCACGACCTGAAAGAGAAGAAGATCACTATCCCCGAAGCCAGAGAATTTCTTGCATCCTTCTTCATAAAGGGGTGCGAATGGATAGAATCAGATACTCCCCCTGCTACGGGTGACGCACAGCACTATCAGAACATAATTCTCGGCGGAACGGATAAGGACGGACACGATGTTGCCAACGAGGTCACCTATCTGGTGCTTGATATAATCGAGGAAACCGGAATTTCCGATTTTCCCGTTTCCGTGAGACTGCATCCCGGCACGCCCGAAAAGCTCCTCCGCAAATGCGCCAAGGTCGTCCGCCACGGCGGCGGTGTTGTGGCGTTTTACAGCGAGCCCACCGTTTTCGAGGCAATGAAAAAAGCGGGATATCCCGAGGATGAGATCTATAAATTCGCCAACGACGGCTGCTGGGAAACCCAGCTCCCCGGGGAGACCAATTTCGCATATATGCCCTTTGACTCCCTGCAGGTTTTTGACCGCGCAATGAATATGGACGGGGACACGTGCCCCGATTTCGCATCCTACGAGGAGCTGTACGGAGCGTTCACCGAAGAGCTGGAAAAAGAGCTCTGCGAGATCGCCGATTTCCATCTGGGGCATCATTTTGTGCTCCGTGACGGCAGCTTCCACCACGGTGGCTGGTACGTTAAGCACACTCCCGTCGTTGATATTTTTGAGGACGGCTGTATAGAAAACAGACGGTCTTACGAGGACGTGGGCCCCAATTACATGGTGCGTTCTCCCCATATCGGCGGCGCACCGGACGTGGCAAACTCCCTGCACGCCATCGAAGAAATAGTATATAAGCGTAAAATGCTCACGCTCCCGGAGCTTTGGCAGATCCTCAAAAACAACTGGGAGGGCGAGGAAGCGCTCCGTCAGCTCGTAAAGAATAAGATAACCTATTACGGCAACGATGATGACGAGGCTGATTCGTATTTTGTCCGTATTGTGGCCGATTTTGCCCGCCTTACAAAGAAAGTCAAGGCGGAGAAATATCCCGATCATCCCATAAAATTCGTGCCCGGCATCAGCACCTTCGGGCGGCAGATAAACTGGCTGCCGAACCGCCGTGCCACCGCATTCGGCTCAAAGCGTGACGATATCCTCGCCCCCAACGCATCTCCCACACCCGGCACGGACATCGCAGGAGTAACTGCGCTGATAAAGTCATACTGCAAGGCGGACCTGACCGAGATGACCACGGGTGCCGCCCTTGACGTCAAGGTCTTCCCGGAGACCGTGGCGGGCGAGGACGGAATAAACGTTCTCTGCAGCCTTTTCCGCGGATTTGTGGAGCTCGGCGGATATTTCGTGCAGATAGACTCAATGGATAAAAACGCACTTATCGAAGCGAGAAAGCACCCGAAGGACTATAAAACCCTGTCTGTCCGTGTTTCCGGCTGGAACGCACGGTTCGTCACTCTCGAGGAAAAGTGGCAGGATATGATAATCGAGCGCTCCGCTCACTGAAAATACTGAAGTATGAAAACAGAAATCACGAAAATACAAAGGTTTTCCACTCACGACGGAGACGGCGTGCGTACCACGGTGTTTTTCCGCGGATGCCCGCTTCATTGCTGGTGGTGTCATAACCCGGAAACGGCGAACGGCGCGCCGAAATTCTACTATACGGACGAAAACTGTATAGGATGCGGCGCATGCGCCGCCGCCTGCAAAAACGGCGTGCACACCGTAGGAGAACGGCATTATGTGGACAGAACGAAATGCACGGGCTGTCTTGAGTGTGCCGCAGTCTGTCCCACGGATGCCATAGAAGCATGCTCCCGTTTTACTGAAACGGATGAAATAATGAAAGAGGTGCTCCGGGACTGTCCGTTTTACGGAAAGAACGGCGGCATAACTCTGTCCGGCGGCGAGCCCATGTCACAGCCGGAGGCGGCAATAGCACTCCTCACGGCGGCAAAAGAGCAGGGCATCACCACCGCCGTCGAAACCTCCGGCGTTTTCCCCGGAAAATACATAAGACAATTGTCTAAAATATGTGATCTTTTCCTCTGGGATATAAAGGACGGGAATGCGGAAAGGCTTAAAAAGAACACGGGCGCGAGTCTTCCGAAAATCCTTGAAAACCTATATGCCGCAGACTCTCTCGGCTGCAAAACCGAGCTGAGATGCATCATGATCCGCGGCGTGAATATGGATGAGGAAAGCATTTCGGCAATTGCAGAAATTTATAAGAACTTATCAAACTGCCGCGGCGTAAAATTACTGCCCTATCACCCCTACGGCTCGTCCAAAAACCTCCGTCTGGGAGTGGATGTGTGCTCGGATAAAAAGTACGTCCCCACGAAAACGGATATTGCCCGTGCGAAGAAGCGCTTCCGTGAGCTCGGCGTGGTCGTGGTTGAGTGATAAATTAGTGTTTGCGGGGAAGCCCCCGCGGGCGAGAGACGCTTCGCTGCTTAATCGTTTCATCGCAGACAGACGGATGTTTTATACAAACGAAACGAAACGGGAGCGTGAAACGCCCCGTTTCTGTATGCAGACAAACGCTCTTTGCCCACACGCCCACCGGGCGTGTCATTGCGAGCCAGTGCGGCACACTGGCGTGGCAATCTCTGCTAATGCTCTGATGGCACCTCTATTAGATGGACTAAACCGTTTGTAGAGATTGCCACGGTCGGGCGAT
>JAZUGU010000165.1:0-8952 GCA_045641325.1 Candidatus Avispirillum sp.
CGCTATTCCGGCATATATAAAACACAGCTGAAATAATTTTCAGTCTTCTCGAAAGTCTAAAAAAATATTAAACAATCAAAAAAGCATTTTCGATAATTCGAAAATGCTTTTTTTG
This sequence comes from Candidatus Avispirillum sp., assembly GCA_045641325.1. Lineage (GTDB taxonomy): Bacteria > Bacillota > Clostridia > Oscillospirales > CAG-272 > Avispirillum. Next base: position 116 of record JAZUGU010000165.1, read on the forward strand.
TTGGAGGCGTCACCCGGATTTGAACCGGGGAATAACGGTTTTGCAGACCGTGGCCTTACCACTTGGCTATGACGCCGTATAAATTGAGCCGCATTAATATGCGGCTCATGTTGGAGCGGATTACGGGGCTCGGACCCGCCACCTCCACCTTGGCAAGGTGGCGCTCTACCAAATGAGCTAAATCCGCATATGGTGCCTCCGGTCGGAATGGAACCAACGACACGGAGATTTTCAGTCTCCTGCTCTACCAACTGAGCTACAGAGGCGTTTTTGCTCACTCAGTGAGCAGAAACTGGCGACCCGAAGGGGGCTCGAACCCCTGACCTCTAGCGTGACAGGCTAGCGCTCTAACCAACTGAGCTACCGGGCCGTATTTGGTGGGAACAATAGGGCTCGAACCTATGACCCTCTGCTTGTAAGGCAGATGCTCTCCCAGCTGAGCTATGCTCCCATCGCCGTGTCTTTTCTCACGCGGCTTTTGTATTATAGCAAAACGCATACCACTTGTCAATACCTTTTTTGAATTTTTTCAAAAAAGTTTTTTCTCCGTATTTTTGGCCGTTTTTTTCTTGCAGACAGTGGTTTTTTGTGGTAAAATCCTATTAACGGATTTTTACTTCTGAAAGGTGTTGAAGCTGATGGCTCTTATCCGCGAAATGACTGACGGCGATGCGCCCCGCGTGCTCGAGATCTACCGTCAGGGCATCGAATCCGGCATATCCACTTTCACCCGCGAGTGTCCCTCTTATGAGGAATGGAACGGAGCCCATCTGCCCTTCTGCCGTTTCGTATACGAGGACGGCGGAGACATTCTCGGCTGGGTGGCCGTTTCTCCCACCTCGTCCCGCGACGTTTACCGGGGTGTTGCCGAGATGAGCCTTTACGTTGACACCGGCTGTTTCCACCGCGGTGTGGGCACGGCTCTCATCACGTATCTTATGGAGGAAGCTCCGAAACACGGTTTATGGTGTATTTATTCCGTGGCTCTCGAAACGAACCCCCGCAGTATCGCTCTCCACGAAAAATGCGGTTTTCGGAAGGTCGGATACCGTGAGAGGATAGCACGCGACCGTTTCGGTGAATGGCAGAACACCGTTGTTTTTGAAAAGCGGCTGTGAGGGTTGACAGACTGCGTCCCCGTGTGTCATAATTAATCAGTAAAAAGGTCTGCTGAAATTTCAGCGCCTCATCCCCTCAAAATCGGGGAAATTCCGATTTTGAGTACCTTCCCCCACCGGGGAAGGCTATTAAAATAAAGGCAGGTAACAATTATGCTGGCAAAAACTCCCCCCATGGGTTGGAACTCATGGAACACTTTCGGTCCCAAGGTCAACGAGCAGATAATCCTCGAGACCGCCGATGCGATGGTCGAGAAGGGTTATCTCGATGCAGGCTACGAATACGTGGTCATCGACGACTGCTGGATGATGCCCGAAAGAGTTGACGGAAAGCTTGTGGTCAATCCCGAGAAGTTCCCCCACGGCATGAAATACGTGGCTGACTACATCCACGGAAAAGGTCTCAAATTCGGCATTTACTCCGCCGCAGGTACGCTGACCTGTCAGGGTCTGCCCGGCTCCTTCGGTCACGAATACGAGGATGCCCGGATGTTCGCGGACTGGGGAGTTGACTATCTGAAATACGATCTTTGCCACTTCCCCGGCTGCGGCGACATCCGCACTTCATACATCACCATGGCGATGGCACTTCGTGCCACCGGACGTGACATCGTTTACGCCGCATGCCCCGTCGGTCAGGGCGAGCCTCACAAGTGGATGCGCTCCGTGGGTGCTCATCTGTGGCGTTCCACCGGTGACATCAACGACAGCTTTGAGTCCTTCAAGAACAACGCCATGTCACAATTCCGTGCTCTTGAGACCTCCGCTCCCGGATGCTTCAACGACATTGACATGCTTGTCGTGGGCATGGGCGGTGAAGGAAACGTGAGCTACTCCAACGGCTGCACCACCGATGAATATCTCATGCATTTCGCTCTGTGGTGTGTTTTCGGCGCTCCCCTTATGATGGGATGCGACGTGCGCAACGTGAGCGATGAGATTCGCGACATACTTACAAATAAGGAACTGATCAGAATCGACCAGGATCCCGAATGCCGTCCTCCTTATTATGAGGAAAAGCAGAGATATGCATTTGACGTGCGTCTGTCCTTTGTCAAGTTCCTTGACAACAACGAATTCCTCGTCTGCTTCTTCAACTTTGACTCCGAGCCTCACTGGACTCCCTTCTACTTCGATGATTACGGTATCCCCTCCGCTTCCGGCCTGGGTCTTGAGCTGACGGACGTTCTCACCGGAGAAACGCTTCCCGTGAAGCACGACGGCTGGAATCCCACCATGGAGCCCCGTTCTTTCCACATTTACAAGGCGAAGCTTGTTAAATAAGGCAGTTGTGTAAATATGGAAGACAAATGCCTAAAATGCGGTCGGGAGCTGTCCTTCTACGATATCGGTCTTCACAAAAAGATGATAAACCGCGGGGCTACGGAATACATGTGTATCCCTTGTCTCTCTAAGCATTTCAAGATAAGTGAAGAAGAGCTGTGGAAGAAGATCGAGTACTTCCGGCGGATGGGATGCACGCTTTTCCCTCCGATAATTGATAAGTAATAAAAAAGGACTCCCGAAAGGGGCGCTCACTTAGGGAGAGAGGCGCCGCTGATTGTTCGTTCTGAATACCGTCGGCGTAACAGCCTAAAGGCTGAGGTACGGCAGGTGTTCAGAACGGACAAAGGAAAGATATAATAAAATGACCGAAACTCTCGTTTCGGTCATTTTTTCATTAGATATTCGGAAAATCTCCCATCATTCGTGACCTAATAGAGTATTTCTTCTTTCCGGTCAGTGGTGAAAAAATCCCTAAGTGAAGCCCCGTAAGGAGTCCTTTTTTATTACAGCTTTTCTTTTACCGATGCTATCTGACGCTCAACGGAGGCGACGCAGGTGCCGCCCTCGCTGATACGGCGGTTGACGCAGTTATCAAGGTCTACCGCATCGTACACCTCATCATCGAAGAGGTCGCTGTACTCCTTATATTTTTCCGGAGGCAGGGTTTCGAGGGTATTGCCCTCCTTTATACACTCTGCGACGATGGAGCCGGATATCTTATATGCCGTTCTGAAGGGCATACCTTTTTTCACCAGATAATCGGCAAGGTCAGTGGCGTTGATAAATCCGCCGCCTGCGGCTTTTCTCATGTTTTCCGGGATGGCTTTCATGGTCTCTATCATTCCGGAGAATACGTCCAGACACATTTTCACGGTGTCGCAGGCATCGAACACGCTTTCCTTATCCTCCTGCATATCTTTATTGTATGCAAGCGGGATGCCCTTGAGGGTGGTGAGAAGCGCCATGAGGTCGCCGTACACTCTGCCGGTCTTGCCCCTTACCAGCTCCGCCATATCGGGGTTTTTCTTCTGCGGCATGATGGACGAGCCGGTGGTATACGCATCGGAGAGCTCCACGAATTTGAACTCCCAGCTTGACCACAGGACGATCTCCTCGGAGAAGCGGGACAGGTGCATCATGATGATGGATATATCGGAGAGGAGTTCCGCGGCGTAATCTCTGTCGGAAACGCCGTCCAGAGAGTTCTCGCAGACACCGTCAAAGCCCAACTTCCGTGCTTCGAAGCCTCTGTCGGTATTATATGTGGTGCCCGCCAGAGCGCAGGAGCCTATGGGAGACACGTTCATCCTCTTTTTCGTGCAGGAGAGTCTGTCTATATCACGGAGAAGCATCTGTGCATATGCCATAAGATGGTGGCCGAAGGTGATTGGCTGTGCTCTCTGCAGGTGTGTATATCCGGGCATGATGGTTGCCTTATACTCCTCCGCCTTATCGGTGACGGCGAGGGTGAGCTTTTTCAGCTTATCGGTGATGCTGTCGATCTCGTCTCTGAGATAAAGCCTCAGATCCAGAGCGACCTGGTCGTTGCGGGACCGAGCAGTATGGAGCTTTTTGCCCACGTCGCCCACTCGCTCCGTCAGCACCTGCTCCACGAACATATGGATATCCTCGGCGGTCATATCAACGGGAAGCGCTCCGCTTTCAAGGTCTGCAAGGATGCCTGCAAGTCCGTCTGTCAGTATTTCAGCTTCGTTCCCGGTGATGATACCGCATTTCGCAAGCATGGCGGCGTGCGCCATACTGCCGCAAATATCCTCTTTATACATCCTTTTATCGAAGGATATGGATGAGTTGAAATCGTCCGCTATCTTTTCCGTGACGCCGTCGGTGCGGCCTGCCCACATTTTTGACATAATGCTTTCCTTTTCTGTACAAGAGGGGCGGTGACCCGCCCCTGTGTTTTTATTTCTTATTCTTTGCATCGACCATAGCCTGCACCTTGATGGGCAGACCGTACAGGTTGATGAATCCGGCGGAATCCTTCTGGTCGTAATCGCTTTCGCCGAAGGTCGCGATCTCCTCGCTGTACAGAGAATAATCGCTCCAGACGCCCGCCTTGATGATATTGCCCTTATAGAGCTTCAGCTTTACCTTACCGGTGACCTTCTCCTGTGTCTTATCAACGAATGCGGAGAGAGCCTCGCGCAGAGGGGTGAACCACTGGCCGTTATAAACCAGCTCCGCAAAGGTGATGGAAAGACGCTGTTTTTCATGGAGAGTCATCTTATCGAGGCAGACGGACTCGAGAGTTTCATGTGCCTTATAGAGGATGGTTCCGCCGGGGGTCTCATACACGCCGCGACATTTCATGCCGACCAGACGGTTCTCTACGATGTCGATTATGCCGATACCGTTCTTGCCGCCCAGCTCGTTGAGGGCGAGGATGATCTCTTTTGCGGTCATCTTCTTGCCGTCAAGCGCTACGGGCACGCCCTTATCGAACTCGAGCTCGATATAGGTGGGGGCGTCGGGTGCATCAATGGGAGAAACGCCCATTTCCAGGAATCCGGCTTTCCCATAGGTGGTCTCGTTTCCGGTATCCTCAAGGTCAAGACCCTCGTGGCACAGATGCCACAGGTTCTTATCCTTCGAATAGTTGGTCTCACGGTTGATCTTCAGAGGGATATTATGTGCCTCGGCGTATTCGATCTCCTCTTCACGGGACTTGATATCCCACTCACGCCAGGGGGCGATGATGGGCATATTGGGTGCGAAATGCTTGAGAGCCAGCTCGAATCTTACCTGGTCGTTGCCCTTGCCGGTACAGCCGTGGCAGATGGCATCCGCGCCCTCTTTTGCGGCGATCTCCGCAAGGCCCTTTGCGATGCAGGGACGTGCATGGGACGTGCCGAGGAGGTAATCCTCATATACTGCGCCCGCCTTCATGGTGGGGATGATGTACTCATCAACGTACTCTTCGGTGAGGTCGAGAACGTACAGCTTGGAGGCGCCGGTCTTGATGGCTTTCTCCTCAAGGCCCTCCAGCTCGTCTGCCTGGCCTACGTTGCCGGACACGGCGATGACCTCGCAGTTATTATAATTCTCCTTGAGCCACGGAATAATGATGGAAGTATCCAGGCCGCCGGAGTATGCAAGTACTACTTTTTTGATATCTGCTTTATTCATTTTTATTCCTTCTTTCAGAATATTTATGCATAGATTATACACCCCTCCCCACCTTTTGTCAAGGCATTGGGAGAAATTATTATTTTTTATACAACTTCCACTAAAAGCTTACTCTCAGCAGGCGTTTTCTTCTCATATCCGTCAATGCAGCACACGGAAAAGGCATAGGTTTTTCCGATCTCGAGGTCGTCTGTTGTGAATAAATTATAGAATTCATATACAGAAGCTCCTGCCTCTCTTTTCAAAGAAGTGCTTCTTTTATACACTCTCGGCGGGATGCCGGGGGAGGAGGTTTCCCGCACCTCGTATCTCATATACGAGGGAGGGTTTTTGATTTCGAAAGTATTATCGTCACGAAGGACGAAGTCTTCGGGGTTTCCCTGCCACGGCTTCATCACGCCCATGACGGCGAACTTCTCGCCTTTTCGTATTTTCACCCGCGAGGTATCGTAAAGGGCGCGGACAAGCGCTCTGCCGTCGGTGTGGTATAGGCCCTCTTCGGCTTCGTCATTTACGATATCGACACGGCACAAAGAAAGGTACTGCCCTGCCGGGAACTCCACGGGAATGCCGTTTCTTTCATGATCCGTTCCCTTTCCGACCACGGCTTCGCCGATATCGTAATGGTATGCGAAAAATCTCTCCGGGTTTCCCACCGCCTGCGTTTTCATGAGGTACGCCAGCTCCGTTTCGTAGGACGTGCTTCCGGGGTCGGTGAGATACACGAACATCCTCACCCGTGCCGTTTCAAAAAGGGGCAGGTCATTGGCACGGTACATTTTAAGAAGACCTTTATGGTACTCCCAGTCTCCCAGATATGAATCCAGATACCCCGGCAGCGGATCGGATATGACGGAAAAGCCCATCTCATCGCACCACTCCGATATGCGTTTTTTATGATCCTCGGGATTGAAGCGGCAGATGAGCTGATCTTTTCTTCTTCCTATTATTATTTTCTTTTCGGCGCCTTCAAGAAGCCTGCCCTTATGGGAAAGCTCTGCTTTCAGCGTATATTCTCCCATGGGGAGAAGCCCGTAGGGTGTGCCGTCCTTTGCCGAAAAATGCATGCCGTCGTCTGCGGCGGCACCGTGGGAGACATCCGTGGCGCTGACGATGACGGCCTTGAAGCCCCCCTCTCCGTACCACGCTTTTATCTCCGCGTTGCAGAGCGATCTTTCCGGATCGTTTTCGTCCTCCACGGCAAGCTCGGGAAAGCCGAACTCCCGCATTTTTTCTCTGCCCGGATCACGCTCCTCGGGATACGATGTCAGTCCCGGGTGATATGCGAAAATATCACCGTACTTTTTTTCGCACCGCACTCTGCGGAGCTCGTTTCCCTTTTCATCGGCAAGGGTGACAGTGAGGGCGGCATCATCCGGAACGTCTCCCGAAGAAAACGATCCCGCCGCCGTGAAGGCTCTTTTATATTCAACGAAGCCCACGCCGCCGGACGGATATTCTATCTTCATCCCGCACCTCCTTTTCATACTGTAAGTGCCGCCCGGAGGGCGGCACCTTTATCATACCCAATACTTATCCACGGGACCCTGCAGGTCCACCTCCGGGATATTTCCGTTCTTCTGCATCTTTTCGTACAGACGGGATGCGAAGCAGATATCGTGAACGGAGATCCCTATGTTGTATGCGAGTATTCTTTCCTTATCGTTTTCTCTGCCGGGAACGAGACCGTTGACAACGTCGCCCATCTCGGCAAATTTTCTGAATTTATCGAAGTTCTTGAAATGGCATACGTGGCCGTAGTCATCTGCGAAGACCTTATCGAAGAAAAGGTCACAGTTGGTAAAGCCGAGAGTGTGCACGGGAACTACGAGAACGCCCTCGTCAAAGGCATCGTCGCCGCAGAAGTCCTCGGGGGCATAGGTGACACACGAAATGACCACGTCGGAGCCCTTGACTACGGAATAGTGATCGTCCACAAAAGTGAACTCCACGTTTTTATAGTCCTTGAATCTTTCGGCAAAGCCTATCTCCGTATCGTGGTGGCGATAAAGCTTTACGGTGAACTTTTTATCGGGGACCATGGTGAGGAACACGTCCAGAGTGGCTCTTGCCACGTTTCCGAGGCCCATCATACCGATGACGGAAAAGTCCTTTTTCGCAAGGTTAATTATTGAATGTGCCGCGACCGCTCCCGTTCTCATGGCGGTGATCCAGTCACCGTCCATAAGGGCCAGCACGTCGCCGCAGTCCATATCGTACAGAAGGATCTTACTGTCGAGGCAGGGCTGTCTGTCCGGGAAGCGGGTGACGACCTTGACTCCGCCGTAGCGTTTTCCGTCAGACGTGATGACGGACGGCATAACGTTGCAGAACACGCCGGGATCGGGCTTTATGCTGATCTTGGGCGGCAGTATCGCGCTCTTTTTATTCTTTATGGTTTCCTCTGCCCAGCCGTAAAGCTCGGGGATGGAAACGTTCAGATCCATGATATCACGATGGGTAATGTATTTCATATATCCTCCGATGATTGACGTCTACTATAATATACCACAAATCGTTTTATTTTGCAACAGGTATGAAAAATCAAGTCAGTATTCGAGGGCAAAACGGAGAGCGTAGTGGTCGGATGCGTACTTTCCGTCAAAGGTTTCCCTCATGACCTCGCTCGAAACGGGAGTCATCCCGTATTCAAAGCAGTAATCCACCAGCTCCGTGGGCTCGTAGCCGTGATAATATCCGTGGAAGGTCTCGCCGGGGTCGTTTACCGTTGCTCTGTTCACGTCGGTGAAATGCGCCGTCATTTCATTATACCCGAGAGTTCCGGGCTGAAGGTTGAAATCTCCCACGATGAACGTGGGCAGGGATGATATCTTTTTTGCGTATTCCGTGATAACTTCACAGCTCTTTTTCTGATTCGTTTCGATAAAGCCCACGTGGGTGTTCATGGCGATAAATTCTTTGCCGGTCTCAAGGTCACGCAGGCGGACGAACAGGCAGGCGCGCTTGACGGGATCGTATCCGTCAGACATATGATCCGGGTTATCCGACAGCCAGAATGCGCCTTTTTCAAGGCACTCGAATCTTTCGCGCTTCCAGAGGATGGGTGAAGATTCAAGCTCCTGTGTATCTCTCCACAGATTGTATATTTCGTATTCCGCGCCGTAATCCTCGTATATGATACCCAGCCACTGAGGGACGACCTCCTGGAAGCCGATAACGTCGGCATCGGATGCTGTCACCTCTGATTTTATTCTCGGGCGGCGCTCGCCGATGGAATGGCCGTCCGGGTCATCGCCGCAGCGCACGTTGAGGGAAAACACACTG
>JAZUGU010000166.1:0-6514 GCA_045641325.1 Candidatus Avispirillum sp.
ATCGCTTTCTTTACCTTGACGGTGTTATGGCGAAGGCCGGGACGGTGTGCGTCCTCGGGTCCGAACCACACGAACACGTCGGGGGTGCCGAATGCGGATGCATAGGGGCCCTCGCAGGTATCGAAGATCTCGAAATCGTGCTCTCCGTTGTATCCGGAGCCGCCCTTTGCGTTGGAGATGGGTGCGCCGTCCATTCTCTCGTCACCGCATACGAGCACATGCAGGTCCGCGTATACTCTGTGCGCTTCCCACTTATCGGGTGCGGGATAGGTCTCATACTCCTCCATATTCACAAACACTCCGTCGCAGATATGGGTAGTTCCGAGAGGCAGAGCCGAAAGATCGGTCTTTTCGATGAAGTCCGCCACTGCATTGAGCCCGGGGCAGATCGCCGCATATCTTCTCAGATTTTCGATTTTATCACAGAACATTATTCTTCCTCCTCGGTAGGTACGTAATCTAAAAATTCAAGTACGGATTTTACTTTTTCCTCCATTACGGAGTACACGACCGTGGACCCTTCCACGGTATAGAAATAGCCGTTGGCGGGATTGCCCTCCTCGTCCACCTCGTCAGTTTCGAAGAAACTGCCGATAAGGACGGTATAGGTGTGCGGCACCTTGACGGTGGATGTTTTTCCCTCGCTGTCGGTGACGGATTCCATTTTCGTATAGGTCAGAGTGACCTTGGTGGAGTTCTCATCTATGCCGTACAGCAGCGCCATTTCCTCGCTGTCTGCGTAATAATCCTCCCATGTGGAAAGATTCATTGCGTAGAACGGGGTGAACAGCTCCTTGATGCCCGCCTCGTCCGTTATCTCATTGGACTTTTCGGGAGTCTCGATAAGGATCGACGTGGTGGTGTTTGCCTGCACGGAATCGTCGATGATGGGGCACGCTTCATTTTTGAACAGGGATTTTATATCCGTTTTGAAGGGCTCCGCCACCGCCTGGTCAAGCATATACACGCCGTCGACACCGGACACGCTGAAATACTGGAAGCCGTTGAACTGGTTGACGTTTCCGAAAGAATAGACGTTTTCGGAGCCGTCGGAGAACGCGGCTTTCACAACGAGCGCGGGCTTGTCAAGTCCGTACTCGGAAAGCTCGCCGGGCTCATCGACCGAAACTTTTGCTTCAACGAGGCTCAGCGCCGTGCAGAGATCGGACATCTGCTCCCCGTCAAGGGGGAATTTATCGTCTTCGTCCCAGAGCCATACGTCGTTCACGTAGGAGAAGTTAAGATTATCGTCTCCTATTTTCATGGACGTCATGGTGAGGGCGGTTTTATCGAGCACCGTGACTTTTTCCTCTGCGGGCTCGGTCGCCTCCTCCTCGGCTTTTTTATCGTTATAGCCTTTCATGAGGACGTATCCCACGATGAGAAGTGCCAGCACGATAACGAGGATAAGAGGCGCTATCAGTTTTTTCGTTTTCTTTTTCATATTATTTTCTGCGTCTGTTCACGCAAACTGCGATACCTGCGGCAAGAACCGCGATGACTACGACGGAAAGCACTACCGTCCAGGTGGTGGTATCCGCCTCGGTGACCTCAAGTCCCTGTGAATTCATTGATTTGCCGATGATGGATACGGAAGTGGTCTTCTCGCATACGGACTGCACCGCCGCGATAAAGAGCTGTGCGTTGCCGGTGCTGACGTAGTAATCGTCAACGATGGCGGGAGAACCGAACCATATGAGAGAGCCGCCCTCGGGCTGTACCGTCTGGTATGCCAGAGAATACATGCTCTTTTCGGCAGAATCGGGATCGTTTGCGTTTTCCTCCGTGTAGACGTATGCGCTGTCGGAGGTCTGCAGGATGGAATATGCCTCAACATCGGCATTGGTGCCGGTGATCTCTATGGGATGGCTTACGGGTGCGAACAGATACACGCCCGTATCCTTCATGAGAGAGGAAAATCCGTTGCCGGTAATATCGGCAATGGTATTGAACGCGTAGGTATAGTAATGGTTCTCGTCCGCGTCGGCGATAACGTCGCCGGCAGCCTCAAGGCCCATATGGTCGCACACCTTTGCAAGGTTGGGCACTGCGTCCTTCGCGGCGTTTTCGAACACGGTGACGAGGATAATGTCTCCGCCTCCGTCCACGTACTTGATGAGAGCCTCGGCTTCGCCCTCACCGATATCGCCCGCGGGCTGATTGATGAGCACCGCATCGGCATCGGCGGGAACTGCGGGAGCATCTCCTGCGGCAAGGGACAGATCCTTTATCTCCACGTTTTCATCACGGACAAGCGCGCCGAACTGGGTCGAGGAAATATCGGTCTCGCCGTGGCCGGAAAGCGCATACATAACGGGGATCTTATCGCCGGAAACGAAATCCACCGCTCCGGTGATCTCGTTTTCACCGAAGAAGAGCTCGTTTGCCTGAGGTGTTTCTCCGGTGGAATAGTAATACTGCTGTGCCAGGCTGTAATATTCCTCATAGGAATAGTACGTTCCCTCCTGGCCCACGATCTCGTATCTGTAAAAGTCCTGCCCGTTCACGACGGTGGTCCTTTTATCGGATACTGCGATTATGCTGTTATTGGTAAGTGTCTGGGTGGTATACTGCTGTGTGAAGGTGGGCTTTGACTGGGGATCCACCTTTTCGATGCTGATCTTATCGCAGGCATCGGCATATCTCTCGAGAAGTCCGTCGATCTTGGAATCTTCTCCGCCCTTGGTGACGATATAGAAAATCTTTACGTCGTCCTTGACGCCCGAAAGCACCTTCATGGACTCTTCCCCGATGGTGGTGAGCTTTTCGGGGGTGAGGTCGGGACGGAGGAACGTGGAGGGGAGCTGGCCTACAAAAAGGTTGACCGCAATGACTACTGCAAGAACTATTGCGGAAAGCGCAATGCTGTATGCGCCGATTTTCAGAACTTTTTTATTTTTCACGGTGCGCCTCCTTAATTCCAACGCCTTTTTTCAAAGGACTGTACGGTAAAGAATACGAACAGAGCCGCAAAGCTTATGTAGTATACGTAAGTGCTTATGTCGATCACTCCGTTGGCAAAGCCCGTCAGCTTATCGAAAAGGCCGATGGAGGAGATGAGCTTGCCTGCAAGGCCCGTGTACCAGTCGGACTTTACGAAATAGATCACGGCTTCAACGATGGCAAGGACCGCAAAGGTGACCACGGATACTACGGTGTTCTTCGTTGCGGCATAGACTATGAGAGCAGCCGCCGCGGAAAGCACCAGAAGAACTGCAAAGCCCGTGCCCGCTGTTTCGGAGACCGCATCGGCAAGCTGAGGCAGGAAATACAGCACGAGAACTGCCGCAATGCCCGCTACCGCAGACACCACCTGATTGGCGGTGAGGGAGGATACGAACATGCATACGGCGATAACGGCACAGCCCAGCAGGAAATATGCGAGCACCGTTCCGTATGCGGCGGCATAATTGATGCTTCCGAAAGCACCTGCTATCAGAGGAGCCACAAGAAGCTCTGCAAAGGGGATGGCGAAGATCGCCACGAGAGCAAGGTACTTGCCCATTACGATCTTACCTGCGCTGATGGGGAGAGAATACAGAAGGATATCCGTTTTCTGATGTCTTTCCTCGGGGAACACTCTCATGGTGAGAAGGGATGCGAGGATGAGAGTGATAAGGGGGAAGCCCGCGTTTATCCAGATATATACTCTGTTATCCTGAACGCCGAGGAAATGCACGTAGGTATATTCCACGGCGGGGAATGCCGCACGGAAGGTGAGCAGGATGAAGTTCCAGCCGAAGGCGATAAGCATGACCGCGATGAAGATGATGCCTATGATGTTGGTGAGGTTGGAACGGAATTCTTTTTTGAATACTGCGCTCATTCTTCGCTCTCCTCCTTTTCATCTTCGGTTTCGGTTTCGGGTTCGGGCTCTTCGGCGGTGAACAGAGGCTTATATTCCTCCGTCACGGTCTCCGCTTCCCCGTCCTCTTCCTCTTCCTCTTCGTCGTCAACGTACTCTTCGCTGTAATATGCTTTGCCCTTTTCGGACTCAACGAGTACCTTTTTCTTATTTTTCATTTCTGCCTTTGCCGCTTTCTGCTCCGCTTTTTCCTGTGCGTAAGCGGCGCCTGCGTCAAGGCTCTCGCCTGCCAGACGGATGAACACGTCCTCAAGGCTCGATTCGTTATTGGTCATGGAAATGACGTTCATCCCGGCACCTCTCAGCGCCATGAACACCTTATCGCTGAGGTCCACGTCGGGAGATGTGGAAACGGAAGCTACGCTGTGCGCGCCCTCTGCCGTGACGGAGATCTCACGGATCTCGGGAATGCCGCCGAGCGCCGCTCTGATATTTTCCTCATCGCCGTCCGTTGCCACCTTGATAACTGCGCTGTCGCCGCAGCCCTCAAGCAGATTATCCATTGTATCGGATGCGACCACCGTGCCTCTCGAGATCATGATGACGTAGTCGCATACTGCGCTGATCTCCTGTAGGATATGGCTTGAAAGGATGACCGTATGCTCTTCCTTGAGAGAGAGGATAAGGTTTCTTATCTCAACGATCTGGATGGGGTCGAGGCCGACGGTGGGCTCGTCCAGGATGATGACCTCGGGATCACCGAGGATCGCGCCTGCGATGCCGACACGCTGCTTATAACCCTTTGAAAGGTTTCTGATAAGTCTCCCGGCAACGTCAGTAATGCCGGATTTCTCCATGGCATCCTCGATGGCATCGTACAGATCTTTCTTTTTCAGGCCCTTGACGCCGCCGATGAATTCCAGATATTCCAGAGGGGTCATATCCGTATAAAGCGGGGGCACCTCGGGAAGATAGCCGATGAATTTCTTTGCCTCCACCGCATCCTCATAGATGTCGAAGCCGTTGACGGTAACGTCACCGGAGGTGGGAGCGAGACAGCCGGTTATCATATTCATCGTGGTCGATTTTCCCGCACCGTTAGGGCCGAGAAAACCGTAGATGTGTCCCTTCTCGGCAGTAAAGCTGACACCCTTTACAGCCTGCACGGGACCGTAATTCTTGACGAGATTTTTTACTTCTATCAAACTACGTTCCTCCTGAACATAATATTATTTGAAATTATACTCTTCGAGTTTAAACCGACTTTAATTATAACACCTATTTTTGAAAAAAGAGTAATTTTCACTGATTTTTTACAATATTTTTTTGTTACGGTTGCAAAAACTCCGCAATTGTGTTATATTATATAATGAATTAAGATTGACCGAAAGGAGCCGTATATGAATTTATTCGGAATGAGAAAAGATATCGGAATAGATCTGGGTACGGCAACGGTCCTGGTCTACGTGCAGGGCAAGGGAATCGTCCTTAAAGAGCCCTCCGTGGTCGCCATTGACCGAAACACAGACAAAATTCTGAAGGTCGGCAGAGAAGCTCAGGTCATGCTGGGCCGTACTCCCGGCAATATCACGGCGATAAGGCCTCTGCGTGACGGTGTTATCAGCCAGTATGAATACACGCTGAAAATGATACAGTACTTCATCAAGCGTGCCTGCGGAAATTCATTTCTTTCTCCCCGCGTTATCATCTGCGTTCCCAGCGGTATCACCGAGGTGGAGGAGCGTGCCGTGGTTGATGCGGCGACACAGGCAGGCGCGAAGAGCACTTATCTTATAGAAGAGCCCGTGGCGGCGGCCATCGGCGCCGGAATAGATATTTCCACTCCCAACGGACACATGATCGTCGACATCGGCGGCGGCACCACAGACGTTGCGGTCATTTCCCTTGGCGGCGTGGTGGTTTCCGAGTCCATCAAGGTCGCGGGAGACAAATTTGACGAAGCGATAATCCGTTACGTGAGAAGGCGGCACAACGTGCTCATCGGTGAGCGCACCGCAGAAGAGATAAAGATAAAGGTCGGCGGCGCATGGCACCGTGACGAGCCCCGTGAGATAGAGGTCAAGGGCAGATGCCTTGTGAAAGGTCTTCCCCGGGTCGTGAGAGTTTCCTCTCTCGAGATGCCCGATGCGCTTGAAGAGCCCATCACGGCGATCATCGAGGCCGTATGCTCCGTGGTGGAGCGCACGCCTCCGGAGCTTGTGGGCGATATTCTTTACAACGGTATCGTGATGACGGGAGGCGGCAGCCTTCTGTACGGTCTTGACCGTCTCATCGCAAACGTGACCGGCATCAAGACGAAGGTGGCGGACAGAGCCGTATCCTGTGTGGCACTCGGCACGGGAATGTCGCTTGAGCACATCACCAACATCCCCGAAGGCGCCATAAACATTTCCCGCCAGAGAGAAAAGAGATATTGATTGAAAATAGAAAAGAGCACCCGACGGAGCGCCCACATAGGGATTTTTTCACCGCTGAACGGCAAGGAATATTGATAAAAAGCAATAAGAACGGTGGGAAATTTCCCGAATATCTGATGAAAAAAATGATCGAAACTTTCGTTTCGGTCATTTTATTATATTTTGCCTTTGTCCGTTCTGAACACCTGCCGTACATTTGTACGGCGACGGCATTCAGAACGAACAATCAGCGGCGCCTCTCTCCCTATGTGAACGCTCCTAAGGGGGCTTT
>JAZUGU010000167.1:0-8449 GCA_045641325.1 Candidatus Avispirillum sp.
GGGATACGAAGGGCACGCCTGCCAGCGCCAGATTAAGGCTCATGTGCGGGTCGTGTGCGTGGACGGCATCGGGCTCGATTTCCCGGATTACTCTTTTAATTTCCTTTACGCTGTGAGTATCACAGACAATGGCATTGAGTCCCAGTGATGCCACGTGCTCCACGCCGCTGCCCGCAGGCGCGACATAATACCCTTCCCAATCGGAGGGCAGGTTCATAAGTATATGTGCCGCTACGCTTTCAAGCCCGGAAAATGAATCGGCATATATAAAGTGAAGTACTTTTTTCATAATTCTTCAAGGCAGTCATCATAGAATTTTTCCAATTCCCTAATGGCATTTTTCATATTGAACATACTGTTTTCGACGGTTTCGTAGTTTGCGGTCCTGTCACCTCCGAGATGCGAATCTATCTCGGTTGCCCAAACGGAAGCTTTCTCAATGGAAAGATAGGTCACGGCATCAGTTATCTTGCATTCTTTGGTTATATTCTCGGAAAGGAGCTGATACACGCCGGAGGCGGAAGCCTCAACGGAAACGACCGGAAGGCCCTCATAAAGTGAAGGCAGGAGGAAGATATCGAAGACGCTGTACATCTTATTTGCATCGCTTCTCACGCCGGTAAATATAACGGAATCCTCGACACCCGTTTCTTTTGTGTAACTTTTAAGTTTTTCTTCTTCGGGACCCTCGCCGACAATGACGAGAACGGAATCGTTATTGATCTTTTTGTATTCGCGGAATATATCTATGAGGAACAGCTGGTTTTTTACGGTCACGAATCTGCCGATATGTCCCAGAACTGTTTTATTTTCTATATTAAGCTCGCGGCGGATCTCATCTGCCGCATTTTTATCGTATCGGTATTTTTCGGTATCGACGGCATTTCTCAAGACGGTAACTTTTCCGCTTTCAAACGCCTTATCGCCGTACATCCACCTGCCTGCGATCTCGGAGCATGCGCACCATTTATCGGCAAGTTTCGGCGTGATAGATCGGAGGAATCTTTTTGCAAGATCACGCTTTTTCTCGATTTTTGAGGAGGTAGTATGGTTATGCAATATTCTTATCTTTATCCCGCAGGCAAGAGCGGCAAACAGAGGAAAGAGTGACAATGTACTGTTATTGCAATGGATTATTCTGTAATTCCCTTTTTTGATGATCGAACGGAGCTCGGATATGTATCTTACGGGATGCGACATTGATGAAATGCAGATAAACCGTGCGCCCATCCGGACAAGCTCTTCGGGCACCTCGGCTGTTGACTTTTCGTATACGATATCATACTGATACTTATTCTTATCAAGTGCGGAATAATAGGAAAAGACCATGCTTTCAACGCCGCCCGAGGACAGTTTCCCCATCACGCACAATACTCTTTCAGGCATACTTATCTCCATTCACCAATACACCCCGCCTTGCCGAGCAAGGCGGGGTGCGGGGTTATTAATTCAACTTACTGTTTCGCAGTCAATTATTCAGCTGCTACGAAGTCAGCAGTGATCGTGTAGGTGGTCTCAACGCCCTTGGTGTCAGCAACGGTTACGTTCTTAACAACATGGTTAGAACCGTCGTTGTATACCTTGAACCATGTGATGCCGTTAGCAACAACGGTATCAACACCTTCGTCGATAGATACGAAGCTGTATCCAACTACATCGAATACGAATCTGAAGGAAGCGTAATCGCAGTTTGCAGGAGCAGTTACGGTTACGTCGGTGCCGTCGATCTGGCAAGCCAGCATCTTGGAACCACCCTCAACGCCGCCATCGCTGTATACTACAACGATGTCGTAGGTAGCCTCATTACCGTTCTCATCACGGAGAGTGATGGTTGCGTTGGTGTCGGGAGCGTTAACAGTTACATAGGAGAATGTAGGATTAGCTGCATTGCCGATAACTGCGTTCTCGGAGCCAACAACCTTAGCGCCCTGCTTGCCGATTGCGAATTTAACGTAGTCAGCGAAGTTTCTAGCGTAAACGGTGATGGTCTTGCCCTCAAGAGTTACAGCCTTAACCTTTTCGGTTGCGGAAACCTTGGTGATGAATACAACAGCGGGAATAACTTCCTCGTCGATTACCTTACCGCAACAAGTATAAGTGAGCTGCTTCAGGCCGTCTTCGTCAGCGGTGGGCTCAGTAATGGTTACCCATACAGCCTCACCCTCGTGGTTGTCTTCGTCGAATCCAAGGGACTCAGCTGCAACTACGATCTCGCCACATGCGGAGCACTTGTAGCTTGCGGTGAAGCCTTCGGTGCAGCAGGTAGCGGTGATAGCTTCGTCAGCGATAACCTGCTCGCCCTCGTGGTTGTCAGCGTCGAATCCAAGAGACTCAGCTGCAACTACGATTGCCTCACATGCAGAGCACTTGTAGCTTGCGGTGAAGCCTTCGGTTACACAGGTAGCGGTGATAGCCTCGGTAGCGATAACTTCTTCGCCAACGTGGTTAGCAGGATCGATTGCGATTGCGGTGCCAGCCTCAACGACAGCGCCACAGTCGAGACATACGAGATCGCCGGTGTAGCCTTCTGCAACACAGGTTGCAACAGCTGCGCCCTGGAGCTCGGTGTTTGCATGGTCACATGCAAGAACAACTACCTTGCCGTCGAAGGGGAGAACTACTACGTTCTCAGCGTCAGCGTCGATGGTGTTGTCAGCTATGATAGCAGCGGTAAGTGCATACTCGCCTGCGGTAGCGGTGAGAACCTTGAAGGACAGAGTGAATGCAGTGCCGTCCTCGGTGATGTTCTCAAAGCCTGCAGCGTCAGCGAAGATGGTAACTACGCCGTCAGCTGCGCCTGCAGTATCTGCGCCAGCCGGGAACAGGCCGCCTTCGATACCAACAAACTCAAGAGCTTCTGCATCATATGCAACGGTCATGCCGATTGCCCACAGACCAGCGTTATCAGCAAGGGTTACGGGGATCTCAACTACGTCGTTGATCTTGCCCTCAGCCTCGCCAACGGTTGCCTTGGTGAGCATGGGAACGGTAACCTTACCGTCGAAAGGAGTAACGGAAACGAACTCGCTTGCAGCGTTAATGGTGAGATCATCGTTAACAGCTGCGGTAAGAGCGTACTCGCCGTCAGTATAGGTAAGAATCTTGAAGGTCAGAGTGAATGCTGCGCCGTCCTCGGTGATGTCAGCGAGTGCAGCGTTGTCAGCGAATACGGTGATGACGCCGTCAGCAACGGATATGTTATCCTCGCCGATAGCGAACAGACCGGAGTCAGCGCCAACGAACTCGAGAGCTTCATCATCATATGCGATGGTCATACCGAGAGACCATACGCCGTTATTGTTTGCGAAGGATACGGGGATCTCAACAGTCTGATCCTTGTAGCCTACAGCCTCACCAACTACGATAGAGGTGAGCATGGGGATAACCTCAGTCTTAACAACTGCGCCGCACGCGTCACAGTAGTAAGCCAGAGTACCTTCGGAAGTAGCGGTAGGATCGACAGCAACGACAGCGGTAGTATTTGCATGGTCACATGCATTAACCTTAACAACGCCGTCTTCTGCGAGGAACTCTACGTCTTCACCTGCTACGTTGATGAAATCAAATACTTCAACGTCAACGTCGTATTCACCAGCGATTCTGGTAGCTACATAGTTTACAGTGAAGAGAGTGCCGTCGCCTTCGATATCAGCGAGCTCTGCATTGTCTACGAATACGGTAACAACGCCGTCAGCATAGCTTACGTTGTCGTCACCGATGGTGAGCATACCGTCGGTGATGCCTGCAAATGCCAGCTCACTTGTAATGGTAGCGCCGATCGCCCAGAAGCCATTATTGTTCTCAATGGTTACGGGAACTGCGATTGCAGCACCCTCGAGAACCTCAACGTCAGCTGCAGCAACAACTGCTTCGAGGATCTGAGGAATTTCTCTTTCGTTGATAACTTCCTCACATACGGCACACTTCTGCTGCTCAAGACCTGCAGCGGAGGTGGTAGCGGGAGTTACTACTTCCCAGTCACCGGGGGTATGTCCGGTTGCGGGGACCACGGTTGCTTCCTCAAGAACTGCTTCACAAACGGAGCAGTAAGAGCCGCCGGTGGAACCAGCCTCAGTACAGGTTGCAGCAACCTCTGCCATAGCAGCAGGAGTATGTCCGAGAGCAGGGATCTCAACGTCTGCCTCAACAATTTCCTCACACACGTCGCAGACAACGTCCTTAACACCGGGCTCGGTGCAGGTAGGATCAGTCTTAACTACGTCGTGAGTAGTTTCATGATCACAACCGGTATCGGTACCGGTAACCTTGATAGAACCGTCAGCGCACTGGAAGGGGATAGAAACGTTATCACTGTTGGATACGCCGTCCTCAAGGTCAGACATTACGTTGATAGTGTAAGTAGCGCCGACTCTTGCGTTAGCGGGTACAGTGAAGGGAACGGTGCAGATAAGACCGTTGCCGAAGTAGTCTTTAGAATCATCATCGGGGATGATGGAGATAATGTGGAAACGCTTGCCGGAATCCTTTATGTCAAAGTTGAAGGACTGGAAAGCGAACTTTGCAGCACCAACTGCGGTGGCGTTGTTCTCGTCACAGTCAAGGTCACCGATGTTAAGTGCAGAATCCTCAAACAGGAAACCGTTCTGCGCTTCTCCAACGGAGAGAGCCTGATCATAAACGAGGACGAGCGTCATGCCCCATACACCTCTGCCGAGATATTTGCCGGCATATTTACCTTCGGTAATTTCGTACATACCGTCAGCGTTTTCGTCGTTGTTGAGCATGTAGAGTTTGATCTCAGCCTTTTCGTCGGTGTCCTTATTGAACTCAACGTCGGTAGCTGCGATGGTCAGAACCTGACCTGCATACTCTTCAGCGAGAGCTGCGAACTCGGGGTCAGCTACGAAAGTGGTGGTGCACACGAAGCCTTCTTCGTCCCATACGAGGTCCTCATCATTGCTGTCGCAAGCATAGAGAACACCGCAGCCGTAGGTGAAAGTGTTACCTGCAGCGAGGGGAGCGTCAAAGCTGAAGATGAGATCAACGAGATCCATCTCGGTAGCTTCGATAGCGTCAGCCTCAACTTCGAAGTCAACAACTACGCACTGGTAGTCAGCAGTTGCAACGCCGAATGCGCCGGCATTGCCCTTCATGTTTCTGTTGTTACCTGCGAGAGGACCGGCGGTGATGCCGCTGTTAGCGCTGAACAGAGCTTCGTCGTAAGCTACGTCGAAATCTGCTACATCGCTGTCTGCCTCCCACCAAACAAGAAGCTGGAAATAAACCAGATCTCCGGGGTTGTCTGTGATGGATACCTTAGAAGTGAACTCCGTGCCACCGGTCGCAATAACCTCTGCATCGGGAGAAGCCACTACTAATGCATCTCCTGCAGCAGCAACAGTCAGCGAAGGAACGATCATGCCGACCAGCATAGCCACTGCAAGAAGAACAGATAAGATTTTCTTCATGGATATACCTCCTAAAATTTTGGTACTTATATTATACTTTTTCCTTAAGGCAATGTCAATACCTTATGAAAAAATAAATAAAAAAAGCATTTTCACGGCTGATTTTCAATGCAAATTCTATAAATTGTAACAAAACGGTGTACTTCTTTTTTCTAAAATATGACCTATTCCCCGCCGTTATTGATGCTAATACGCGCGCATATAATAATGTAACTTTTTTCGTTTTCGGGAGAAAAAGAAAAATAGGCATTTGCATAATCCTTTACGGATAATTTACTCAAATGCCTATTTTGTCACATTGACATCAGACCACTATTTTTCTTGCCTCAAGATAGTATCTTTTGCTCTTTGCTTCGCCCATGGAAAAGGTCTTTCTCGGCAGAGTTCCGTTCTCGCCGACATAGTCGAAAAGCTCGTCCTTTTCAACGCCGTCAAACAGGAACCCCACGGTTTTATCCGAATCTGCCAGAACTTTCAGCGTTTCTTCGCCGTGGATATAATCGCACACCGTGCCGGGGTTTTCTTTTACGTACCCGTCAAGGAAAAGCTGAAGTGCGCCCACGGTGAGCGGATGGCCTGCGGGGGACGGAAGTTCCGTCTCTGTTTTGCCGATGACAGCCGTGATCTTCCCTGCTCCCTTTTCCGCGGCGGAAAGCTTTGACATAAGGTCGTGCGGATCGCAGTTCTTGATGATCCTGTATATGGGCTCGAAGCGGATAGATTCATCATGGATACTGACTATTTCCGCCAGGGCATATCTTGCGGGATGATTTTTTGCCGCATCTCCCAGTTCTTTCTTTACATTCTCATAATGAGCTTTTGCGCTTGCGAGCGAATGGTTGCCGTCACCGACGGCATAGGTCACGCCCGGTCTGCTTTCCTCATAAGCGGAAATATCGTCGAGCAGTTCCGAGAGCACGCCCCCGGAGATTTCCCATCCTTCCGCTCTGCCGCCGCCGAGCATGAGCTCAAAGTCATACAGCTTTGTCATTTCTCCTTTTCCGGCGGAGAGCTTTTCGATGAATCTCTGCTTTTTATCATCGACGAACACCATGATATGGGGAAATTCCACCGTGGCGGCGCTCCTCACCGCTACTCTCGGAGGGATCCTTTCGATGACGGTTTTCTCCGTCGCGCGGATATGGGAGGTGGATCTTTCCGAATAGTCGTATTCCTCCAGGTCGAGCTTGCCGACGATACCACGTCTGATACCGCCATCCGGCAGAGTTCTCTCCACGTAGACCATACAGTTTTCGCGGGATGCGAGTTTTTCCGCGGCGGTTTTCATGTTTCCGGCGATCTTTTCCGAGGATTCTTTTTCCTTTTCCGTTCCCAGATATGCCTCGGGAAGGATATAATCGAGGGTTGAGGGCGCATCTGCGATGAGCTTTGCGGCGCTCTCCCAATATTCCGGCTCGCTGGTGAACTGGTCGCAGGCGATGACCGCCCACTTTTCCCATGCGCTGTCGTTACAGTTATTATCCGGCAGAAGTATATCTGCGGAAGAAAATATGGTGTTCATGTATTTGCCTTTCACATACGTTTTTCTTCATTATATATTGTGCGGCCTTTTTTGTCAATGAAATACGATTTGACTTTTTCCGTTTTTTATTGTAGAATACGCTTGAGGTATGATTATGGAAAAAGTTTTTACTGCAGAAGTCACCGAAATGAACCTTATGGGAAACGGCATCGTCAAGCTTGACGGATGCGTGGTTTTCGTTATCGGTGCCGTGGACGGCGACGTTGTGACCGCCCGCATTACCGAAGAAAAGAAGAATTACAAGATCGCACAGATCGTTTCAATTGACAAGCCATCCCCCCACAGAATAGCCCCGGACTGCTCCGCATACGGAAAGTGCGGGGGCTGCTGTCTCAGGCACATTTCGTACGATCACGAGGCGGAAATAAAGCGGCTCGGTGTGGAATCGGCGCTCAGGCGCGGAGGTCTCGGTGAGGTCTCAGTTCCCGACATTATAGTATGCGAGCCCGAGCGTTACAGAAACAAGGCGGTATTCCGTTTTTACAACGGTAAGCCCGGCTTTTCCGAGGAAAAGACGGACAGAATAGAAGCCGTAGACAACTGTCTTATTTGCCCGGATGTCTTTTCGGCAATTGCCTCTTTCACCGGTGAGTATTTCGGGAAGGGTGCTCCGGCGTATTTATATCTGAGAGAAAGCTCCGTCGGGGAGATCTCGTGCGTTATCGGGACGAAGCCCGGAGAGCGGGCTGATCTTTCGTCCTTTGCGAATGCTCTGACGGAAAAGTTCCCCGGGATCGTCGGAGTTCTGACGAAAGAAGGAAATCATCCCGAGGACGGAAAGCCCTGCTCTCTTATCTTCGGCAAGGACACCATCCGTGAGGAATTTCTCGGCATGGAGCTGGACGTTTCTCCCGATTCGTTTTTCCAGGTTAATCACGATGCCGCAGAAGCCCTTTGTGCAAAGGCCGCGGAATACGCCGCCCCCGAGGGTGATGAATTCGGCATTGATCTCTACTGCGGAACGGGCATCATCGGTCTTTCCGTTGCCGCTCTCAACCCTACGGTGTGTGTGACAGGTGTTGAAATTAATCCCGCCGCGGTCGAGAATGCGAAAAAGAACGCGGAGATAAACGGCCTTTCGAATATCGGATTTTTCTGCGGCGACAGTGCCGATTTCGCAAAGAAAATATACGGGAGCGCGGATTTCATCACTATTGATCCGCCGCGGGCGGGCTGCTCGGAGCAGATGATAAAAGAACTCCTGCGGCTGAAAGCGAAGCGTTTGGTTTACGTTTCCTGCGATCCCGCGACGTTGGCAAGAGATCTTAAAAAGCTGACGGAGTCACGATACAGGATCGAAAAGGTATGCGCCGTTGACCTCTTCCCGAGGACGAAGCACGTGGAGACGGTGGTTTTGCTGATTGCCGATAAATAAGGAGTTCGTCATGAAAAAAGACGAGATAATCAGAGGTATAAAATTCCTGCTCTTTTCAATAAGTGCGGGGCTGATCGAAATAGGCGTCTTTGCCATACTCAA
>JAZUGU010000168.1:0-6550 GCA_045641325.1 Candidatus Avispirillum sp.
TGAGGTAAAGGAAGATGACAAAAAACTGGTGATCCCCTCGAACAACGTGGAGGGCATGCTGATAAACGCCGGAAAGAAAGGCGACGCCATGCAGCTTGACGTTTCCTATAAGGGCGAAAAGCTCGCCGAAATGTGCGGAGAATACGCCTTCTCCGGGAAGAGCTTCACGGCGGATGCCGACCTTAACGAAAGCTTCCTCACCCCCGGCAGCTATTTCAGCGAAAACGGAGTTTTCGATCTGGAGATTTCGGAGGAAAACGGTGTTCTCAGCTTCGATATAAACCGCATTTCCGATATGCTCCCCGTGTTCCGGGGCAGGCTTCTGCACCCCTCCGGAAAGGGGATAACGGGAGCAGTCCTCCCCAATACCATCACGGAGTTACAGCTCCCCGGTGAAAAAATAGCCGAGCCCGGCGACCAGAAAGTGGAGTTCGAAAAAACGTCGGCTGACGGTATCCAGTACGTTGTGGTCACCGAACATAACAACCGTACCGCCGCAGAGTTCTCCGGCAGATACGTTTATGCGGCAAGGGACGCAATTAACGCAGGCGAGTACAGATCGGACGGTAAAACGCTCACGGTCACCCGAGTGACCGTCAAGGGCAAGAACGACGAACGGACCGAATATAAATATATGCTTGACCTCACCGTCGCGGACGGGGAGGGAAACGTCCTGTTTTCCGGCTCGAAGGCCCTGCGGGAAAACGATCATACCTCGTACGCCGTGTTCGAGCGGGAAGGCGGGAAAATCATTTTCTGCAAGGGCTTTGACGAAGACGGCGAGTATATCACCATGTTCGATTTCGGGTATGCCGCCGGAGACAGAATAACAGAGAAATTCGGGCTGTCGTAAGACGGCCGTGTAAACGGAGTATAAAGTGAAATTTTACAGAGTATTTGCAAAGATCAATCTGGATGCCATCGGAGAAAATCTCAGGGCAGTAAGAGAAAAAGTACCTGCCGGCACCAAAATAATGGCGGTGGTCAAGGCGGACGCATACGGCCACGGAGCGGTCACGGTGGCACAGTATCTCAGAGGCAAGGCGGACTGGTTTGGAGTTGCCTCCGTGGAGGAGGCGCTGGAGCTGAGACGAAACGGAATAGAGGAGCCCATCCTCATCCTAGGATATACCTCTCCCGAGGATTATAAGACAATTGTCGAAAATAACGTCACCGTTTCCATCTTCTCGGGAAGCGATGCTGAAAAACTCTCGCAAACCGCGTCATTACTGGATAAACCGGCGAATATACATATCAAGGTGGATACGGGAATGGGGCGCATAGGCTTTGCTCCCACCGAGAGATCGGCAGAGGAGATATGCAGAATTAGTCATTTGCCTAATATCAATATCACCGGCATTTTCTCCCATTATGCAACCGCAGACGAGGACGATAAATCCTATTCCCATGCACAGAAAAAGCTCTTCGAGAGCTTCGTTTCCTCCGTGGAGGCAAAAGGGGTGGAATTCCCCATAAAGCACCTGAGCAACAGCGCGGGTACCGCGGAGCTGGATTCCTTCTACGGCATGGTGCGCTGCGGCATCATCACCTACGGTCTCAGTCCCTCCGGCAAGCCCGTCGAAGGGCTTTCTCTCCGTCCCGCCATGGAGCTGTGCTCCAAGGTCACCTTCGTTAAAACGGTGGAAGCGGGCTTCGGCATCAGCTACGGCCGTACCTTTGTCACCGACCGCGAAATGAAGATCGCCACGGTCTCCATCGGATATGCTGACGGCTATCCCAGAGCGCTTTCCGATAAGGGCGTGGTCATCGTCCGCGGCGTGCGCTGTCCCATCATCGGCAGGATATGCATGGACCAGATGATGATAGACGTATCCCATGTTCCCGGTGTCGAAGCGGGTGATACCGTTGTCGCCGTGGGACGGGGCGGGGAAGAGTTCATCTCCGTTGAGGAAGCATCCGGCCTTGCGGGTTCCTTCAATTACGAATTCATCTGCGGCGTGTCACGAAGAGTGCCGAGAATATACGAAAAAGACGGAAAAGAATATAAAACCGTCACCTATCTTAGAAGCGACGTTTAACAATTTGTTAAAATAATGTTGACTTTTTATGCGATTTTATTTATAATGTATATATAAAATTTTAACTTGGAGGTTAATTTTATGAAGAAAATCCTTTCAGTCCTCCTTGTTGTTATGATGCTGGTAGGATGCATAGCACCCTCCCTCACCGTAACCGCAGGAGACCTGGCTGCCATCAGCGTTCCGGCAGAAGACACCGGACTGCAGGGTGACACCGAGTACACCGCGACTGTATCTCTCACCGATACTCCCGCTGATCTTATTTATCTTCAGATGGTAGTATACTGGTCTGCAGAAGCAGGCGCAAATTTTGAAGATGCCATTTACGACACCGACCTGTTCTCCGCTAACAGCGGACTGACAGTCGGCCCCGCACTTGGCAACGCAAGAGCCGTTAAGTCCTACGCGGCTGACTTCGGCGTTAACACTGCTGACTATTACGTAGCAGTAGTTGACATCGAGGGCAACGACGTGTTCGGCACCGGCAAGCTCTGCGACCTTGTCTTCTCCTTTGATGAAGCAATGGAAGCAGGCGCAACCTTTGAGTACGGCATCGGCCTCTACTGCGCAATTGACGGCGACGACAACGACGTTGATTTCGATCCCGATCCCATCGACTGCGTTATCACCTTCGAGGCAGACCCCTACATCGGCCTGTACGAGGATCCCACCCTGTTCATCGTTCCCGGCGAAATGACCGTTGAACCCGGTGAGGAGTTCACCGTAGCAGTCCGTGTAGATGCCAACCCCGGTATCTGGGGCGGCCTGTTCGCACTTGTATACCCCTCCGACCTGACTCTCGTTTCCGAGCAGAACGGTAAGGTATTCACCGACGTGCACTACACCCCCGGCGACTATAACGTACCCGTTGCCGAGAAGATGGGTTACCTCAAGGACCTGCTGGCTTCCTTCCCCGACACCGAGACGGAAGGCGCACAGTTCATCACCGCTTACTATGACAGCGACGATACATACGACGTTGCAGCTTCCAACGGCGTTCTGGCATACTTCACCTTCAAGCTGAGTGAAGAAGCCGCTCCCGCCTCCGTTGCCGATCTCAGCATCATCTATGATACCGAGGGCGGCTGGCTGAGAGTTGAAGAAGGCCCCGACGGCGACGTATACCTCAACCCCGTATTCGACGTTGTGAACGCAAAGGTCACCGTTGCAGGCGAGCCTGCAGGCTGTGATCATGCAAGCACCCACGAGGAAATCATTGCCGAGCCTACCTGTACCATGGCCGGCACTAAGAACATCGTCTGCGACATCTGTAACGAGATCGTAGAAGAGAACGTTGTGATCGACGCTCTCGGCCACTCATTCACCGCAGAGCTGACTGAGCCTACCTGTGAGAATGCCGGCTACACCACCTATACCTGCAAGGTATGTGAGTACAGCTATAAAGACAATTACACCATGATGCTCGGCCACGATTATCATGCAGTAGTAACCGAGCCCACCTGCACCGAGGCAGGATATGCAACCCTTACCTGCTCCAGATGCGGCGACTGGTATGTTGAAGAGGGCGCTGAAGCTCTCGGCCACAATTACCGTGCCGTAGTGGTCCAGCCCACCTGCACCGAGGACGGATATGCAACCCTTACCTGCACCAGATGCGGTGACTCGTATGTTGAGCCCGGCGAAAAGGCTTACGGCCACCACTACATTGCAGACAAGACCCCTGCAACCTGTCTCGAGGGCGGCTTTACCGTATTTACCTGCGAGAAATGCCACGATACGTATACCGGTGATTACACCGAGGCTCTCGGCCACGACTACATTGAAGAAGTAACCAAGCCCACCTGCACCGAGGGCGGTTACACCACCTACACCTGCTCCAGATGTGAGGATTCCTTCATCGACGACTTCACCGAGGCTCTCGGCCACGACTGGGATGTTGGCGAAGTAACCGTTTATCCCACCGAGGAAGCCGCAGGCGAGAAAATTTATCACTGCCAGAGATGTGACGCTACCAAGATCGAAGTTCTCGAGCCTCTGGACCACGTCCATCACTACGAGCTCTCCGAGACCATCCCCGCTACCTGCACCGAGGGCGGATATTCCATCTACAAGTGCAAATGCGGCGAGTCCAGCATCCGTGACGTTGTTCCCGCTCTGGGACATACTTCCGAAGTTATCGAAGCAGTTCCCGCAACCTGCATGGAGCCCGGTTTCACCGAAGGTTCCAAGTGCTCCGTTTGCGGCATCATCCTTGTTCAGCCCGTAGAAACCGAGCCTACCGGACACACCAGAGTTGATATCATAGGCGTTGAGCCTACCTGCACCGAGTCCGGAGTCACCTCCAGCGCATACTGTGTTGTTTGTAACATGGTTCTCGTGGAAGCTGTTGAGATCCCCGCGACCGGCCACACCGAGGCAACCGTAGAGGGCAAGGATCCTACCTGCACCGAGGACGGATACACGGAATGCATCTACTGCTCCGTATGTGACGAGGTTCTCGTGGAAGCTGTTGAGATCCCCGCGACCGGCCACACCGAGCTGTACGTTGAGGGCAAGCCCGCAACCTGCACCGAGGACGGCTACACCGCAAGCGTTGTCTGCTCCGTATGTAACGAGATCCTCCAGCCTGCTATGACCGAGTTCGCACTGGGCCACAACGAAGTTACCGTTGAGGGCAAGGATCCCACCTGCACCGAGGACGGCTACGGCGAGAGCGTTGTCTGCTCCGTATGCGGCGAGATCCTCGTTCCCGCATTCACCATCCCCGCACTTGGCCACGCTTACGAAGTAGTAGTAACCGAGCCCACCTGCACCGAGGGCGGCTACACCACCTATACCTGTGAGATCTGCGGCGACACCTACACCGCTGACGAGACCCAGCCTCTCGGACATAACTACATCCTTGATGACCACGTACTTCCCACCTGTACCGAAGACGGTAAGGAAGTTGAAGTCTGCATGATCTGCAACGATGTAAAGACCACCGTTATCAAAGCTCTCGGACATATTTCCGAGGCTTATCCCGAGGTAGCAGCTACCTGTACCGAAGACGGTCAGACCGGCGGCTCCTACTGTAACGTATGCTTCGAAGAGCTCGAGGCAGCA
This sequence comes from Candidatus Avispirillum sp., assembly GCA_045641325.1. GTDB lineage: Bacteria > Bacillota > Clostridia > Oscillospirales > CAG-272 > Avispirillum. Next base: position 5,106 of record JAZUGU010000168.1, read on the forward strand.
ACCGTTGTTCCCGCAACCGGCCATATCGCAGGCGAGTGGGTAATCGTAACTCCCGCAACCGACGGCGCAGCAGGCCTCAAGCAGCTGTACTGCACCGTATGCAGCGCACTGATCGACGAGCAGGAGATCCCCGCTCTTACCTTCATCACCAAGGTATCTGCAAAAGAGAAGATCGCCTCCATTACTCTTGAGGGCGACGAGATCAACATCGTATCCAAGGCAAACGCTGATTACGTGAAGTTCGCTATCGGCAGACAGGTCGGCATGAAGGCAGCCATCGAAGGCGGCCAGTTCGTATCCGGCGGCGCTGACTTCAGCATCTTCACCATCCAGTATCCCGATACCGAAGCCTACATTACCCTGACCGATAAGGCAGGCAATGAAAAGGTTTACACCGTGACCGTTGAGTACGACAACGTATTCTGCAAGTACATCTCCGAGGCTTCCGGCACGGAGTCCGTACAATTAGCAGAAGATACCTTCATCGGCGTATTCGCAAAAGAAAACGTGAAGGCAGCTTGCTTCTACATGGTACTTCCCGCAGGATGCACCTACGAGGCAGACGAAGCACTCACAGTTGTTGAGCAGAGCGGCAAGGTATACTTCAAGGCCTTCTGCGGCGAAAACAACTCTTACGAGATCACCGTAACTGCACCCAACGGCGCAACGAAGACCTACACCGTAGATTACATATTCGGCAACGAGATCGAGATCCTCGGCGTATCCGGCGGTTACATGCTGAATAACGGCAGAGGCGACATCGAGTTCTACGATTCGGAAGACTACGTAGATATAGCCGCTGATCCCAAGTACAGCTATGTGACCTTCAGATTCCAGCTCCCGCAGAGCGGCACCGTTATCACCTGCAACGATGATGACGCAACCACCGTTCCCGGCGGACAGTACACCTACGTGAGAATCGAACAGAACGCAGAAGGCTACGTTGAGACTTCCGTAACACTTACCAACGCAGCACTCGGCGCTGAGAGAACCATCACAATCGGCGTATACTTTGATTTCTGATTCGGCTCCCGCTGAATAAGATCAAACAATAAAAAAAGCACCCCCTCAGGAGCCCTCACATAGGGAGAGAGGCGCCGCTGATTGTTCGTTCTGAATACTGTCGCCGTACAAAGGTACGGCAGGTGTTCAGAACGGACAAAGGAAAGATATAATAAAATGACCGAAACTTTCGTTTCGGTCATTTTTTCATTAGATATTCGGAAAATCTCCCACCATTCGTGATCTAATAGAGTATTTCTTCTTTCCGGACAGTGGTGAAAAAATCCCTAAGTGAAGCCCCGTAAGGGTGCTTTTCTTTAGTGGCCGTTGGCATGTTTTTATTTTCCTACAATCACGCGCTTCAGAAGGTTGACGTCCATGGCGTTCACTTTGCCATCGCCGTTGATATCTCCGTGAGTCAGTTCCGCCTTCGTCTTTCCGCA
>JAZUGU010000169.1:0-9955 GCA_045641325.1 Candidatus Avispirillum sp.
TTCGGTTATTATACCGTTATAGGAGACGAAGCATTCAGCGGATGTGTAAGCCTTGAAAACTATAACATATCTTCCGCAACAACATCTGTCGGCGAAGATGCTTTTGCAGGTATTAACAGTGTAAACGTCGAAGTACTCACCGAAAGCAACGCCATTGACGCGGCTTGGGGTTCTCTGTCGGAGGATGCGACCGAGGAAGACTATCTTGCAGCATCTGCAGCAGCACATAGGCTGACACAGGACTTGATAGATTCCGTAATCGGCTGCGGTGCGGCTTCAATCACTTTAGATATCAAGGACATTATTGACAGAAACGGTTATACGTTTGAGGTTCCCGAGGAAATCGAAAACTTTACCATAATCGGCGGAAATAAGACTTTCAACGACCTCAAATTAGTATCCAACGCAAGTTCAACAACTTTAAAGAACATAAGGATAGTTGATACCGGCATCATACCCGCAGAAATCAGTTCTTCCGACATAACCTTTGATTCCGTGGGCATTGACAGTTCAAGTTACGCCCTCATGCTTGCAAATCCCGCAATGATTACACTCATCCACGACACGGTCATCACATCCGCTACCGGAAAAGCAATAGTATGTACCGATCCCACACTCGTTTCCGTCGTATCCGGAAATGTCACAGGCTATATGGAAGTTGGCGGTAACGTATACGTTTACGGTGTTGTCGACGGTCTTGATAACCTGGAAATGCGCGAAGGTGAGATCGTCTATATTTCCGGCGACGAGTTCAACGCTATGATTAAAGGCGAATTCAACGTAACATTCGATGCATGTGGCGGAATTGCTTATCCTGATTCCAAGCAAGTATATTACAGTTTTGAGTACGGCGAGCTCCCCGTGCCCACACGTGATTATTATTCGTTTGACGGTTGGTATACAGAAGCTGGCGAAAAGATAGAAAGCACGTCTATTGTTGAAGAACCGGCCGATATAACGTTGTATGCTCACTGGACACAGAATCCCCTTTCCGATTGGGTAAAGGCCAATGAAGTTCCCGCCAATGCAAGCGTAGTAAATTCCAACTGGAAGTTCACGGTTTCATCTACTGATTCAGCAAGTTCAGTCAAACAGCGGGATTGGACACTCACTAATACCACATCAGCGTGGAGCGACTACGGAAGTTGGAGTAATTGGTCTAAAACTGCAGCATATAACAGTGATTCACGTAAAGTTGAGACAAGAACCGTGACAGACGCAGCAGGATATACCAATTATAAGTACTATATATACCGAACTGCGGACGGTTACGGCTATGGTACTCAAAACTATTACACCGGTTCTGCTCATGGTTACTGCACAAAATACGATGAAATAAACCTCAAGTATGAATTACCTGAGTACAGTAAATCCCTTGAGACATACGGACCTTATGACAGCTCCATGTTCTCTCACAGCGGTGACTGTTATTGGTTCTTTGGCGGCTCAACATGGGTTCCCGCAGTTACCCATACTGAATACCGTTATGCAGACCGTTCTCTCGTTTATACTTACAGCTTTGAATCCACTTCGAATCCTTCCGGACACAGCGGTGTTTCCAATCTTGTTGAGTGGGTTCAGTACAGGGAGAAATAAAATATGAAGAAAGTACTATCTCTTCTTATTGTCCTGTCCATGCTTTTCGCCCTATCTGCGGCGGCGCATGCCGCCAACGAGCCGACCATTTCGGTCGGCTCGGCAGAGGGAGTGGCCGGTGATACTGTCAGTATTCCGGTCAGTTTCCTCGGGAACCCCGGCATCTGCTCCTATTCCCTCACCGTAAGCTACGACAGCACCGTGCTGAGGCTGGACGGCATTACCCCCAATGATGAGGTGGGCGGCAATTTCGCTTTCACGAAAAAAGCCGTTTGGTACAATTCAAAGGACGTCACTTTCTCCGGTACTTTTCTTACCCTTGAGTTCACCATTCTCGACGGGGCGGAAGACGGCGACACCACCGTTTCCGTTTCCTACAATTCCGGCGACATCTGCAACTACAACGAGGATGATGTGAATTTCACCGTTACCCCCGGTAAAATCACCGTCGGGGACGGTGGCGGAGACACACCGACGCCCGGAGAGGACGATCCCGTTACCGGGCCGACTATCAAGGTTGCTTCCGCAGATGCCTCGATCGGCAGCAGCGTTGACCTTGACGTTCAGTTTCTGAACAACCCCGGAATCACCTCCTACACTCTGACGGTCGTATACGACAGTACCGCACTCAGGCTCGACAGTGTCACTCCCAACGAAGCAGGTGCGGGCGGCCAGTTCGCCTTCGCAAAGAAGGCTGTTTGGTTCGCATCACGGGACACAAGTTTCAGCGGAACTTTCCTCACTCTCAGTTTCACCGTTCTTGACGGTGCGGAGAACGGCAACACGGACGTCACCGTTTCTTACAATCCCGGTGACATCTGCAATTACAATGAGGATGATGTTAACTTTGCAGTCATACCCGGTCATATCAACATAAAAAACTATTCAGTTGTTATGCCCGGAGACATTGACGGCGACGGTAAGGTCAACGTAAAAGACGCAAACATGCTCAAGCAGGCAGTGGTCGGAAAGCTCAATCTTTCAGGAACAAGTTTTATTGCCGGCGACCTCAACGGTGACGAAAAGATCAACGTTCTGGACTGCAATCTCATCAAAAAGCTGATAACCGGCAAGACGATTTAAAAAATCCCGCGGCACCCGCCGCGGAATTTTTCTGTTCTCCGATATCACACACCCTCCATTGACATTTCATGCGGCAGGTGTTATCATATACCGATAGAATTTTCAAGCGGGAGGTGAGACCGTGGCAATTATCAAATACATAATAAAGGTGCTGTCGTTTATCGGTACTGCGATTTCCTATCTCTACAAGTACCGCACGGTCTACACCGTTACCGGATTCTTTGCCACGAGGAAATTCTCTCCGGCGAAGGCGCTTCACCGCTATGCCGTTCTCATTGCCGCCCGGAATGAGGAGGCCGTTATCGGTCATCTTCTGGACAGCATCGCGGCGCAGGATTACCCCGGGGAGCTTATCTCCGTTTTCGTTGCCGCCGACAACTGCACCGACAGGACTGCCGGTATCGCCCGGGAACACGGTGCGGCCTGCTACGAGCGGCACGACACCGAGCGGCGCACAAAGGGATATGCCCTGCAGTTCCTTGTGGAGGAGATACGGCGCGACTTCGGCATTGACACCTTTGACGGATATTTCATTTTCGATGCGGACAATCTTCTCTCTCCGGACTACGTTTCCCGCATGAACGAGGCTTTCGACTCCGGCGAGAAGATCGTTACCTCATACAGGAACACCAAGAATTTCAACGACAACTGGATCGCCGCCTCATACGGCGTTCACTGGCTCCGCACCATCCGTACGGAGCACCGTCCCCGCTCGCTGTTCCGTCTGGCGACCAGAATACAGGGGACCGGTTTCCTTTTTGCAAACGAGCTTATCCGCCACGGTTGGAATTACGTGAGCCTCACCGAGGACAGGGCTTTCTGCGCGGATGCGGTGGCGAAGGGCTACACCATCAGTTACTGCGATGCGGCGGAATTCTATGACGAACAGCCCGTTTCGCTGAAGATCGCAATGCGGCAGAGGATACGCTGGGCAAGGGGACATCTTGAAGCGTTTTTTGAAACGGGCCCCAAGCTTTTCGCACATATTTTCGTGACGCGGAACGTTCCCCACAACAACAGATGTGATGAAAACGGTGTGCCGCTTTCCCGCGGGAAGCGTTTCATCAACAATCTGCGGCTCCGTTTCATGAGCTTTGACGTTCTCACCGTGGTTTTCCCGAAAAGCCTTTTCAATGTACTCAAAAGGATACTCACCTGCATTCTCCGGTCGGTACTGGTGCTCGGCGGCGCTTATCAGGTGACGGCGAAGCTGGCACCGGGATCCGTGCGTTTCTTCCTGGAGCACTTCGGTGCAGACCTTTCGGGAGGGTGTCTGCGGCAGATCGTTTATATTTTCATGTTTGCTTTTACAAGCATTCTCAGCGCATATCTGGTTCAGATCGTTACTGCGGCGTACGTATATATAATTGAAAGAAAGCGGATACCGCGCATACCGTTTTCGAAAAAGATACTGTACTGTCTGACGTTCCCCATATTTGACGTGATGGGGCGCATCGCTCTGGTGATCGCCATGTTCGGCAAAGTGGAATGGAAGCCCATTCCCCACAACGTGGGTGTGAGCGTTGACGAGATAAAATAAAAAAGCACCCCGAGGGGCGCTCACATAGGGAGAGAGGCGCCGCTGATTGTTCGTTCTGAATACCGTCGGCGTAACAGCCTAAAGGCTGAAGTACGGCAGGTGTTCAGAACGGACAAAGGAAAGATATAATTAAATGACCGTAACTTAAGTTACGGTCATTATTTCATTAGTTATTCGGAAAATCCCCACCACACCTGATATTTTTTATAAATAATTCTTTCCGTTCAGCGGTGAAAAAATCCCTATGTGTGCGCTCCGTCAGCCTCTCTTTTTCTTTCCCCTGCACCTGCGGTGCGGGAGTATACAAAAAAGCCCCGTCAGGGGCTTTTTGTTTTGCTTTAATCAGTCAGCCATGGGAACTACCGCACCGTCGTAAGTGTCGGCAATGTAGCTCTGGATGGCGTCGCTCTGCAGAACCTCAACGAGTGCCTGAACTGCCTCGTTCTCCTCGTTGCCTTCTTTAACAACAAGAATGTTTGCAAAGGTCTGTGCAGCCTCGGAGTTCTTGTCCTCAACAGCAAGTGCCTCGGAAACCTTGAGACCTGCCTCGATAGCGTAGTTGCCGTTGACAACTGCTACTGCAACCTCGTCAAGCATGCCGGTGATGAGAGCAGCCTCCATCTCAACGATGTCAAGATTCTTGGGGTTTTCGGTGATGTCGTTCTTGGTAGCGGTGAGACCTGCGTCCTCTTTCAGAGTGATGAGACCGTTAGCGGCGAGAAGCTGAAGAGCTCTTGCCTCGTTGGTAGCATCGTTGGGAACGGCGATCTTCGCGCCGTCAGCGATCTTGTCGAGAGAATCAACGGTGCCTGCGTAAATGCCGTAAGGCTCGTAGTGTACCTTCGCAACGGAAACCAGGTGAGTGCCGTTTTCCTCATTGAACTGATCCAGATAAGGGGTGTGCTGGAAGTAGTTCGCGTCAACGTCGCCGCTCTCGGTGGAGTTGTTGGGGATGACGTAGTCGTCCATCACCTTGATCTCGAGAGTGATGCCTTTTTCAGCGAGTGCATCCTTGCACTGCTCAAGGATCTCGGCGTGGGGAGTGGAGCTTGCCGCAACGGTAAGCGTGGTGTTGTCCGCTTTCTCTCCGCAGGAAGCGAGAGCAAGCACGATCATGATTGCCGCAAGGGTAAGAGCGATGATTTTTTTCATTGTTTTTCTCCTTTTATATTTGGTTTTTTACAATTGACTTAATTTCTTATGCGCTTGTCTAATTTCTTCGCGAGGAACTGTAAACCCTCCTGGAATATCTGCACTAAGATGATGAGCAGAATGGAGGAAATGTACATCACGTTGGGCTGGAAACGGTACAGACCGTACTGGATGGCAAGCTGACCGAGACCGCCTCCGGCGATAAGATACGTCATGGGGGTGTAGCCGAGGATCGTGGTGAGAGCGATGGCTCCGCCGATCAGCAGGGAGGGCTTCGCCTCGGGAATAAGCACCTTTGTGATAAGCTGTAAATTGTTCGATCCCATGGAGTTCGCCGCCTCGATAACTCCGGCGTCAACCTCCTTGAGGGAGGATTCGACCATTCTCGCCACAAACGGTATCGCGGCGACCACCAGATAGAATATGAAAGCGTCGTCGCCGATCTTGGTGCCCATCACGATCTTCGCCACGGGCTGGATCATTACCAGAAGAATGATGAAGGGAATGGAGCGTATCATATTCACGATGAAGCCCAGAACGGAGTTCAGCACCCGGTTGGGGAAGATGCTTCCGGAGGAGGTGCCGTACAGCAGAACTCCCAGCGGTATACCCACTATGTAGGAAACGGCGGTGCTGATAACTGTTATCTTCAGCGTGGTGAGGAAAGCCTCAAGATAGGTGAGCCCCATGCCGTTCCCGAAAAGATTTGCAAAGAATTCACTCATCGGACTCCACCTCCTCAAATTTGATGCCTCTGTCATCGAGGTATTTGAAGATCCTCGTCACGGAGGTGGCGTCGTCAGGAAGCTGTAAGAGCATCTGACCGTATGCCTTGCCGCCGATGTTCTTCGTGTCAGCACCCATGATGTTCACCGCGGTGTGACATTCAAGGGAAAGATTCGAGATCACGGGCTCGGAGGATTCCTGACCGTCGAAGACGATGCGGATGATCCTCGATGACATGTTTCTCGTTATATCGTTGCCCTGAGGAAGTATCAGGGTTTTCGCCATCTGTGATTTGGGGGAGAGGAAAACGTCGCGCACAAGTCCCGTTTCCGCCACCGCTCCGCCGTCAAGCACGGCGACCTTGTTGCATATCTGCTCCACCACCTTCATCTCGTGGGTGATGACCACGATGGTCACACCGAGCTTCCGGTTGATGTCCTGAAGAAGCTGAAGAATGGAGCGGGTGGTCTTGGGATCGAGAGCGCTGGTCGCCTCGTCACAGAGAAGCACCTCCGGGTCCGTGGCAAGCGCACGGGCAATGGCAACTCTCTGCTTCTGACCGCCTGAAAGCTGTGAGGGGTAGTTGTTCATCCTGTCGGAAAGATCGACCAGACGGAGCAGCTCCTTCGCCTTTTCAACGGCGGCCTTTTTCGGCACGCCGGTGATCTCCATGGGATAGCAGACGTTTTTCAGCGCCGTCCTCTGCTCTAAAAGATTGAAGCTCTGAAAGATCATTGACATGGAGTGTCTGGTTTTCAAAAGCTCCTTTCTGGAGAGGGAAGCCATATCAACGCCCTTGAAAAGCACCTTTCCGGACGTGGGCTGCTCCAGAAGATTCATGCATCGCACCAGAGTGGACTTTCCGGCACCGGACAGACCGATGATGCCGAAAATGTCACCTTTATCGATTTTAAGAGAAACGTTGCTCACGGCCTCGACAGATCCGGAAACGGTATCGAATACCTTGGAAACGTTCTGCAGTTCGATCACGGCGTCATCCCCCTTGCTATATACTGATTAATAGATAAATCTTACCATCTTCCGCCAAATTTGTCAAGGGAAATGTCTTATTTTATTTGCCGGACGGCGGAGGAGAGCGCCCGCGGTTTTCGGCATACTGTGACCTGTATGTAAAATGTTAAATATTACCAATTAATTTCCGGGAAATTTGTGCAACATTATTTTTGGTAATTACTTGCAAAGTATGGAAAAATATGGTAATATGTGATTACCAAATATTACCAACCACGGAGATAACAGCAATGGAAAAAATCAAAATACTCATCGCAGATGAAAACGCGGAAACGAGAAAAGCATGCAGGGAAGCCCTGCTTCACGCAGGGATCAGAGACGTCGAGGAGACGTCCAACGGGGAAGAGGCACTGGCGAAAATATCGAGAACGCACCCTGATATCGTCATAGCGGACGTGTGGCTGTCAAGGCTTGACGGCATCGGGCTCGTCCGCCAGACGGGAAGCGTGGACTTCGGGCAGGACAAGCCTCCCGCATTCATCATCGCATCAATGGTCACCAATCAGAACATATTCATAGAGGCGGCAAAGGCGGGAGCGGTGCTCTGCCTGCCAAAGCCCCTTGATTACGGGAGCCTTGCCGATCATATAACGTCCATATTCCGGGGCAGGGCGTACGGCTGCATCGCCGTGGGCGGCACCAACGTCACCCCGCCGGATATAGAGGCGCAGGTCACAAAGATAATACATCAGATAGGAGTACCCGCACATATCAAAGGATACCAGTATCTCCGCACCGCGATACTGATGACAGTCAGTGACAGCGAGGTCATAAACTCCGTCACGAAAATACTGTATCCCTCCGTTGCAAAGAAATATGCCACCACCACCTCGAGAGTGGAGAGAGCCATCCGCCATGCCATCGAGGTGGCGTGGGACAGAGGCGACGTGGATACCCTCAATTCCTATTTCGGCTATACCGTCCAGAATAACAGAGGCAAGCCCACCAATTCGGAATTCATCGCAATGATCGCGGATAATTTAAGACTGAAATACAAAATAAAATGATGAACGGATACGGTTTTTCCGTCGGAACGCCTGCATTTTCGCAGGCGTTTTGCATATTTTTTGCCAAAAAATCAAATTTTTGTTAAAAATCACGGAATGTCGCGCATAAAAATAATGATTTTTTACAAAAAAACATCAGTCTTTCGCTAAAAATACTTGACATTTTCTTCACAATACTATATAATCAATGCGTATAGATTTAACTGGAGGTTAAATTATGAAAAAAATTATCTCATTTGTGCTTCTCGCAGCAATGCTGGTAACTCTTTTTGTACCCGCAACCCTTGCTGCAGATGCTGTAGCTCTCGTAGCTGCAGACGCTGAGGTGATGGAAGGTGCTACCACTTTAAGCACCGAGATCTCCCTCGCATCCAACCCTGCAAGCCTCACCGAGTTCGGCGGCGTTATTTTCTGGGCTGCTGACGCAGGCGTTGCAGACGTTACCATTACCTTTGATGAGGCTGCTTACGATGCTGCTAACACCGGCACGGGCTCCATCCTCGCAGGTAACAACAGAAACATGAAGGCGAACACTGCTCCCTTCGGTGCAGACAGTGCTGACTACATGGCATGCACCGTTGACTTCCTCGCTAATTCCGGTATCTCCGGAGACGGCGCGGTTGCAACCGTTACCTTCACCTTTGATGAGGCACCCGCTGCAGGATCCACCTTCAAATTCTCAGTCGGTACTCTCTATGCTGACGAAGAAGAAGTTGCTGCAGATGCTGACGAGGCTACCTTCACTATCGCGAAGGACCCCAACATCGGCAAGTACGATGATCCCACCCTGTTCCTCGTTCCCGCGTCCGAGTCCATCGTTCCCGGCACGACCACTCTTAAGATCGATGCAAGACTCGATGCTAACCCCGGCGTTTGGGGCGGTACTTACGCATTAGTATATCCCGGTGACTGGACCCTCGTATCCGACACCATCGGCGGCGTATATCCCGCAAGCGGATATGACCCCGGTCTGTACGACGTTCCCTGTGCTGAGAAGCTCGGCTACCTCAAGGATATGCTCGCATCCTTCCCCACAACTCCCACTGATGATACCAACTTCATCACCGCACTGCTCACTCTTGATGATCCCTACGCTGTAAACTACAACAACGGTATCATCGTATCTTACGTATTCAACGTTCCTTCCACTATGAAGACCGGCGATTCCGCTGATTTCTTCATTATCTATGATAAGGACGGCGGCTTCATCCGCGCTAACGAAGACAACACCAACGAGTGGATCACCTTCGACGTTGTCAACGCTACCGTTACCATGAAGTGCGAACATGCTAACACCACCATCGACCACAAGGATCCTACCTGCGGCGAGCCCGGTTACAGCAACATAGTATGTACCGATTGCGCTGAGATCATTAACAGCACCGTAATCCCCGCTACCGGCGAGCATACCTTCGTTGATGAGACAATCGATCCTACCTGTACCAAGGCAGGTTCCACTCATAAGAAGTGCACCGTATGCGGCGCCATTTCTGATGAGACCGTTATCGAGGCACTCGGCCACGACCTCGAGAAGACCGAGACCGTAGCTCCTACCTGCACTGCTAAGGGTTATGACGTTTACGCTTGTAAGCGTTGCGACTACACCGAGAAGCAGAACGAGACCGATATGGTTCCTCACACTGCAGGCACTCCCGTAGTAGTTGATGCTACCTGCACCGAGGACGGCTCCAGCACTGTTAAGTGTACCGTCTGCGGCGCTGTAATCAGCGAGACCGTTATCGAGGCTCTCGGCCACGATTGGAAGGTAGAGACCGTTGTTGAAGCTACTTGCGAAGCAAAGGGCTACACCGTTTACAAG
>JAZUGU010000170.1:0-2857 GCA_045641325.1 Candidatus Avispirillum sp.
GTCCGCTTTTCAGTACAGAACATATAGAAAGCCGTAATTTTTCATATGCCGGTTCTGTACCCGCAAAGGCAGAGCCTTTGCCATAATTCAGTTCAGAAAAAGCTTGGCAAAAAGAGTGCCGGTAATGTGGGCTCTGCCCACGCCCGCCGCCTTTTGCGCACAGAACATAAAGAACACCTTTCTTTATTTATTTGCTTGTTCTGTGCCAGCAAATGCTTCGCCTTTGCTCGGATTAGCAACAAGTCGTTTGGGCGGGCGAAAACTTTTATAAAACAGCTCGCTAAACTATAATTTCCCACCACACCAAAATCCAAATTCCAAGGAGGCTATCATGCCCGGCGGACGAAATTCATTGGGGCCGAGAGGCTTTTTGACCGAAGAAGAAAAAAATAATATGCCCAAAGTGACGAAGGGACTCCTGCTTCGCATCTTTTCCTACCTTAAGCCCTACTGGGTACAGTTCCTGTTCGTGTTCGTATCCATACTGCTGTCCGCAGTCGTGGGGCTTTTTCCGTCCATCATCACGGGACGTATCGTTGACGAGGCTCTGGTGGGCAAAGACCTTGCTCTCCTCATAAAGCTCCTCATCATGGCGTTCGGCACGCTCCTTGTCAGCCAGGTCATCGGCGTGCTTGAAAACTACATAAATTCGTGGATTTCCGAGCATATAATCTACGATATGAAAAACCAGATGTACCACCATCTGCAGTATATGCCCCATTCGTTCTTTACCACGGAGAAGCAGGGCGATATCATCACCCGTATGAACACGGATATTTCCGGCGTCAGCTCCGTCATTTCGGGCACGCTTTCCAGTATCGTCAGTAACCTCGCCACCTGCGTCACCACCCTCGTGGCACTCTATACCATGAACTGGAAGCTGGCAACGGTGGGCATCGTCATCCTGCCCCTGCTCATAATCCCCACGAAAAGCGCCGGCAAAAAGCGCTGGGAGCTTCTTTCCGAAAGCCAGGAAAAAACAGACGAGCTGAATCAGGTCATAAACGAAACTCTCTCCGTCAGCGGAGCCATGCTCGTAAAGATCTTTACCCGCGAGGAAGACGAGTATAAGAATTTCGAGAAAATAAATAAAGAAGCCACCGACCTTTCCATAAAAGAAAGACGAAGCGGCAAATGGTTCATGGTCGTTATGGGAATGTTCGGCCAGGTAGGGCCGCTTCTCATCTATTTCGTCGGCGGACTTCTCATTATTAAGAATTTCGATACGGCGCTCACCGTCGGTACGATCACCGCCGTTGTGGCGCTCTTAAACAGGCTGTACCGCCCGGTGGAGTCGCTCTTAAATATCGGCGTTGATTTCACCCGCTCGCTTGCGCTGTTCACGAGAATCTTCGATTATTTCGACCGTGAAAATACCATCGTGTCCCCCGAAAACGGCAAAAAGCCGGACGTGGCAATGCAGCCCATCGAATACAGTCACGTCGTGTTCAGCTATGACGAAAAGGACGATCCGCCCCTGCTCACCGACGTGAACTTCACCGTTCCCGGCGGAAAGATGTATGCCATAGTCGGCCCCTCCGGATCGGGCAAATCCACCGTGGTCAACATGATACCCCGCCTTTATGACGTGCTTGGCGGATCTGTCAGCATCGCCGGCGTGGACGTGCGTGATTTCGATCTCAAATATCTGAGAGAGTGTATCGGCGTGGTAACGCAGGAAACGTATCTCTTCAACGGCACCATTCTGGAAAACCTCCGCTATGCGAAGGCTGATGCCACCATGGAGGAGATCGAGGCGGCGTGCCGCATCGCCAATATCCACGATTTCATCGTGAGCCAGCCCGACGGATACGGTACAGAGGTGGGCAACCGGGGACTTAAGCTCTCCGGCGGTGAAAAGCAGAGAATATCCATTGCCCGCGTGATCCTGAAAAATCCGCAGATACTCATTCTTGACGAGGCGACAAGCGCCCTCGATTCCATTTCCGAAAACGCCATCCAGGATGCGCTTGAAGCGATGATGCGGGGCAGAACGAGCATCGTTATTGCCCACCGCCTATCCACCATACTGAAAGCGGACTGCATACTTGTGGTAAAAGACGGTGTCATCGCAGAGCAGGGAACGCATGAGGAACTGCTCGCCATGAACGGCACCTATCATATGCTCTATGAGACCCAGTTCAGACAGGCGATAGATTCGGAAACGAAGGAGGGAGGGCTCGATATAGAGGCTCTTTCCACCGGATACGAAGTCAGAAAGATAACGGAAGCGGAGATAACGGACGTTTACCGTCTCTGCAAGTCAAACAAGAGATATTACAGAAAGCTGGGTGAGGGCCATCCCACCCGTGAGAGCCTGACCGAGGTCATAAGCGACGTTCCGGGAGAGAGCGAGACGGAGGAGAAATACTTCGTCGGCTTCTACGGAGACGGAAAACTTGTGGCTGTTCTCGATCTTATCACCGGCTCGCCCGATAAAAGCGATGCTTTTATCGGATGGTTCATGGTGGACGGTGAGATGCAGAGGCAGGGCATCGGCTCGCAGATGATAGCGGACGTGAGAGCTGCCGTGAAGGGAGCCGGATGCGAAAAGCTGTCGCTGGGCTGTGTGAAAGAGGATGAGGAAGCATTGGCATTCTGGAAGAGCTGCGGCTTTGCGCCCACCGGAGAGGAAAAGCCCCGGGGAAAGCATACCGTTGCAACTTATGAGATGAAGATATAAATTAGTATTTGCGGGGAAGCCCCCGCGGGCGGAACACGCTTCGCTGTTAAACCGTTTTTGCGCTGACAGACGGATGTTTTATACAAACGGAACGAAACGGGAGCGTGAAACGCCCCGTTTCTGTATGCAGACGAACGCTCTTTGCCCACACGCCCACCGGGCGTGTCATTGCGA
>JAZUGU010000171.1:0-15567 GCA_045641325.1 Candidatus Avispirillum sp.
TACGAGTGATAAATTATAGTTTGCGGGGATGCCCCCGCGGGCGAGAGACGCTTCGCTGTTAAACCGTTTTTGCGCTGACAGACGGATGTTTTATACAAACGGAACGAAACGGGAGCGTGAAACGCCCCGTTTCTGTAAGCAGGCAAACGCTCCTGCGCTGTTGGCGGGTTCGCCGCCAACCACACCATTGTCGAACAGCTCGCTATACTATAATTTATCAACGAAAAAATCCCCGCTATCTCGGCGGGGATTTTTGTTTTGTGATTATGATAAGCTTTTACTCTGTATCAGCCCCAGGCACCGTCGGGTCTTCTTGATCCGTCCTCATAGATCTGAGTCATGGGATCCATGGAGAAGTCCGGAGCGGAGGGAAGAGTGTATATGCTCGAATCGGAGAATACGGTTATGTGCTTCGCATTGTAGTAATCGAACATGTCGGTGCATCTCTCAATGTAAAGCTCCTTGTTGGTGCCGTTCACATACCAATCCTTGTAAACTGCGGAGAGTCCCAGGAAGTCGCAGTTGTACATGAGAGTGTTGATGCGGTCCTTGTATTCGGTCCTCTTTGCTTTTCTTCCGGCTTCCACCAGAAGTGCTCTCATCTCTTCGTAATGCTCTGCGATGTACTTCAGGGAGTACATGTCACCGGGACGGTCGTAGTTGTTGATGAAGCAGGTGCCGCACTGGTTTCCGGCCTCATCCTGCATGAGGATGTACTGATACAGTTCTTCGTATCCGTCACCGTAGTACATGTACAGATATTCCTTCATGTATTCAGTGAACTGCTCGTAGCTCATGTGGGGCTCCCATGCCATCTTTGCGGCGAGATAACCCTTCAGAGTTTCAAAGTTGTAGGTCTGACCGCCGCCCTCGTAGAACAGGTTCTTAACTCCGCAGAGCTCGACCAGATACTTGTAGTCATAATAGAGGTTCAGGATGTTGGGACATCCGCACAGATAGTAGTGATAGGTAACGGGGTAGTACCAGAACCAGAGCTCAGCGCCGGACTCTTCACAGAACTGGCCCCATGCGATGAGTGCGGGCTCGTCAATACGGTTGGACATTCCGGTGCCGTCAGCGTATTTCAGCTGGCCACCTTTTTCGGAGCACTCGTGGCTGCCTAACCAGTGGTTGTTGCATCCGGTACCGCAGTACCAAACGTTGAGCCACTTGCAGGGACGGATGGTCTCGGGGATCTCGTGAGCGTACAGAATGGTGTGAACTCTCAGACCGGGATAGTAAGCCTGGATGTCGTTGGCCGCGCGGTTGGCAAGGTCAACGTAAACGCCGGAATAGCCTTCCTTGTGGTACTGAACGTAGTTGTCGGAGCCCAGCTCATACTGACCGCCGTAGTAGGGGAGAACGTTGTTTCTCATGGAGGCGTTGGTCTTTACGCGTCCTCCGATGGATTTGTTGTAGCAGGATTTGCACTGGCAGAAATCGGAGTTGTCACATCCGGAGAAGGACATGGACAGAACGCCGAGAGAAAGCATCTTGTCGGAGAAATCATAGGAACCCCAGTTGAGGATACGGGTGATGGTATCAAGCATGCCGGAGAACATGATGTCGTATTCCTCGGGAGAGGAAGCGCAGGGCTGCCAGGAGTATTCGTCCTGCTGGATACCGCTGTCATACTGAGCGGCCAGTCTTTCCTCAAGCGTGCCCTCTTCGGGTCTGATACCCGTACCCATTCTGTAATAGTAACCGAATGAGTGAGCATTGATGAACTGGGAGCCTGCTCTGAGACCGTGACGGTAGTCAGTCGTGCCGCCGTGGTCGGTGGAGTTGATGTGCAGAGCGAGGGCGTGCTCTTCCTGGTTGGACATGTTTGCACGCACGTTTCTGATGGGCACCTCGGGGTAAACGAAGGTGTAGGTCCCCTCGGGAATGTCAACGACTCTCGATCTGTACAGGAATGTGTAGTTCTCTTCAAAGAAACGGAAACCGAGATATTTCTCTGCGATCTCGTAAGCCGCATACATGGCACCTCTGTAAGTGCCGTAGATGTGCAGGTTGCCGTTCTTGACCTCGTATATGTAGCCCTCAAGACCAAGCTTCTGGCCCTGTTCGGATTCGTAATCCACCTTGTGGAATACGATGGTGCTGCCGTCGGTCACGGTGCTTGTGTACTGAAGATCGGTGCCGGTCGCTTCTCTTACGTACCTGTCAAGGATCTCGCAGGCAAAATACACGTTGTCGTCGGACGTGCAGTTGGAGGGACGGTATATCTTGTATTCGGAGATATCCTTTCCTCCGATGGTGAACTTGTATACCTGATGAGCATTGCTGTCATAGTCGGAAAGATCGACGATGCCCACAAAATTGCCCTTGAGATAGAAGACGTCTCTTGCGGTCACCTTTCCGTCGGCATCAATGTCGGCGGCGTTGCCGTCGCAGACGAATTTGTTGAGCTTTGCAATGTCCGCCTTGATGGAAAGAACGTCCTTGGCGTCGATGTTCCTGTCCATATTGGCATCACCCAGCCTGAAGGTGCTGTCCTTGATGGTCGTGATGGCATTTCCCGCCACGGCCAAAACGGAGCATAGCATGCACAGACAAAGAATTACAGAAAGCAGTCTTTTCATATAAACCTCCGTAAAGAAATATTTCTATACATAGTAATTATATCACGTGCCGGACTTAAAATCAATAACAAATAAAAATAAAGTATGTATGAAAACGGACATCACCGCATATGACGGAATAAAACAGCCGCAGGAAAGCTCCTACGGCCGTTTCAGTATATTGTCGCAATGAAAGCATATCTCGTTCTGCGAAAATCCGTTTTCGAAATATTCCGTAATGTTGGAAACTGTGGTCTCGGCGATGTTGTCCAGCGCCTCTTCCGTGAGGAAAGCCTGATGTGAGGTCACGATCACGTTGGGCATGGATATGAGCCGTGCGAGCACGTCGTCCTCCATGATGTGGGCGGATTTGTCTTCAAAGAACAGCTCCGATTCCTCCTCGTAAACGTCAAGACACGCCGCGCCGATCTTTCTGGCCTTTATGCCCTCGAGCAGGGCCTCCGCATCAGTCAGCGCACCTCTCGAGGTGTTGATGACGATGCATCCTTTTTTCATCTTAGATACGGCATCGGCATCTATCAGATGATAGGTCTCATCGGTGAGAGGGCAGTGGAGGGATATCACATCGGAAGCCGATAACAGTTTTTCGATAGTAACGTATTCTATATCGGAATTTTTATCCGGATACGGGTCGTATGCAATGACCTTCATGCCGAAGCCCCGGCATATGCCGATAAAAGCCTTTCCTATCTTGCCCGTGCCGATAACGCCCGCGGTCTTTCCGTACAGATCGAAACCGCACAGCTCGTTCAGACTGAAATTGAAATTTCTCGTCCGTATATACGCCTTGTGTATCCTTCTGACCGAGGTGAGGAGCATTGCCATCGCATGCTCCGCAACCGCATGGGGCGAATACGCGGGAACACGTACCAAAGCTATTTTCCCGTCGGCGTATTCGGTGTCCACGTTGTTGAATCCGGCACACCGCAGGGCAACGAGCCGCACCCCGTACCAGACGAGCCGGTCTATCACCTCCCGGTCGACTGTGTCGTTGACAAAGACGCAAACACCGTCAACTCCCCGGCATAATTCCGCCGTGTCCGGCGTGAGCCTTGTATCGTAATATTTAAAGCTTATTCCGGCGGCCTCGCCGTATTTTTCAAAAGCCGGTATGTCATACGGCTTTGCATCAAAAAATGCGAACTTCATAAGCGCTCCTTTCGTCTGCACTTATTCTGTCCGCATTTTTTGTATTAATACCCGCTTAATTTCCCATAACGTTTTTGAAAAGGTCTTCCAGATAGGAAACCGAGAAAGCGGGATCGGAATATACTATAAGATTTCCGGCGGCCATCTCTTCCGTGTAGTCACCGAGACGGTAAGTCGTCATGTCCGTCCCGTCCGCCACGTGGCAAACGAGAGGCTCGGCGGTGTATTCTTTAACCGTCACGTCACCGCCGTCATTCTTTTTGATAGTGACTTTGGCGGCGGCACCAAGCATCCTGTCGGCAACACCCGCACCTTCTTCTGCGGTGCTGTTGATGAAATTGCCGAGAGACCAGTAAACGGGAACGCCGTTTATCTCTTCAAGAGGCTCGATAACGTGAGGATGCGTGCCGATGATAAGGTCCGCGCCGTTCTCTATCATAAGATCAGCCCAGTATCTCTGGCTGTCGTCGGGAGCATGCTCGTATTCCGTGCCCCAGTGGGGACAAACAACGGTGAAATCCGCGTTTTCTTCCGCATACGTAAGATCGCGTATCAGAGTGTCCTCGTCAAGATAATTCACGGCGAAGGGCATGTCGTAAGGCGGCTCGATTCCGTTGGTGCCGTAGGTGTAGTTGAGTATCGCCACGTTTATTCCGTTAACGTTGGTGATATAAACCTCGCGGCTTTCCTCTTCCGTCTCGAAAATGCCGAGAACGGCAGTGGAGGGATGCACCGTTTTCCAGTATCCCAGACAGCTCATTATGCCGTCGCCGTTGCGGTCAAGGGCGTGGTTCGTAGCGTGGAGCACCACGTCGAATCCCGCATCCACCAGAGCATCGCCCACCTCAAAAGGACCGTTGAAATTGGGATATCCCGAAAGCCCCAGAGCTTCGCCGCCAAGGATCACTTCCTGGTTCGCAATGGCAATGTCGGCGCTTTCTATGTCGTCCTTTACGTGCGCGAAAAGATGGTCAAAATTGTATGTTCCGTCATCGGAAAGTCCGCTCTCCGTAACTCTCTCGTGGAGAAGAACGTCACCCACCATGTAAAGCGTCACCGTGTTGCCTGCAGGCGGCTCGGTCTCGGCTTCGGTGGTAACGATAGCTTCGGTGGTCTCCTCCGTGTCCGTGACCTCAAGGTCGCTCTGTATTTTGGAGCAGGAGAAAATGGAGAAGAGAAGAACTGACGCGAGAACGAGGGATAAAAGCCTTTTCATGCTCATCTTTCCGTTCTCAGCCAGCTGCAGCTGAGAGCGGCACATTCAAGCTGGGACTTGCCGAAAGCTTCGCAGTCCTGCTCAACAACGAGCCACTTCGCGCCGATTTTTTCAGCCGTGTCAATGATGGCGGGCATGTCCTGCCTGCCGTATCCGATGGGACGGTGCTGGAAGCTGTCGGGACGGCAGGGCTTCTGACGGTCTGCAACGTAATCTTCACCGCAATAGAAGTCCTTGATGTGGATAACGGGACATTTTCCCGCATGTGACTTAAGAAAATCAACGGGCTTTATACCGCCGATGTTTACCCAGCAAAGGTCGGGCTCAAACATAAGAGCGCCGTCTGTCGCATCAATGATGCCGTCAAGAAGAGTGGAATTGCCGTATAATGCAGTCTCACCCTCGTGGTTGTGGTAAAGGATCTGCAGACCGTGTGCCTTCGCATATTCGCAGGAGGCCTTCAAATCTGCGCTGTGCTTCTCGA
The DNA here is from genome assembly GCA_045641325.1 of Candidatus Avispirillum sp. GTDB lineage: Bacteria > Bacillota > Clostridia > Oscillospirales > CAG-272 > Avispirillum. The sequence continues at coordinate 5,435 of JAZUGU010000171.1, forward strand.
AATTATCGTGGCCGGGCCAGTTGTCGGGGGAAGTGTACGCCATGACAAGATATTCCGCACCGAACATCTCGTAAGTGGCAACGGTTTCCTTTATATCGCGGATGATGAATTCTTCTCCGCCGTGTGCGGAAATGATGCGCAGTCCCGCCTCGTCGCAGACTTTCTTGAATTCCTCGGGCGTAAGGCCGGCAAGTCCGCAGGTCTCAACACCGTCGTAGCCCATTTTTGCGATCTCACGAAGGGTCGCAACAGGGTCTTTTTCCATGTGATCTCTTACGCTGAAAAGCTGTAATCCGATAGGTAATGACATAATATCCTCCTGAAAAATCATTCTATTGAAATTATATTGCCAATCGGCCCGAAAATCAAGTGTTTTGGCAATATTCCGGATAAAAAACAGATATTATGAACTTGACAGAGAGAGCGCATTGGAGTATAATACGGTAAAGAGATTTGCTCTCAAACCGAAAGGAACATAAAAATGAAAAAAATCGTATCACTCATCATCTGCGCCGCAATGCTTGTAGGCGTGCTGTCGCTCACCGCATTTGCAAAGGATCCCGATATGCAGTTCTCCATCAAGGGTGGGGAAGGTAAGCCCGGCGATACCGTAGACGTAGAAGTGTATGTTGACAAAAATGCCGGTACATGGGCAATGATGTTTGAAGTCTGCTTTGACAACACGGCACTTAAGCTCAAGGACGTAAAGAACGGAACGGTTTATAAGGACAGCGATTTCACAAAAGCTCCCCTTACCAACCCCGATTATTACAGATACTATGCTCAGCTGGACAATCCCGAGGCGAATAACGAGAATACCGGCCTCGTCCTCACTCTTACCTTTGAGGTGACCGACAGAGCTACCAACGGATACCATGACGTATGGCTCAGATTCCCCGATAACGGTGTGGGCTGGTTCTTCGATGCGACCGATCTCAGCAAGGACCGTACCGTCCCCGCAGACGGCGACGTTAAAGCCTCGGTAACCGTATCCGGCTCCGATGCTACCAGCGAGGTAGCCACCGATGAGAAGGGCGTCATCTCCGATAAAGAGACCAAGGAGCCCGTCACCGCTTACGTTACCGACGATAAGGGCGAACTCGTAAAGAACGAAAAGGGCGAGCTCGAAACATATGTAGTTCCCAGCGGCAAGAAAGAGGATGCTCCTCATTACGAAACCGATGAAAACGGAGATTTCGTAAGAGACAGCGACGGCAACCTCGAAACCTATTACGAGGATGCCAAGGGCAACAGGATCGAAAAGCCCGAGGAAACCACCGCGGCACATCCCGAAGAGGATAAGGGAAATCCCACCGTTCAGAAGATCATCCTCTGCGCGGCGATCGCGGCAGTAGTAGTTGCAGCGGTGATCATCATTATCGTGATCTCCGGCTCAAAGAAGAAAGAAAAAGAAGCGGGTGCCGATGCTCTCCCCGGAAACGATAATACCGAGGAATAAGAGATCCCGGTCATAAACCTCTGCCCCCCGTCATAGTATTGAAAAAAACGGGGGATGGAAAATGTATTCAGGAAAGCTGAGGCTCAGCGATACCGATTTCGGAAAAATATACGTGCTCCTCATAACGGCGGCGCTTGCCGCCGCCGTTTGGACGGGCACACGTCTGCCCTGTGTAGAAGGGATGACGGTCATGCTCGGCGCCCCGGACATTTCGGGGAACCCTGCAGAGGAAGTGTCACTTATGTGCATGCCGGATATTATTGCGGCTGTGCTCCTCAGTCTGCCCTGCGGGCGGGCGTTTTCTTCTTTTGCGGCGGGCGCGGTATTTTTTCTGAGAGGGCTGTCGGTCGGGCATACGGCAATGTACTGTACGGTCAATTCAGTAAACGGAGCGGCGGTGGGAGCGCTGACGGCGTATTCTGCCGTAACGCTTCTTCTGTTTGTATATACGGCTATCATGAAAAGCAAAGGGAAAAACAGCGGGGCTCTGCCGAAACTGCTTTCCTATTTTGCGGTAAGCGGAGCCGCCGTGCTGCTGCGTGCCGTGCCGTACCTCTGCATGTAAAACCATGAAAGGAAAAGAAACGGATGCCGAAAAAATACGAGAATATGAACGACGGCGCCGAAGAGCGTGAGGAAAAGGCGAGAGAGAAGAAAAAGAGATTCACTCTCAATCCCTTTGAGAATACGTTCAGAAAAGACGGCAAGGGAGTTGACAGGGACGAGGAAAAGGTCATAGACCACCCCGGTATCGCCAACTATTTCAAGCTGATGTGGCGCAGAATGAACCATATATTTTCCGCAAACCTTCTGCTTGTTTTCGGAAATTTCCCCGTGTTTTTCGCACTTGTCGCATTTGCATATACCACGGTGGATGCATTGGGCCCCGATTCCCAGATTTATGCGGCACTGCAGGGAAGCGCGTATTTTGACAGATCTCCCGTCATCACAGCGCTTTTGGGCGTGTTCGGCAGGCAGGACGCGGTGTCGGTGATGACCCCATCCACCTACGTTTTCCTGGGGCTGACCCTTTTACTGTTCGTCACGTTCGGACCTGTAATGGCGGGCGTTACCTATGTTCTCCGAAACATTCTCCGAGGCGAACCGGTTTTCGTCCTCAGCGATTTCTGGTATGCCATGAAAAAGAATTTCCGACAGGCGCTCATCTTCGGCATCATCGACCTTCTTATGATGGCAATGCTCGTCTTCGATGTGCTTTCATACAGAGTGAACGCCGCATATTCGTCAATAAATATGATACTGTACGTTGTCAGCTACGGTATGAGCATCCTGTACTTCTTCATCCGTATGTACCCGTATCTCATGATAGTAACGTTTGATATGAGTATGTTCAAGATCATCAAGAACAGCGTGTTCTTTGCCATCCTCGGCTTCAAGCGCAACGTCATGGCATTGCTGGCAAGCACCTTGCTCGTCATCATCGACGTGCTTCTTATCAGAGTATTCATGCCGGTAGGCCTTGTGATCCCGTTCATCATCCTGTTCGGACTTCTCACGTATACCTCGGTCTATTGTGCCTTCCCCAAAATAAAAGAAATAATGATCGATCCGTACTATAAGGAAGTAGGGAAAGCAGAATAAAATAGCCTTCCCCTGCGGGGGAAGGTGGCAAGAGACGGAATATTCCCGGCTCTTGACGGATGAGGCCTTAGGCCAAATCAAACTAAAAGCCCGCCACAAGGCGGGCTTTTTCTATTGTTCAAAGCTCGATCATTCTGTCCGCACTGTTAACCGTATCCTCATCATGGGAAACGATAAGCACGCATTTTCCGCCGGTATATTTTCTCACAACACGCATCGCATTTTCAGCGGCATCCGCATCGAGCCCGGCAAAGGGCTCGTCCAGAAGAAGCGTGTCAAAGGAAGCGGAAAGCGCGCGTGCAAGTGATACTCTTTTCTGCATGCCGCCCGAAAGCTCCGAGGGCATAAGATCGAGATCATCGCCGAGCCCCAGCTCGCGCAGGAGCTTATCCGAAAGCCCCTTTTCTTTTTCGGCAACAGCGGCGTTGTCCTTTGCGGAAAGCCAGGGGAAGAGCCTGGGCTCCTGAAAGCAAAAGCTGATTTTTCCTTTACCGGAAACCTCTCCGATATCTGCCTTTTCAAGCCCCGCGATCATTCGCAGAAGCGTTGTCTTTCCGCTGCCGGATGCGCCTTTCACGGCGGTGATACCCTCCGGTATGTCGTAGGTAAGCCCGGAAAACAAAACCTTTTCTCCGAAAGCCTTTGATATGTTCGTAAGCTTCATGCGAGAGCACCGCCTTTCCCGGTCAGCCGCAGGGAGATGCGGTCGAGCACCTTTTCAAAGATCATGCTGATAATGACGACCGCCGCGGTCCATGCAAACAGTTCTGCCGTGTTGAGATATACCTTGGAATCGTAAAGAGCGGCACCGATACCGCGCTCGGGATTGCATATGACCTCTGCGGCAATTCCCGCTTTCCATGCAAGCCCGAGACAGGTGCGCAGCCCTCCGAAAAACGAGGGCGCCACCGACGGGAAATACAGTAAACGGAATCGCTTGATAAACGAAAATCCGTACACGTCCGAGACCTCTTTTAAGCTTCTGTCAATGCCGGAGATCCCCACCAGAACGGAATTCCGGATAACGGGAAGCACCATAAGGAATGCAGTAAAAGCGGGAACGTTTCCTCTGCCTATCCAGACGAGAGCAAGGATGATGAACGATGCCACGGGAGTGGCGCGGATTATTGAAAGCACGGGCGATACAGCGTCCCTGATAAGTATGCTCCGTGCACTTAACGCGGCAAGAATGACACCTGCCGCCGTGCCGAAAATAAGACCTGCCGCGATCCTCATGACGGATGCTCCGCAAAATGCCCAGAACTCTCCCGTCACGGCAAGAGAAAACAGCGTTTTCACCGTGACGGCGGGGGAGGGAAGAAGCACTTCCTTGCCGACGATAAGCGACAGTATTTCCCAGATCGCCAGCCAGAAAGCGGCGATGCATAAGCTTTTCAGTATTTTTTTAGCCATCAGTCAACAATAACGTAAGAATTTTCCGTGCGGTAAATCGTATCGGCAGGCATCGCATCGCCAACAGATTTCGGATTGAAATCGAACAGTACCCGATAAAATCCCTTGAGATTGAGATACATCTCGTCACCCGTGATGCATACTATGTGTGAATTGGGGATCGAGGCTTTTGCTATGGGCACGGCGGGAATTATCCCCGCGTCAACTACCACCTGGGGCGCCGATTCGTCCGTGTTCACGAAATCAACACTCTCTCTGTACTCCTCGAGAAATGCCTCAAGACGGTCGGGATAGCTTACAGCCCACTCATTGTTCACGATGACACATCCCATGTAAAGAGCGGCTGTGTCGCCGTTCTTTTCGCAGGCCTCTTCCCATAAATCGTTCAGATCAAGAGCAATGCGGAGCCCCTCGGGCGCTTCCTTGTTTTTCAGCGCCGCAGTTACCTTGGGCTCGGGAAGAATGGCGATGTCCGCCTTCTTTGAAATGAGATCGGTGACCACAACGTCGTGCTCGGATTCGTAGATAACGTTGCATTTTATGCCGAAAGCGTCAAGAATGTAGTTGAGAACGTATTCGGGAACGGCGGCCTGCCCGGACGAGTAAATCGTCTTGCCCTGCAAGTCCTCTGCGGATTTAATCGTATCTCCGTTTTCAAGGACGTACAGAACTCCCAGAGTGTTTACGGCAATGACCGAAACCGCGCCCTCTGTTTTCGCACAGAGAGTTGCCGCAAGATTCGTGGGAACTGCGGCAAGCTCGAAGTTCCCCTGGATTATCTCACCCGTAAATTCATCGGGAGCACCTGCCACGGTGAACTTGTAATTCATGCCTGCGGTGCCTTTTTTTGAGTCTTCTATCATCTTTGCCATGCCCATTCCGGTGGGCCCCATAAGAGTGAACACACGAACCGGATCGTCATTGACCGTGTCGGACCCAGCAGTGGTGTCCTGCCCGTCCGGGCCGGGAACGGGAACGGTGAGCGCACCGTTCTTTTCGCCGCACGATGCGAAAACAGCCGTGCACAGCACAAGCACAAGAACGAGAGAAATCAGTTTTTTCATGTTGTATACCTCATTTAAGATATTTTTCAAGTAAAGCGGGGTCAGTAACGGTGATGTTCTTTCCGTCCTTTTCTATAATGCCCTCGCTGATAAACCTGTCAAAAGCACGGTAAAGGGAAGCCCTGCCGATATCAAGCATTGAGGAAAGCATCGAAAGTGAAACGGGCACGGTGAAGCTTTTGCCGCCGGTCTCTCCTGTACCCATAAGATAGAACGCAAGCTTTGCCTCGGCACTTCCCGCCGTGAATGAAGCGATCTTTCTGTTGAGAAATTCGATCCTGCCGGAAAGAAACCGTATGAAGTTCATGGAGCATGCGGGCTCTGCCGAAAGTATCTTTTCAACAGTCCCTGCGGGAAGATAGCCCACGGTGCATTCACCCTCCGAGATGCCGATAGTGCGGCTGCCGCCCTCACCGAAAAGCGTTGCGGCACCGAAGACGTCACCCTCGTAAAGATAACGGAGCGGAGCACCGCTCGTGCCTTCACCGGATTTTATCACCGCGCGTCCCGAAAGCATCACCGGCAGGGAATCGGCGTGAGCCGAAGAAAATATGACCTCACTGCCGGAAAAATTCTCAGTCCGGCAGGAGCCGGTAACAGAGTATTTCCGGTCAATTGCGGCAAAATCAATGCCGTCGAAAATGAATAGCTCCGAGAGAGCATTTTTCAGTTCCATACGTTCCTCCATACTGTCTCATATGAGACAATTATATTATAATCCCGCCGTCCCCGTTTGTCAACCGTCCGCACTGAGGGAAAATTGTGAATAAATTGTAAATATAGGCAAATTAATTTGAAATCACGGCGAATATGTAATAGAATAAAGAAAAAACTAATTACAAGGAGAAATGTTATGACTTTACTTGTACTTGCAGCAGGCATGGGTTCCCGTTACGGCGGACTCAAGCAGATAGATCCCTTCACCGAAGACGGCGAATTCATCATTGACTTTTCCGTTTTTGATGCTCTGAAAGCGGGCTTTGACAGAGTCGTTTTCATCATCAAGGAGCAGAACTATAACGATTTCCATGAAACCATCGGAAAGCGCCTTGAGGGAAAGGTAAAAGTTGAATATGCGTTCCAGACCATGGACTTCATGGTACCTGCGGATAAGATCCCCGCAGACAGAGTAAAGCCCTGGGGCACCACTCAGGCTATCCTCTGTGCACAGGACGTTGTCGGCAACGATTCCTTCGCGGTTATCAACTCCGATGATTTCTACGGCAGAGATGCATACGTTAAGGCCGCTGAATTCCTGAAGAAGGTAGACGGCACCGAGGGTCAGTATGCAATGATCGGTTATCATATGGGCAATACTCTCACCGACAACGGCAGCGTTGCCCGCGGCGTTTGCGTTACCGAGAACGGCTATCTCCAGCAGATCGTTGAGAGGACCAAGATATATAAGGTAGCAGGCGGCGGAGAATTCGAGGACGAGAACGGCAATAAGGTCGTAGCTCCTCCCGAAACCGTCGTATCCATGAACTTCTGGTGCTTCACTCCCTCTATCTTCGAGGGTGCCGCAGAGCGCTTCGAGGCATTCATCAACGATCCCGACAGAGAGCCCTTAAAGAGCGAGTGCTTCCTGCCCAACGTGGTAGGCGAGCTGAAGAACGAGGGCAAGTGCACCGTTGAGGTCATCCCCACCACCGCAAAGTGGTACGGCGTCACCTATGCCGACGATAAGCCCGGCGTTGTCGCAAAGATCGGCGATATGATCGCTTCCGGCGAGTATCCCAAGGGACTCTGGAAATAATAAATCAGGAGAAAAACATGGCTATTCTTATTACAGGCGGCACGGGCTTTATCGGCTCTCATACCGTAGTTGAACTGCTGGGGATCGGCAAAGAGGTGGTTATCCTCGATAACCTTTCCAACAGTAAGGAATGTGTCCTTGACAGAATCGAAAAGATAACGGGCATCCGCCCCAAATTCTATAAGGCTGACCTGCTTGATTACGATGCAACGGAAAAGGTCTTTCGTGAAAACAAGATCGACTCCGTTATCCATTTCGCAGGTCTCAAGGCTGTCGGCGAGTCCGTGGCAAAGCCTCTGGAATACTATAACAATAACCTTACAGGCACTCTCAATCTCTGCCGTATCATGAGAGATTACGGAGTGAAGAAGATAGTGTTCTCATCCTCCGCCACCGTGTACGGACTTCCCAAGTCCGTGCCGATAACGGAAGATTTCCCCCTGTCCACCACCAACCCCTACGGCGAGACCAAGCTCATGATAGAGCGTATTCTCTCCGACCTGTGCGTGGCAGAGCCTGATTTTTCCGTGGCCATCCTGCGCTATTTCAACCCCATCGGAGCGCATAAATCCGGCCTTATGGGCGAAGATCCCCAGGGTATCCCCAATAACCTCCTGCCCTATGTTTCCAAAGTGGGCGCAGGCAAGCTCGAGTGCCTCACCGTCTACGGCGATGACTACGATACACCCGACGGCACCGGCGTCCGTGACTATATCCACGTGGTGGACCTGGCTCTCGCACACCTGAAAGCACTTGACTGGACGGACTCCAATAAGGGAATAGACTATTTCAACGTAGGAACAGGCAACGGCTATTCCGTTCTGCAGATCGTAAAGGCTTACGAGAAGGCAAGCGGAAAGACCGTAAAATATAAGATCGGCGCACGCCGTCCCGGCGATATCGCCGAATGCTATGCAGATCCCGAAAAGGCATTCAGAGTACTGGGCTGGAAAGCAGAGCGCGGCATCGAGGAAATGTGCGATGACCTTGCCCGCTGGCAGGAAATGAACCCCGACGGATACGTTGACTGACTTCAGAAAAAGGGGCTTTCGCCCCTTTTCTTGGTTTCAAAAAGGAAATGTAAGAATCAGGCATAGAAAATCTTCAGGTATTTTCCTTGACAGTATTTGTCGTATATTGTATAATATATCATTATCAGCACCAACATCGGAGGCATAGAAATGGCAAAGTATCACGTATTGTTCAATCCCAAAGCAGGTAACGGCAGAGGAACCGATAAAGCAAAGGAGCTTATCGATAAGCTCAGCGGAGACGAGCTCGTTTTCTCGGATATAACGGACGTCGGTGATTATAAGGACTTTTTCTCAAAGCTTGAAGCGGACGACAGAATCATCCTTGCCGGAGGAGACGGCACACTCAGCAGGTTCGTCAACGATACCCTCGGCGTAGAATATGATAACGACGTGTATTATTACGCCTGCGGCTCAGGAAACGACTTTATGCACGATATCGGTGCAGACCCCGCAATGCCGGTAAAAATCAATCAGTACATAAAAGACCTGCCGGTCGCCGAAATAAACGGCAGAAAATATAAGTTCATCAACGGCATCGGCTTCGGAATCGACGGATACTGCTGTGAAGAGGGCGATAAGCTGAGAGCCTCCGGCTCAAAAAAGATAAACTATACCGCCATCGCGATCAAGGGACTTGCATACGGCTATAAGCGTACCAACGCCACCGTCACCGTGGACGGCGAAAAGCACGAGTTCAAAAAGGTGTGGCTCGCCCCCACCATGAACGGCAGATATTACGGCGGCGGAATGATGGCGACCCCCACCCAGGACAGAATGAACGCGGAGCATACTGTCACCGTCTCTCCCATGTACGGCGGCACAAAAGCCAAAACACTCATGGTTTTCCCCGCGATCTTCGAGGGCAAGCACATAGAGCATAAGGAAATGGTGTCCATCTTCTCAGGCCACGAAGTCGAGGTGGAGTTCGACCGTCCCACGGCGCTCCAGATCGACGGCGAAACCATCCGCAACGTAACAAAATATACAGTCCACGCGGGCGACGAGGCAAGAAAGGCCACGGAGCTCTGAAATATTCCCGGGAAATGACAGAGATGTTCAGACTTAGGAATCAGTGAAAAGAACGTCTCCCACGGAGACGTTCTTTTCGGAAAGGAAGCGTATGAAAAAGAGTGTAAGATTAATAAGTATCCTGCTTTCAGCCATAATGCTCACGGTAACCGTGTCGGCGACAGCTCCAACTCTCCCCGGACAGATATCCTGTACGGAAGAGGTGCTGTATCCCGGCGTCACCGCAACGGAGTATTATCTCGCGGCAGGGTATGAGTACAGCGAGACCGGCCCCCAGTTCCTCCGTGTCCTCGAGTTCGATCCCGATCAGGAGGACCTTGCTTTTGACGTTGTCATGGCAGGCCCCGTGGGTTCAAAAAAGACTATTGCAAATATAGTGAACGATTTCAACCGTGACAATACGGAAAATAAGTCCGTAATCGCCGCCGTCAACGGCGACCTCTGGATGATGGCGGAGTACAATTCGAGAGTCGAAGGCCCCGGCGAGGATGATCCCGTAGTTAAAAAGGAGCTGTGCGTTCCGCGCGGCACCGATATATGCGACGGCGAGATAATATGCTCGCAGAACATCCAGCAGGAGACCCCGTTCGAGGAAATGTTCCAGTCATTCGGTATAACGTCGGACGGCGACCCGCTCATCGGAAATCTGCGTGTAAAGCTTAAGATCACGGACGTCACCCTCGGCTCAAAATCGTATCAGACATTGGCGCTGAACAGATTACCCGCATATACCACCGTTGTGGTTTATTCCGATAAGGGCCCCATATCCAACTATT
>JAZUGU010000172.1:0-4783 GCA_045641325.1 Candidatus Avispirillum sp.
TTTTCCGTTTCACGGAGCGTGTATATCACGGCATCGTATGCGTCCTTTGCCTCGGGGGAGATTTCCCCGATAAAGAACGTGCGGGTCGTGTCCGCGTAGCAGGAGTCAAATCCCGGCTGAAGATCGAGGATCAGCGCATCTCCCCGGCGGAGCACTCTGTCGGTGGCGTCGCCTCCGATCTCGGCGCCTCTCTCACCGCTGTCGATGTCACCGGAAAAGGGAACACACCTGCCTGCTTTTTCGTCCCATACCTTCTGTATAAGTGCTTTAACTTCGTTTTCCGTCCAGCCCTCACGCACGTTTTTTTTCACGGCATCGAATGCCGCCGCGTTCAGCGCAAGCTTCTCACGGAAGAGCATAATGTCTGTCATAATATCTCCTGTGGGTTTATTTATTTTATTATACATTGAACGGCAGATTTTGTAAATAGGATACGGGAAAAACGGAAAGAGAATAAATTATAGTTTGTCGAGCTGGTGTGGTTGGCGGCGAAGCCGCCATACACCGAGGGGCGGAGCCCCTACGGTGTCATTGCGAGGGAGGGCATCGCCCGACCGTGGCAATCTCTACAAACGGTTTAGTCCATCTAATATAGGTGCCATCAGAGCATTAGCAGAGATTGCCACGCTTCGCTCGCAATGACACGCCCGGTGGGCGTGTGTGGAGCGTTCGTCTGCATACAGAAACGGGGCGTTTCACGCTCCCGTTTCGTTCCGTTTACAAGAAATATCCGTCTGTAAGCGTAAAAACGATTCAGCAGCGGAGCGTCTCTCGCCCGCGGGGGCTTCCCCGCAAACTATAATTTATCCTTAAGATCAATAGTGCGGAACCGCACGTCTCCCGCGCCGCATACACACACGGCACATCTGTATCCGGGAATGCCGTCATATTCGTAAAAATGTCGTTCGGTGTCCTTCCCGCCGCAAGAGGAAACGGAAACCGTGTCACCGAGGCTGACGGTAAAGGACGACGGCGACATGGTAAATCCCTTTCCGAGGGCTTTCATGTAGCTCTCCTTAAGTACCCAGTAACGGTAAAATGTCCCCGCTCTTTCGTCCTCCGGAAGTCTTATGAGATTTTCATATTCCTCTGCCGAAAAAAATCTCTCTGCGGTGCGTAAATGGTCATTGTTTTCCATCTTCTGCACGTCACATCCCACCTCATTCTGCGATATGACACACATCGAAAATATGCCCGAATGTGATAAATTGAAGAAATTTCCGCGATTTTTGAGAAAAGGTTTTCCGCAATTGTCTAAAACGATATCTCCGTCTCTTAAAAAAATACCGAATTTTTCCAGTCCGAAACGCAGTAAAAGGGAAGCGGCAAGAGAAAGATTTCTCTCTTTTTCAATATGCAGGTTTTCGATTTTCTCCCGTCGTTCCTGGGGTATCAGCGCATACCCTTTTTTGAACAGGACAGAGTCGGAAAGACAGGTGCTGTCTGCTGTCAGAACGAGGGTATCTGGCATGTTTTTCTTCATAATCCGGCCTCTCAGATGTTATATGCAAATGCATAAAAAGAATATAGACGGTTGCCTACTCTGAGTAGGCACCTGCATATTGAAAAAAATTTTTTGCAAAATCATTTTACCACATCAAAAATAAAAAATCAATAGCCGCAGGGGATACGGAGATAAAAAGTCAAAAACAGTCGCAAAATATCCATATTTGGCAAATACTGAAAATGAATTTTCCGCCAACCCGTCTTGCAATTCCGGGCGAAATGTGGTATAATATCCTATCATCTATTATATGGTGATTCTGAATTTCGAAGGACGGGGAAGGTGTGATCCCCGGCAACCGGAGAACACGGTCCCCGCATATCGGCCACAAAATCATGGGTATGCAATCAATTTTTTATTATATCACAACCAAAGAAAGGAGGACAAAAATGAAAAAGTTTTTGTCATTATTGCTCTGCATCGTTCTGGTGTTATCAAGCGTGCCGTCAATAGTGTTTGCGGCAGGTCAGGAAACGCCTGTCACGACAGTAACGACACCTGAAAACGATCCGAGTAACCTTCACATCGAAAAATCTGCTTACAAAGGAGAAGACGGCAAATATTACATCACCTTTGAAGCTTACGCAACAGGTACGAGTACCGTGACCACCTCGGGTGTTCCCATTGATCTGGTGCTTGTCCTTGACCTTTCACTGTCAATGGGAAGCTACTCTCCCATGGTGGTGTCCAACAGCAAGGATACTTCCGCTCTGAACCCTGATCTTGCAAGCTCTTACAGATACATCCAGGGCGGCAGAAACACTTACGGCATGAAATACGAAAACGGCCAGTGGTATTACAATTCCGGCAGCAACTCCAGACCCAGCTGGAATCTTGTCAGCGCAGATACCAGCCGTACCGTAAGAATCGAGATCTATAAGATCGACGCGCTCAAGTATTCCGTCAACAACCTGATCGATGCCGTTGCTGCAAACGCCGCTGAAAATGAGGTCGATCACCGCATAAGCATCGTGACCTACTCATCCGGTTCTTCAGTTGCGGCGAACCTCACTTCCGTGACTACGGGTGCGAGATCCCTTCACACAACCGTAAACAATCTCAGTGTCACCGGATATACTTATACTCATCTGGGAATGGAATCTGCTGCAGATGTCATTGATAAGGCACGTGACGATGCCTCCAAGATCGTTGTGCTGTTCACTGACGGTGAGCCCGGAAGCGGCAGCTTCAACAATTCCTTCGCAAACGGTGCGATCAATGCCGCAAGCGGAATGAAGAAAAAAGGCGTTACCGTGTACACCATCGGTGCCATCACGAGCGCTTCCGATACCGTCAAGAATTTCCTGAACTACACGTCCTCCAACTATCCCAATGCTGCCAGCATGACTGACCACGGCAGCAAGACAGAGGATAAGTACTACCACATGGTGGAGGATACCAACGCACTTGATCTCGTATTCGAGACCATTGCCACCGAGTCCACAAGCACCGCGGCTCAGGCAGATGCAGGTTCCGTTCTTGCCGATTCTCTTTCCGAGTACTTCAAGCTCGGTGATGAAGCAAATACCGGTGTCTGGACCGCTGCCAAGACCGCGACCGGCTGGGCCGCTCCCGTTGCCAATAAAGACGTTAAAGTCAGCTTCGACGGCAAGAACGTCGGCATCACCGGCTTCAACTACATCAGCGAAGAAAACCTTGTAGTTGAAAAGCAGGACGGCTGGCACGGCAACAAGCTTATCGTCACTTTTGAAATTCAGATAGATGAAACCGGCGATTTCGAATACGGGACGCATTGCTATTCTACCAACGATAACGCTTCCGTTACCAAGGAGGGCAATCCTCTTGTAACTCTTGAGGAGTCTCCCACGATTGAGGTCACCCTCAATAAGGTAACCTTCAGCGCAGGCGATAACGGAACCATCGGCGACGGCGAAGAGACCGTTATCGAGTACGTTATCGACGGCGGCAATTTCCCCGCAGTTCCTTCCACCTCTCCCGACGAGCACTATGAGTTCGCAGGATGGGTCACCCCGGACGGCACTCCCGTAAAAGAGTTCCCCGCAACGGTTGACGAGGATATGGAGTTTATCGCAACCTGGCTGCAGGTAAGCACTCCCATCGTGCCCATCGAGCCCACGGCAGCAGCTTACAAGGTAAACTACTATCTTGAAAACCTTGACGGCACTTATACTCTTGCAGAAACCGAAATGAATGTGGGCGATCTTAACAGCAAAGTGACCGCTGATGTCAAGGACTTTGCTCATTATACATATAATGAAGGAAAGTCTACTGCAGAGGGTACCGTCGTAATGCCTACCGTTGAAAACGGTCAGGTACAGATACTCACCCTTGACCTTTACTACGATCTCGATACCTATACCGTGACCTATGAGATCAACGGTGAACAGTTCGGCGAGACAGAAACCTATAAGTACGGTGCTCCCGTAACCGTACGTGAAAAGTACGCTAAGGAAGGCTACACCGTATCCGACTGGAGCATCACCGAGGACTTCACGATGCCCGCTGAGAACGTTGTCATCGTTGCTAAGATGTCCGTCAACAGCTACGACGTGACCTATTACGTTGACGGCGAACAGGTATTCGATCCCGAAACGTATGCATACGGCACTCAGGTCTATGTACGTGACCGTTACGAAAAGGAAGGCTTCACCGTATCCGATTGGGATAAGGAAGACTTTACGATGCCTGCCGGAAACGTTGATATCCATGCATACACCACAGTCAACAGCTACAAGGTAACCTACTACGTTGACGGCGTTCAGTACGGCGATTCCGAAGTTTACGAGTTCGGCACCCCCGTAACCGTTCAGCCTCAGTACGTAAAAGAGGGTTACACCGTGACCGCATGGGATAAAGAAGATTTCACAATGCCCGCACAGGACGTTGACATCCACGCAACAACTTCCATCAACAGCTACAAGGTAACCTACTATGTAGACGGCGAGCAGGTCGGCAAGGTCGAGACTTACAACTACGGCACACCCGTTACCGTCCGCGACCAGTACGTAAAAGTAGGCTACACCGTAACTCCCTGGGATAAGACAGACTTCAATATGCCCGCTCAGGATGTTGATATCCATGCAACCACTACCATCAACCAGTACAAAGTCACCTATAAGGTAGACGGCGAGCAGGTTGGTGAGGTTGAGACCTACAACTACGACGAGCTTGTAGAGATCCGCGATAAGTTCGAAAAAGAAGGCTACACCGTAACCGACTGGAGCGTTACCGAGGACTTCAAGATGCCCGCAGAGGACGTCGTTATCACCGCTACCACCGAGATCAACAGCTACAACG